>DDCX01000030.1:3614-30107 GCA_002336475.1 Flavobacteriales bacterium UBA1995 | reverse complement strand
TTGCCGATCCACGCAGGGCTTGGGGTTGGCTGCCGGCCACATTGGCCAGCGGTATCGGCAGCTGGTCTGATCGGATAAAAGTCTTGCGGCTTGTTTTCAAACTTCAGGGTTGCCAGGCCGAAGACATTCAAAACGGCCATTTCACCTCCCCTCAAAACCAGCCGTCATCTCAGCAGAGTTTGGGACCCTGGGCGCACAAGAGCACAGCTATATTTTTGGAACAGTGGGGTTTTTCTGAAAACTTCATCACGGGCTTTCTCGCACCTTTTTTCTCAGGGATTTTTTTGGAGGGAGCACTCCAAACTCCTGCAGCTCAATTCCAATTCACCTTGCGAATGTTGGCGGACGGGCAGGTCTTGCGGCCCAAAAGGGGCATGCAGGCGCTTGTGGAACAGTTGACCTCTAGGCTGGATCGAACTGAGATCAAGCTGGGGTGCAAGGTGAACGCATGGTCAAGTGGTAGCTTGGAATTGGAAGGAAAGCCAGTGGCTTTGGACCGAGGAGCCATCATTGCGGCACCGGGACTTCATCCGGGATATCCAATGGGCGAGTGGAACGGGTGTATCAACGCTGTGTTTCAGTCCCTGACACCCTCATTTGGAAAGCCGGTGATTGGTTTGGTGCCCGGGGCCAAAAAGGTGACAAACCTGCATTTCATGGAGGACCTAGAAGGGGCAGTAGGGGCGGGGCGCATCAATGTTACCGGCCTGCTTGAGCCTGACGAAACTGCCAAGGAGGCCTTGGAAACCATGCGCAAGGAGCTTGATGCGGCAGGGGTAGAATGCGGGCGGGTTGAATGGAGTGCTGCAATATATCGGGCATTGCCCCGAACCAGCCCTGTTGGAAAGCGCCCCAGTGGTCCGAAACTTGAAGCCGGGGTGTTTGGAGCAGGAGACGCGTTTTTTGCGCCCTCGCTTGAAGGGGCGATGCGGTCCGGAAGGGTGGCGGCCGAGGCGTGGATTTCTTGGCAGAGTCAATCAAAGCGAGCATCCTTATGAACGAAGAGAGAAGCCGCTGGGACGCCTGGTGGACCGGTGGGCGTAAAGACGCCATGACCTATCCGACCTATGCTAAAGCCATGCAGGACTGGGTGGCATTGCAATCGCACAGTGGCCCAAAACCATCGGAGGCGTTGGCCGAATATACCCGGCTCAATGCGTTCAGAATGCACAGGGTAGGAAAGACGGCCCAATGGCCACCAGCCCTCGATGCCATCTTGGACAGTGGCGCGCTTCAAGGGCAACATTGGGTTTTAATCACCGAGAGTTGGTGTGGCGACGCCGCCCAAACAGTGCCCTTGATTGGAGCATTGGCCGAGCGGGCCAAGGTCCCACTCGATGTCGTGTTGCGCGACGCTCCGTCTCAAATCATCGGTGATTTCCTGACAAATGGTGGCCGGTCTATTCCGATGTGGATTGTGGCAGATTCAGCAGGCAAGGTTTTGGGCCATTGGGGCCCCCGTCCGAAGGAAGCTCAAAATATGGTCGCTGACTATAAGGAGGCGGCCGACCCTAAACCTGAATACCGGGTCTTTGCAGGCGAAGTCCAAAAGTGGTATTCGAGAAACAAGGGCGTTGCATTCTTCGATGAAGCCACTCAACTTCTGGTCGGGTCTCGGATCATTTAATCGATCCGGCCATTTAACAGATTTGCGCAGTAATTTTAGATCACATAACACATTCACAACATGAAAAAATTGGTTTTCCTCGGGGCCTTGGCCCTGTTCACTTGCCTCGATACTGCGGCGCAAGAGTATAAAATTGTCACAGTTGTTGAGAGCATTGTTCCCGGCGGTGTAGGGCGTTCTCGCATCATCGAAACTACCTCAGAGGCCGACAGCGAAGCTGCCACCACCGAGCGCATTGACGGCAAGAAGAGTGGTCAGGGTGACGTGAAGCGTGGGGACCTGAAAGTTGATGCGTTCAAGGAAACCAAGTTGGTCAACTTTTTCAGCGCTGCCGGAATCAACTTCCAGAACATCGCTTCCAACGACGCATTGATCACAGATAAGGTCAATAACATGGTGGCAGCAGGATGGAGCCTTGAGTTCGTTGTAAGCGGAGTCGAGTCCGATGCAGGAAAGCCCGACGGCCAGGGACTTTACATTACCCGCTTCATTTTCAAGAAGTAAGCGGAATTAGAAGGCTGTGATAACGTGTTTTCACACATGAAGGCAGCTTTGTATATTTGCAACAGCTATCGCTAGGAATGGCGATTGGCAAGTAGATTGTTAGGAAGGAAGGGCGCGAAGGCGCCCTTCTCTCTTTCCCAAACTTTTTTCGGAAATTGAGGGCATGAAATCCAATGCCGTTCACTTTGCGTCCATCTGCTTGACGCTGTGTGTGATTTTTTCAGGTTGCAAAGAACCCGAACCCATCACCAGATGTGTCATTGACAGGGTAGAGGTTCTGGCCACCGATCCCGATTATTTTGAAGACACCGTCGATGAAGGTCCTCCTGATCTATACGTCGAGCTGCGCGTGGCCTCCAGTCAATCCGTGCTCTTCACCTCAGGGACTGCCCAAGATGCAGCCCTGCCAGTAGACTTGGATTTTGTAGCGGTAAATATTGAGGTTGAAGACTTTAATACTGATTTTGAGTTTACGGTTTTCGACGATGACGTGGCCACTACCCAGGATTTCATTGCCTTGGGACTCCCCTTTAGTCCCCAAGATCATATCGATTCAGAACGCACTGAAACCGACATATCAGACGGCGCAACAACAATTCGAGTACACTTGATTTGGTACTGAGTCGTTTCGCATGGAGCAGTTGACTATATTTGCCCCCCCAAAACGCAAGCATGGCGAACCATAAATCAGCCCTCAAGCGCATCCGCTCCAACGAGGCCAAGCGTCTCAGCAACCGCTATTACCACAAAACAATGCGGAATGCTTTGCGGAAGTATCGCGCTACAACCGATGCCAAGGAGCTCGAAGATCAGCTTCCAAAAGTGGCGTCTTTGATCGACCGACTCACCAAGAAGAACGTCATTCACAAAAACAAAGCAGGCAACCTCAAAAGCAGCCTTGCCCGCCACTTGGACACTGTAAAAGGTTGATCACTTTGGCCCCATGAAGGCCAATCAAGATTTTTTAAAAGGAGGCTTCGGCCTCCTTTTTTTGTGGAACACATCGGACACTCCACTTTCTTCAAATGCGATGAGGTAATGCGGCCAAGAGAAAGGGCCATCGTTGAAGGTGTGGGCGCACTCAGTGATGCGGAGCTTGTCGCCATCATGGTGGGCAGTGGCACACAGGGTGAAGATGCCACCGCGGTCGCACAGCGCGTGCTGACGGAGGTCGATGGCGATTTACATGCTTTGGGGCGGTGCGACCTCCTGAGGCTCAGGTCTATGCATGGCATTGGTGATGCACGAGCCGTTATGATTGGCGCAGCCATGGAGTTGGGCCGCAGGCGAATGAGCAGAAAGGCAGCGCCGCTCATGCGCATTACCTGTGCCCAAGAAATCGTCACGCGGTTTAGACCAAGACTCGTGGATCTGGAGGTGGAAGAATTCTGGGCGTTGGCTTTGTCCCGTGCCAATGCACCCATCGCGGATTTGTTGATTTCAAGGGGTGGACAATCCGGGACAGTGGTCGATCCCAAGGTGGTGTTTCGCAAAGGGCTCGCTGTGAGGGCAGCAGCCATGGTGCTCATTCACAACCATCCCAGCGGGAATCCCAATCCCAGTGCAGCCGATCGCAAGTTGACGGGCGACCTTTGCGCTTCTGGAAAGTCCTTGGATATGCCTATTCTCGATCACATCATCATTGCTGGCATGGGACATTTTAGCTTTGCAGACAATCGCCTCATTTGATGTCGTCCAATTCCTCCTCAACCAAAGACCTGCTGACGGTGGTGGGTGCCCGCCCTCAATTCATCAAGTCAGCTGCGCTGACCAGGGCGCTTTCTCAAAAAGGATTGACCCAATGGTTGGTGCATACGGGGCAGCATGCCGACGACCACATGAGCATGGATTTTCTGGTCGAGTTGGGCGTGCCTGCGCCTGATGCCAGAATCAGTCCAGCCCAAAGCGGCCGAAGCGAACGGTTGTCGGATATGATCCGGGGGGTGGCTGAGCAAATTGAACGGGTCAAGCCCCGAGCGGTGCTGGTCTATGGGGATACGGACAGCACAATGGCAGGAGCTCTGGCAGCGCACCATGCAGGCGTGACCTTGGTGCACGTAGAGGCAGGACTGCGCAGCGGTGACCGTGCCATGCCAGAAGAGCACAACCGCATCATGACCGATCAGCTGTCGGACCTCCTGTGCACCACGGGTCCACCTGCGACTGAGCAATTGCGCCGCGAGGGAGTGGCTCCAGAGCGGATCATCGAGGTGGGGGATGTGATGTTGGATTTGGCCTTGGCCGCCCGCGAGACTGCGGCGAATCTCAGTGTTCAAGGCTGGCCAGCGGGGAATGCGCCGGTGTTGGTGACTACGCTTCACCGCCCTTCAACTGTAGACCGCCCTGAGCTGCTCCAGGGGGCCTTGGATGCCTTAGGGCAGTGGGTGGAAGTCACAGGAGGAACCGTGGTGTTCCCCATTCACCCGAGAACGCTCAAGGTCATGGAGTCGCATGACATGAAACTGCCTCCCCGACTGGTCAACCCTGGTCCGTTGGGTTATCTGGAGATGCAGGCTGCCTTGTGCAAAGCAGATGTTGTCCTCACAGACTCTGGCGGACTCCAAAAGGAAGCTTGGTACCAAGGGGCTCCCGCGGTGATCCTTAGAGACACCACCGAATGGCGTGAATTGATTGACATCGGAGCTTCAGTTTTGTTTGATCCCGCACAATTGTCTTCTCATGACGGGCGTTCCTCGTTGGTGAATCACCTGTGCAACGCTCCCTCAGCGCCACCTGTAGAAGGTTCAGGATTGTTTGGAGAAGGGCGGGCTGCCACCAGCCTATTGAACGGGCTGTTGCAACGAATTTGAACGATGCCCCGGTATACCAACCAGCCTCATGTATTGGTGCACGCCCCCCAATTGACGCCTCGGCTAGAGGCGGCTTTGCAGTGGTCGTTAGATGCCGTTCTGGGTTTGGCTTGGCGCTTTGAGCCAGATGAGACCGCTTTTGCACAATCCCAAGAAGTGTGGAAGCTTCAGTACGGCGGGGAAGTTCCAGTGGCTGGGGTGTTCAGGATCCAACCAGAGGGATTGCTCGAAGAAAGCCATTTGAGGGCCACGCCTCCTGCCACAGGACAAGGTGAGCAAGACTGGTTGTCCTTTATTTTTTGGATGGGGAGCCGCATGGAGGAGTGGACAGAAGACGCCCCACGCGATGTCCACGGCAGGTTTGACCCCACGGATTCCGTGCCCATGAAAAAGGGGTGGCTGTCGGTCCCGATCTGTGAGCAATGGGCCTTTGAACTCGGAGCGCATATTCTGGGTGGGTCTTGGCCTGAACACCGGGACCGCCTGAAAGCGGAATACTCTGTTCAGCCGACTTTGGATGTGGACAGCGCCTATGCATTTTTGGGCAAGGGAGCTTGGAGGACAGGTGGGGCATGGTCCCGAGATGTCATGCGGGGGAACTGGTCCTTGGCAGGCCGCAGGTGGCAGGTTTGTCGGGGTGCGGCTGCCGACCCTTACGACACTTACGCGAAAGCCCATGCTTGGCACCGAGAGTTTGGAATGACCCCCAAGTGGTTTTTTCTGTTGGCCCGTTTTGGCACGCACGACAAGGGGTTGCCTGCCAAGAGCCATAAACTCAAGGCACTCATGCAGGGTTTGGAGTCGTCCAGTCCCGGGTCGGTGCAGTGGCATCCAGGTTACGCTTCTGCGTTGGATCAACGTGCTTTAGGGCGCGAATTCCAGAGTTTTTCGGAGATCATGGGCTGCCCTCCCACAGCATCGCGACAGCATTATCTGCGCATGGAACCGGGCATCACACGTCGCAACTTACTCGCGTTGGGCATTGTAGAAGACCATACGGAGGGGCATGCGGTGTGCACAGGATTTCGAGGAGGTTTTACCCGCCCTCGACAGTGGTATGACCTCGATGCTGAGGCTTTGACGCCGCTCATGTTGCACCCCTTTGCTGCCATGGACGCCACTTTGAGCAGGTATCAGAAAATGGACCCATTGGCGGTCACCGAGCACCTCTCTGAGCTTGCCAACGGCGCAAGGACACTTGGAGGAACCCTTCGCCTCCTGTGGCACAATGAAAGTTTGGCTCCAGAAGGGGAGTGGGCAGGATGGGGGGCGGTATATCCCAACGTTCTCCAAGCCGTGGGGTGAAACACCCCGTACCTCCTTTCCTTTGTTCCTCATGGAGTGGTCCACTTTTTTCGAAGCTGGAGGTTGGATGGTGTTCAGCTTTGTCAAGTTCGTTGTAATGCCATCCACGGCTGTGGCGGCAGGACTCGATCCTTGGAGGGTGTTCGCTTATTCGGCCGGTGGAGCTGCTGTCGGACTGTTGGCCCTGCAGCCCGTGGTCCGGTCGCTTTTTGGATGGCGCTCTAGGGTGCGTCGCCGAAAAGGCAAGCGTGCATTCACACCCAACCGCCGAAGAATTGTGAGCGTCAAACAGAACTTCGGCTTGCTGGGCATTGCGCTCTTGGGTGGTCTTGTGGGCGTGCCGGTAGGGGCACTGTTGGCGTTCAAATACTTCGAAAACCGCTCCGACACCTTGCCTGTTATGATCATCGCTTATGCTGCATGGAGTGCATTGTTGACGACATTGTCCGTGCAGGCTTTTATTTGATTCCACATGTCAGAACGAGTCGCCCTATTTTTTGATTTGGACCGCACCCTTTGGGACTTCGAAAAGAATTCGTTGGAGACCCTCAGGGGGCTGTTCTTGGACTTCTCCTTGGATGAGCGGGGCGATGGTGGTTTTGACGCATTCAATGCCATCTATCAAAGAGAAAATGCGCAGTGCTGGGCCGATTACCGTCAAGGCAAGATGCAGAAAGAGGTGTTGCGCTCTGAGCGGTTCAAGCGGGCACTCTCAGGATTTGGGGCAAATGACCTTGAATTGGCGGAGAAATTGGGGTGGCAATACGTTGAACGGGGCCCCCATCAAAAGCACCTCATTCCCGGTTCCCTTGAAGTCCTGGAGGCATTGCGGGACAGGGGGCATGAGATTCATATCCTGACCAATGGATTCAGCGAGGTCCAGCACATCAAAGTGACCAATACAGGCATTTCGAATTGGATTGATCACCTGTTGACCAGCGAGGAACTCGGGCACCTAAAGCCCGCTCAAGCTTGCTTTGATGCGGCCCTCAAATGGACAGGGGCTAGCAAAGAGCAAGCTTGGATGATTGGGGATGACCACGAGGCCGATGTTGTGGGTGCCCATGGTGCTGGCTGGAAGACCGTGTTTTTCAACCCCGATGACCATGTCCAACCGCATTCTCCAGCTTCGGCCCAGGTCGGCGCCCTGCAGGAATTATTGGCGGTGCTGCCTTAAGGCCCTCGAAGCTCTGGGTTAACTTGCGCGCATGAGTGAGGAAAACCAAGGAAAGAAGCCCAAGTTGAACATCGAACTGCCCGAAGATGTGGCACCAGGTGTATACTCTAACCTTGCGGTGGTGACCCACAGCCAGACGGAGTTCATCTTGGATTTCATCCAAGTCATGCCGGGTACCCCCAAGGCCAAAGTGCGCTCACGTGTGGTGCTTTCCCCTCAACACGCCAAACGTGTCATGAAAATGCTGGTCGACAACATCAGCAAATTTGAGGGGCAGCACGGCAGAATTGAGATGACCAGCCAGCCAGAACCTTCGTTTCCGGTGAATTTCGGGGGTCCGACCGGCGAGGCCTGATGGACCTGCGGCGGTCAGTTCCAGTGGCTGCCCCGAGGGGTGACCACGCCGATCACCCGCCCCAGCAAATGCTCAGTGTCTTCTGTGTAGAAGGTGTTTGGAGCCTTTGAAGCCGACTTCGGAATGCCCGTGGCGGTGGTGGAGAATACTGTGAACTCTGCGGGCCCTCCCTCTTCTAGTCCCATCTCGGACCCAGAGGCTGCAAAAACTTTTCGAGGTCCGGCCACCATCACTTTGTACAACGCGTTCATGGACTCTTCGGGGGATGCCCCGTGGTCGGTAAGAGCGCCAAGCAGCGCTGGACCGACGGCGTGCACCGCTGCAATCCCAGGCTTGACCACCAAAAAGTCAACGTCGTGTTCCTCAGGGGTGCGCGGGCGGTGATCGGAAACCACCAGGTCCAAATCGCCGGCTAAAACAGCTGCGCGGAGGGCGGTGCGGTCTTCCACTGAACGCAACGGTGGCGACAGTTTCATATCGCTGTTGAAGCCGTCCAGATCAGCATCGGTCCAACAGAGGTGGTGCACGGTGGTCCCGCACGTCACCTTGTGCCCATTCTGTTTTGCTGCTTTGATCGCCTCCATTCCTGCCGCTGTAGTGATCACGGGAAAATGAAGGTGTCCTCCGGAGTATGACAGTATATCCAACTCCCTTCCGATGCGCAGCAATTCGGATTCGCCTGAATGGCCTGGCAGTCCTAATGAGGTGCTCATGGCTCCTTCATGCATGACGCCGTCGGGCTGGAAATGGGGGTCGAGTGCGGCTGAAAAAACCGGAAGCCCTGTGGTTTGGTGATACTCCAGAGCGCGCCGCAGCAATTCTGGACGCTCTATGGGAGCGTCGTCTGAAAAAGCCCTGGCACCGGCACGCTTGAGGGCATAGGCCTCTGTCAGCTGCTCTCCCTTGCATCCTGCGCTCAACGCAGCCAAGGGCAGCACCCCGCAAATGGCCTCTGATGTCCTGTGCAAAAGGGCCATAACTTCGGTAGGTTGGTCCCGACACGGTCGGGTAGAGGCCACTGGAGCTACCCGGGTAAATCCACCTTGTGCCGCTGCCTTGAGGCCGTGTGCAAGTCCTTCAGCACGTTCTGTACCGGGGTCCCGAAAGTCCACCTGTCCGTCCCACCATCCTGGCGAAATCCAACACTCGGACAGCAGATGGTCTCCCTCATTCTTTGAGCCTGACGATGCAGCTCCAATGGAGACAATGCGGCCATTTTCAACAGCCACATCCACGGGCTGTCCGTGCAGAGGGTGGCCCGGTTGCAAAAGTCTGGGGGCGCGGTATCGGGTCATGACGTGCTCGGGTGGAGGTGGTGACTTCAGGTTTTAAGGCGCAGAGGCTTCAGGTGCTTGACGCATGGCAGACTTGCGCTTCAACAAGGTCATTTCAATGAGGAGAAACAGCAGGGAGAGGGTGACAAGGCTGAGCCACAGAGGTTGACCAGCTTCGAGCACTTCCACCTCCTGCACAAGGTCTTCCACATCTGAAGAGATGACATCGCTGCGCCGCCATCCCTCTGTTGTGAGGGCTTGTTTCCAGTCCTCTACGTCCCAAATGGACAAATCGCTTTCACCCCGTGCAGGGTTGATGCCCAACGCCATCACAACGGAAACACTATCGCCGTTGTTTCCAGCTGCTGCAATGGACTCTATGAAGTACGGACCTGGTACAGCATCGCGGAGCGGCAGATACACCTCCACACCGCCAGGCACTGTTCCAGATTCCAACAGCAAGCGCTCCGCGGCATCGCCTGCGGCGGGCCGAAGTGCGAGGCCTGCCCCGGTGGCACGGTCCAATCCTTGCAGTAGAACCGCCACATCGCTGCCGGCTGTGAACTGCTGCAGCCCTGTCGCACGGCTTGTTTCTGCCATTCTGAGCGCAGTGGGAACCAACAGGGCATGTTGGGCCAAGTTGGACCACTTGGGATCGAAAGGGGCAGCGCAAAAGTGGTAACGTCCCAGGCCTTTGAGCCCGGTTGTCAAGAACTCCCTGCCGTCAGCAAAAGAGATCAAACTGCGCTCTAGGGACCCTGTTGGGCTGCGTGCGTGCCAGCCGCGCACTGTCGGAAGGTCCACCCGGCGAGGAGCACGGGCAAAAACGCCTGCAAACAGGGGGTGGTCGTGGTGCAACTTGCCCAGGCGAACAGGCTCTTCGGACGTCATCCAATCGGCCACTCCATGGGCGCCAAGCCCGACGAGCAATTCATCCCATCCGGTCCCAAGGGCCTCGGCAGGGGGCAGCATCATCAGGCTCTTTCCAGAGGAAACGTTGCGCAACAATGCAGCAACCAGACCATTCGAAGGGTCTCGAACACCTTGAAGCACGATGAGGTCGGCGGCGTCCAAGCTGGCGTAATCCAAGGCTGCAGCCTCCATCGATTGTACTTCATGCAGCGCAGCATCGCCAAACAGCCTCCCCAAAGCGACTTGCTCGGCAGGGGTGGATTCACGGCCTTGAACCAACACCACTTTTACGTTTTCTGCCACATTGTATCCCACGTGCAGCGCGTCGTCAAACGTGACCGGAGCGTCTGTGGTAGAGACCATTGCATGCACGGGGCCGCTTTCTTCATGTCTGAAGCGCAGGACGGTATCTGTAGTCAATCCAGGGACGATGCGGTAAGAACCAATGGCGGCTTTCCGTCCATTGATACTCAAACTCAAAGGCAGGTCGTCGACAGGCCGCTGCGCGTCGTGGGAAATGCGCACGTTTAAGACTTCACTGCGTCCAATCAACCTCATGGGGGCATCAAACCAAGCCGAATCCACGCGGATGTTCACCTTGGGCTGCGCCGCTTGCGTCACAAACCTCACAAACAGGGTGGAGTCGACCATGCCAGCAGCCTCACCGGTCATGGTGTGGCTGGATTGTTGAAGGTCAGTAAAGAGATAGGCGAGCCGTTGCTTTCCGTCGGTGTCGCTCAGAAATTCTTGTTGGTGAAACAAGACGTCTCGAATGTTGGGGGCGGCATGGCCGGGCTGCACCGATGCAATCCGTTCGAGGGCTTCTTCTTTGTTGAGCCAGCGTCGGTCCGAAGGGTCAAATGAAGAGGACACCACATGGAACTGGTCTGTGGCGGCATGGGATTCAACCAGGGCCAGTGCGCCATTTTTCGCGGCCTCGAGCATGGGGCCATTGCGGCCTTCCAGCTCCATGGACGGACTGGTATCCATGTAAATGGACACCCGCTTTTGTCCGCTGTTGTCTTCGCCATCTTCTGTGGGCCACATGGGCTCAGCAAAAGCGAGGATGATGCACGCCATGGCAGCGAGCCGCATGAGGAGCACCAGCCAGTTCCGAATCCGATTGCGGGACCGCGACTCCATTCTCACTTCCTTGAGAAAGGCGGTTTGGGAAAACGAAACTTTGCGGTGTCGGCGGAAGCTAAACAGGTGTACCAGCACCGGAATGGTCAGCGCCGATAGCGCCCAAAGGACCTCGGGGTGGACAAACTGCATCTATATGCGAATTTAGTGCCCAACTGTGCCCGAATCATCTTCTTCCCCAACTGGTCGCCCACGCCGTCCTCAGAATAACAGGCGAAGGCCTTCAAAAGCCCGGCTCGACGAATGGAAAACGCTGCTGGATGAGGCGGCAGACCGCTATGAGCAGCCCGACTTTTTGGATGCCGATCCGTTGGGCATCCCACACCGTTTTAGTGCTCCGGAAGACATTGCGGTCGCGGGTTTTTTTGCAGCCACACTCGCTTGGGGCAACCGAAAGAGCATCCTGCGCTCCTGCGACGAGCTGTTGGACAGGATGGATGGAGCGCCGGCGGACTTTGTGCGGTCGGCTACGGCGAAGGATTTGGATGTCCTCGACGGTTTTGTGCACCGGACTTTTCAGGCAGAGGATGCCAAACGTTTCGTGCGCTGCCTCCAGTCATTGGAGCGCGACCGGGGCTTGGAAGGGGCCTTTTCCGATGCATTTGCGGCCGCCCCACCCCTAACAGGAGGCCGAGGTGTGACCGATATGGGGGCAGCCTTGCACCATTTCAAGCTGCGCTTCTTTCAAGACGAACCGGCCGGCCGAACCGTGAAGCATGTTGCCGATCCCGCCAAAGGCAGCGCGGCAAAAAGGCTGTGCATGTATTTGCGTTGGATGGTCCGTTCCCCTCACCGCGGTGTGGATTTTGGGCTGTGGTCCTCGGTCTCCACTTCTGACCTGCGTTTGCCTTTGGATGTGCACACTGCCGGGGTGTCCCGGGCGCTAGGCTTGCTCCAACGCAAGGCCAACGACTGGCGCGCAGTCGAGGAGGTGACCCAGGCCTTGAGGTGGTTGGACAGTGAGGATCCTGTGCGGTACGACTTCGCTCTGTTTGGAATGGGGGTCAATGGGGCCCTTGATCACGCGGAGTGATGTCCCCAATGGGCCGTCAGCGCCATCCAGGCTTCTCGGTCCGTAGCAAAGGACAGCGATTCGGGATCGAACTCTGAGGCGGTCTCCCACCGAAGGGACTGGGTTGACGCCCCATCGAAATCAAAGGGCTTCTGCGCGATCCGAAATGCTGGAGTTTCTTGTAAGCGGGCCAGGTAGTAGTGACACAGGACCTGTTCGGTCGGCCGCCAAGCCGAGCGCACGCAACCACCTGTGGCATGCACAAGGTCTCCAAGCACAATCGGTTGCCCCAATTCTTCCATGGCCTCACGGCGGGCGCAATCTTTGGGGCCTTCGCCAAATTCTAGTCCTCCGCCCGGCCATTTGGTGCAGCGGCGTCCAGCGATCCACTCGTCACTCACCAGGACTTGATCGCCAGGCGCCAGCGACGTGGCTTCACCAGGTCCCGCGATCAAAAAGAAGTACACCCGCACATTGAACCGCTGCATGGGCAGGTCTTCGGGCTTGGGACGCGTGGCCCGCAGCATTTCGCGCTTGCCCGGCGGTCCAGGCAGGCGCTCCACCGCCAATCCAGCGGACTCCATGGCCCGACGCACGGCACCTTTGGCGCAATACGTGACCAAAACACCCCCTTCATTCAGCAAGTTGTGGGCCTCCTTGAAGCGGGTTTCGGTCCACAATTCTGGTTGGCTGTCCGGTGCAAAAGCATCGAAATAAATGAGGTCAAAAGTGTAGGGGCTGTCTGCCGCAAAGTCCTGCCACGTGCGCTTAATGCGCGTAAAAGTGGCCTCTTCCGCCCAATGAACCTCATGGCGCTCGGCGCCTTCACGGGCATGCAAGGCTGCGGATTCCGCAAGGTCCGCACCGGCATCCGCAGCAGGATCGATTTGCGCGAGTATGGAACCTGGGATGGGCAGCGGTTCCAATGCACAGTATTCAAGTTTGGGCCGGCGTCCCAAGGGGTGGTCGCGCCAGGTGCACAAGGTGAGCAGGGCATTGAGACCCGTCCCGAAGCCCAGTTCTAGAATCCGCAGGGTGGCAGGGAGTGCACCTGTTGTGAGCCGGTGGTTGAATCCGGCCTCGATGAATACATGCAAGGACTCTGTGCGCGCCCCATGACGGCTGTGGTAGGCCTGTCCAAAGCGGCTGGACTCGATGGTCATGGAACCGTCCTCTGTTTGTGCAGGCACGAGGTGGCCCGCATCGGGGTTGGGGGGAGTGGCACCGTGTGCACCGTTGCGGCTCGACATGTTTCGAAGTTAACTTCAGCTTGATGTTCAGGTATGATGAAATCCAGGACCACCCGCGTAATTTTGGAGCATGTACATGATGCGAATGGCAGCCATTGCGGTGTTGATCTCGACTTTGGTGGGATGTGAAGTAACACCAGATCAGAGCAGCGCTGCGAACAACAAGGAGATGTCAAACCAAGATGTATGGGCACCGCTGGCGCGGTATATCGGTGACAGAGAAGCCGAGTTTAAAGACATCCCGTTGGAGCGTGCCACAGAGCTCGAAGCCCTGGCCGAATTTGTGAAGTCTGCGCAGGACACCGGTGTAGCCAAGCTCAATTTCATCTGCACCCACAACAGCCGCAGAAGCCATTTTGGGCAGGTCTGGGCTCAGGTCGCAGCCCACCATTTTGGGTTGGATTCGCTGGTTCAAACGTACAGCGGAGGCACCGAGTCAACGGCTTTTAATGAGCGTGCAGTCGGGGCACTTCGGCGCGCAGGTTTGGACATTCACCCCGCGGCCATCAGCGACAATCCCAAGTATGCCGTTCACTACGCTGCTGATCGGGACCCGATGATCTGCTTCTCCAAGAAGTACAGCGATGGGGATGCCAATCCGACCTCTGGCTTTGCCGCGGTCATGACCTGCGCACAGGCCGATAAAGGATGTCCCGTTGTCTTCGGCTCTTCCATGCGCTTCTCCACGCCCTATGTGGACCCCAAAGTCAGCGATGGGACGCCGGAAGAAAAAGACACGTACGATGAGCGTTGCGCTCAGATTGCCCGGGAGATGTTGTACGTGATGTCCAAAGCAAGAGACTGACGGTCCGCCATCAGCTTATTTGTCCGATGCGGTGCATCACACAATCGTCGATCTTCCGGTACAATTGAGGGGGGCTAAAAGTGCGCCAACCCATTTCCTGAAGCTCGCCTCCCATCACAAAATATTGGTCCAAATCAGCGTCGGCGAGCTCTTCTGTAACATGCTCTCGAAAATTGAGCAGGGCAATCCAACCATCTGAGTCGGTCACTTCATCAAACCACTCTTCGTAGTAGCAGTCGTCTCCGGAGTGAAAGTTGAGGATGTTCTCTCCGATCAGAATAAAGCGCCCAATGCCCTCGCCCTGGAGGGTCTCAATCACGTTCCGTTTGAGGTTCATCACATCGTTGAACAGGGTGTCGTTCCATTCGCCGATAAACTCAATGATGGTGAACCCTTCTTCGTAGTCGGTGAAGAGGATTTTGGCAAATAGGGTTGAACTGCCGATGTTGTCCCACTGCGGATGAATGAAGTGGTTGTAAATCCGCTCGGTGTAGTGCGTTTCGCTGTATTGGCGGTCGTAAAAAGGCGAACGCTCATCGTCACTGGCCACGTAGAAGTTGCGCCAATTGTAAAAGGGCTCGATGTCGTGCATGTCCGGCGTTAATTCTGAGCGTTAAAATTATCGATGGCTTTTCTGACAGAGCCGAATTCGGTCAGCAATTGCAGGGCGCGGTCCATGGGGATGTCCAGCGCTTCAGCCACCATTCTTCCTCCGCGGTCTACGAGTTTATCGTTGGCAAGTTTCATGTCCACCATTCTGTTGCCTTGGACATGTCCGCATTGGATCATGATCCCGGTGGAGAATTGGTTTAAGATGAGTTTTTGCGCTGTACCAGCTTTGAGGCGGGTGCTTCCGGTGACAAATTCTGGACCTGTCCTGGCGACAAGTGGAATGGATACCGAACCGGCCAAAGCGCCATCGGGGTTCGAAGTGATGCCGATGGTCGTGATGCCGTGTTCGGATGCCCACTTCATGGCTCCAACCACATAAGGTGTTCTGCCACTGGCGGCAATGCCCACCACCACATCTCCTGCGTTTGCGCCATGCCGCTCCAAATCCCGGACGCCTCCCTCTGCATCGTCCTCGGCACCTTCAACGGCTTTTCGAATGGCGCCGTCTCCCCCCGCAATCAACCCGATAAAAACGCCCTCCACGCCAAATGTGGGCGGTATTTCACTGGCGTCAAGTACGCCCAAACGTCCGCTGGTGCCCGCACCGAGATAGAAGACACGCCCACCCTTGGCGACCAGGCCTGAAGCACGGCCTATGGCGGTGCCAATTTCCGCAGACAGGGCCTCAACTGCTTTCGCGGCTTCCCTGTCACAGGCCGACATGGCGGCAGCGATTTCCACAGCCGTCATGGATTCCAACTGGTCCCATGGTCCAGGCTGTTCTGTGGGGGAGAGGGGCGCTTTCATGGAGGGGAAATTCGCAACCCGGGGCGAATAATGGGCTATTCCGAGGCGGAAATGCGGACTTTCTCTGGCCCGAACCTGCGGTGACCCGACTGAAGCCCCGCTTGGAGCAGGAGCAGCAGCAGGGCCAGCAATGCCGCCAAGACCTCATGCGCCACGGCCCCCCAACCATCCATGCCAAAGGACAACCTCAAAATGATGGTGGACACCACGAAGCCCGAATTCCTCAAAATGAGACCATAGTTCGATAGGTAACGCAAGGAGGTGACCAGCAAAATGACATCCACAAAAATCAACACCGTGAAGAAGTCATGATAGAAAATGGCATTGGGGTCAAGGAGGGGACCCGTAACGCCTTGGGCGTGTTGCACCATTTCTAAAAACCACTGACCGAAACTCCACAATGCAATCAACGCTAAAGCCACCCCCAAAAGGGCCGCAACATGACGCTTTAATCTGATGAACCGCGCCAAGTCGTTCTCTTCGAGTCGTGCCATGCGCCGGGGTAAAATCCGATAAAATGCCACCAGAGAAGCCCCCAGCAGTACGGCCCCCACAATGTGGGGAAAGAAGGGGTCATTCCACGGCCATATCACCACTGTACCATCGGCTTCTTGGAGCACCGACAGGTCCTTAAACACCGAACGGATTTCGATCAAAGAGACGATTTCAAGTTGCTTGCCCATCGAACGTGCAAAGGAGGAAGGGAGGTGGTACACCAGCAGGTAGACTTCCGCCACAAGGATGGCCGAGAATGGGGTGTAGAGCACATGCAGCGGGTGGCCAAACAGGCTTTCCGGCATTGGAAAGGGAAGCCACCCGGCTTCATGGATTCCAAAGATCAGCAGGTGCAGAAAGAACAAGACGAGCGCGATGCGCACCAGTGTGTGTTCCACCACTTTTTTGGTAGCGGGACTGAGGATGATTTCCGCGAGGCGGTCAAGTCGGTACTGTAGTGCGCTCATGGGGGGCTTCGGCCTCCCATATTTCCCAAGAGGCCTCCGCTTGAAGGTGCAACATCGATAGACCCCCTAATGTTCTGGCTCCTAATAAAGAAGCCTGCTCCAGTAAGCGGGTTTGTGCAGGGTTGTACACCAAGTCGATGACCAAGTGGTCGGGGCCGATGGCACCCATGGCAGCGTCGGACAAAGGCGGCAGTTGGCCTATTGCTGGGTGCATCCCTACCGGGGTGCAATTGACCAGAAGTGGAGTGGCCCTTATGCCTTCCGCACTGATGTCTCCGTATCCCACCATATTCTGGCCGTGGGGCTTGCGGCTTGCGTGAAAGACATCAAGCCCAATGGTTTCGAGAACGTGGCGCACGGCTGCTGCAGACCCTCCCGTTCCGAGAATGAGGGCCCTCTGGTGGTGCCCTTCTAGAAAAGGGGCAATGGAGCGTTTGAAGCCCACCGCATCCGTATTGTGGCCAATGCGTCCTTGTGGGGTAAAGGCCACTGTGTTCACAGCTCCTATGGCTTCAGCCGCGGGAGACAATCCATCTAAAAAAGGAAGGATGGACTTCTTGTAAGGCAGGGTCACATTCATTCCAGCCCATCCTGGCTTCTGCCACAAGGCATCGATGTCTTCAATCGATGCCAAGTCGTAGAGGCCGTATTCACAATTGTCAATGCCTTGGGTTTCCCACTTTTGTTGGAAGTACCGCGCGGACCAACTGTGTCCCACTGGGTGTCCAATCAATCCAAACCGCCGGCGAGGATCAGTCATGTCGTGCGGCCGACGTGGCGTCTGGTATCGGGGAGGTGTCGCGGCGAGATAGGGCGCCTAGACCTGTCACCAAGAGGGCGCCAGCAGCCATGGAAACCAAGGCGAGCACCCACTGAGGGTCTGCATGGATCCCCGGTGAGATGTTGGCCTGCAGGTATTCCACCCTCCCATCTGAGTGGGTAAAGAGGGGTTGAAGGTTTTCCTTCCAGGGCCAGAGCTTGCGGAGCGAACCGATGAGAAAACCGCTGAGCAACGCCATGGCGAGTTCCCTGTGACGACGGAAGATCCATCCGAGTCCTTTGCTAAAGCCGAGAAGCCCGGAAAGCGCACCAGATGCAAAGGCAACAATCCGCACCACATCGAAAGACTTCAATGCGCCGATCACCGATGAATAGGCCCCAAGGATGACCAGGATGAACGAACCGCTGATCCCCGGCAAGATCATGGCACAAATCGCGATGGCCCCGGCACCAAAAAGAAAGGCGGGATGATGGCCTTGCATCAATGGCGGAAGCCCGGTGAGCCACCAAGCAATGACGGCACCAGTCAAGAGCATCACCAAGGCTGGTCCCGCGAAAGCCCTTCGGGGAATGTCGCGCAGCATGAAAGGCACACTCGCTGCTACCAGTCCGAAGAAAAAGGACCACAGCAACACAGGGTGGTGTTCAAGCAAATGGTGGAGCGCTCCTGCGAGCAGCACTGCAGACACACCGATGCCCACAACGAGGGCTGCCAGAAAACCGAGGTTGTAGCGCTTCCAAGTGACCAAGGGGCCTTCTTTGAACAGATCGCGCAAGGTGCCCAAGCCTAAGCCACCCAGCGTATCGAGCAGCTCTTCGTAGATGCCCGCAATAAAGGCAACGGTGCCTCCGCTGACTCCTGGCACCAAGTCGGCAGCACCCATGGCCATGCCCCGTAACCCGAGACGAAGCCAGGCTTTGGCGTCGCGTTGACCGTCCATCTTTAGGCCACCTCTACGGAGCCGTCCACGTGATCGGACCAAGCTTGGGCGCCTCCTTTGAGGTTGTAGAGGTTGTCCATTTGGAAGTGGCCTTCGAGAGCGGTCAGGAGTGCGGCTGATCGGCCACCCGACCTGCACTGCAGCACGACTGGAATGTCACGACGCAGCTCCGATTGACGGTCGAGCACTTCCCCCATGGGGATGTGTTCGCCACCGAGATTACCGGCTTCGTATTCGTACACTTCACGGATGTCCACGAGTTGGTGGGCCGTGTTGTTGTCGCGCCAGGACTTGAGTTCCAGGACGTCGATCTCCTTCATCACGACTCTTCTATTTCCTGTTGGAGAACGTCTTGCTTGAGCTCCTCAGGCAAGAAATGGAAGAAGGTGTCGCCACGGAGGCCTACACGCAAGCACTCCAGAGGAATCAGGTCGGCAGGACCAATGTTACCGAGGTTCACATTGGAGCCAAACTGCTTGATGAACCAGACTTGTTGGGTCTTCTGTGGCGCTTCCCACAAGATGTCTTTCAAATCGACTTTGGAAAGGATCTTTCGGATGAGCTGCGTGTGCGCTGATCCATTGGGACGGTAGATGCCCACGGTGCCGCTTTCGCGCGCTTCCGCAATGACTTTAAAGGAGCCTGCATCCAACTCGTTCCGCATCATGCGAATCCACTTGGCAGGAGAAATCAAAATGCCCTCTTCTTTGGAGCCCACTTCGGAAAGCACTTTGAAGTCCTTTTTGAGCCGGTGGATCAACTCGCACTTGTAGTCATGGTCAATCACCATGGAGCCGTCACTGATTTCGAGACAGCCTATTCCATGTTGATCGATGAACTTGAGGTAGTCATCCAGGTTGTTTCGAACCAAGAAGGCCTCGAACAAGGTTCCGCCGCAGTACACGTCCATCCCGGCATCTCGGTAGAGTTTGACTTTCTCTTTGAGGTGGGGAGTAAACATACTGGTGCCGAAGCCCAACTTGAGGAAGTCCACTTTATCTGCGGCAACAGCAATCAAGTCTTCGGCTTCACGCAAACTCAGGCCCTTGTCCATGACCATGGTGATGCCATGTGCCCGAGGACGTGTCGTACGCTCAGGCATATGGGGAAGAGGAAAGTTCATTGGTTTTTTGGGGCATTCAAGACACGTAAGCTGAATTCTGCATCTTGGGCGATGCCAGGGAACAATTCAACAAGCGTGTTGCAAAGGTCAGGTGTCTTTTCCAGCGAAAGGTCGAGCAAACTGTATGCGTGCTTTGTCTGACCTAAACTGTATAAGCTCACAAACCTACGGCATACGACCAAAGGGTCATGGGCAGAAGTCGGAGGCACCCCGTCCAATAAGGCCAGAGCCTCGTCGTGACGGTCGTCTTTCTGCAGGTTGTCTGCAGCTTCAAGAAAGACCTCAAGGTTGTCGGGCTCCAACCGCAAGGCATTGGAATAAATGAGCCCCGCTTCATCGTGCATCCCGATTTTTCTGAGGATGCCACCGAGCAGGATATGGTACTCTACGTTTTCTGGCTCTAATGCCATCGCCTTTTCAAAGTGCTTCAGGCTGGAGGTCCAGTCTTTCCGCATCTCAGAGACTACACCTAAACCAACATGGGCATCTGCGAATTCAGTGTCCAAGTCCAAGGCGCAGTAGTAGTATTCTTCTGCTTCAGAAAGGTTGCCCAAGCGCTCTTGACATTCCCCCATGAGGGTGTAAATATTGGCTTGCGGAGCATCCATCAACATCGATTCTCGGTAGCATTCCATGGCCTGGAGGTAGTCCTCCATCATGGTCAGTGCGGCCGCTTTTTGAAGCAAGGCAGGACTGAACCCTTCGTCGATTACAAGGGCATACTCGTAGGCTTCAATGGCCCGGGGATACTTGCCGGTGCGCTGGAAGACATTCCCAAGGTTGTACCATCCAGGACAGCTGTATGGATGCCGGTCCACAAACGACTGGAAAACACCAATGGCCTCTTCGCTCATGCCCATGGATTCGAAGCAGAAACCCAACTCATGCAAGGCCGTTTCATTCTCGGGGTTGTCCAAGAGCGCCTCGTTGAGCACTTCTACGGCATGGGACCAATGGCCAATGTTCTCGTATTCGAGTGCAATGTCGATGTAGAGGTCGCTGCGGTACACAGCGTCCCCCAAGTCCAAGGCTTGCCTGTAATGGTGAATGGCCTCCTGGTGCTGCGACATCTGTGAATAGAGGGTCGCCAGCGTGAGGTGAATCTCGTCGTTGGTCGGCTCGAACGCCAGGAGCTGGCGCAACTGAGGGATCGCGCGTTTAAAGTTGCCGGATCCCGCCATCATTTGAGCCTCCCTCAGCTTGAGGTTGAGGCTCTCGGGGTAGAGCCCTTTGGCAAACTTCAGTACATGCTGCGCACTGCGGCTTTTGCCCAAGTTTAAGTAGTGCTCGATCAAAGATTCGAGCTCCATTAAATCGAAAAAAACAGAAGTATCAGAAGCGAGCATGGCCTCGTATCGGGCCAAGATACCGGCCATCTCCTTCGAGTCGTGTTCGTTGAGTTCTTCGTCGTGCATCAATCTCCCCTAAAACTAAGCTCCTGTTGTCGTGAAGGACCCTGTTTCGACTCAGGTGTTTTTAACAACTGACTCCGTTTCCTTCAAGAGATGACCAAAGATGTGGAATCGCTGCGGCTATTCTGTAGGAACGGCTCCTTATTTCGTAATCGTTGGCGTCAGGCAGGGTTACTTTTGCGCCATGACTTTTATCCGTAGCATCTCGGGATTTCGCGGCACCATTGGCGGTCCGGAAGAAGACAACCTCACACCGCCTGATATCGTGCGGGCGACGCAGGGTTACGGGAGTTGGATCCTCAGTACCCTCGGTTCAGACACAATGCGGCCTAAAGTGGTCGTGGGCAGAGACGCCCGCCCGTCCGGGGACATGGTCCAACGATTGGTTACCGGAACCCTCATGGGCATGGGCATAGATGTGATCGACCTCGGTTTGTCTACCACGCCAACCGTAGAAATGGCGGTCATTGGTGAAGGTGCTGATGGTGGAATCATCCTCACGGCCTCGCACAACCCCGTCCAGTGGAACGCCCTCAAGCTGTTGGATGCCCATGGCGCCTTCATTTCTGCCGAGGCCGGGGCCGAAGTCATCCGCAGGTCATCCCAGCCT
This sequence comes from Flavobacteriales bacterium UBA1995, assembly GCA_002336475.1. Classification (GTDB taxonomy): domain Bacteria; phylum Bacteroidota; class Bacteroidia; order Flavobacteriales_D; family Sanyastnellaceae; genus UBA8752. The sequence goes on along the minus strand of DDCX01000030.1, from coordinate 8,686 downwards.
CACTCATTCGCCGCGGTAGAGGATTTGGGCCAGGTGTCTGCACACGATGGCTGGATTGACGCCCACATTCAAGCCATTTTAGACCTCGAATTGGTCGACCGGGATGCCGTTGCTAAGGCTGGCTTTAAGGTGGCGGTGGATGCGGTCAACAGCACAGGTGGAATCGCCGTTCCTAAGTTGCTTCGCGCCCTGGGTGTAGAAGAGGTCATCGAATTGTACTGCGAGCCCCATGGCCGTTTTCCTCACAATCCGGAACCCCGACCTGAGCACCTCACAGCACTTTCAGAAGCGGTGGTGGAGCACCATTGTCAGCTGGGCATTACGGTTGATCCCGATGTGGATCGATTGGCCTTTGTTTCCGAAGATGGCAGCATGTTTGGAGAGGAGTACACGCTGGTCGCCGTGGCGGACTACATCCTCTCTCATACCCCGGGGTCGGTGGTCAGCAACCTGAGCTCTACCCGCGCTTTGAGGGATGTCGCTGCATCCCACGGCCAGGCCTACACCGCCAGTGCAGTGGGGGAGGTCAATGTGGTCAATGCCATGACAGAAACGGACGCCATCATTGGCGGAGAGGGCAATGGGGGAGTGATTTATCCTACCCTTCATGCCGGTCGAGATGCCCTGGTCGGAATTGCCCTGTTTTTGTCGCACCTCGCCCACCGAGGCGGATCGGTTTCTGAAATGAGGTCGGGGTACCCTCATTATGAAATGGTCAAAGCCAAAATCGACCTCGATCCTGCGTGGGATGTGGACAGTTTGCTGGCCAATTTTGCCAAGCAAGTGGCGGACCTTTCACCATCCACCATAGATGGGGTCAAGCTCGATTTGCCCGAAGGGTGGGTCCATTTGAGGAAGTCCAATACTGAACCCATTGTGCGGGTCTACGCAGAGGCAGGCACTCAAGAAGCGGCGCTGGACCTCGTCAGCACCTACAGGGACAGGCTTTTATCCTGTGCCTAATCTGCTTGCGGTATCGATAGACCCGTGAGTGTAAACTATTTTAGAGCCCGTAACCGAAACAAGTAGACCACGCAATGAACGTGTACCTTGATAACGCTGCCACGACACCCATGCTTCCAGAAGTGGTCGAGGCCATGCTCCCTTACATGAGGGACCATTTCGGAAATCCATCCTCGACGCACCAGTTTGGGCGGCGCACGAAGACAGCCATTGAGCAGTCACGCAGACAGATCGCGGGGCAGCTCGGCGTGGAACCCAGAACGGTTTGTTTTACCAGTGGCGGCACCGAAGCCGACAACATGGCCCTGCACGCCAGTGTCGATCAATTGGGCTGCAAACGGATTTTGACCTGTGCCACGGAACACAGCGCGGTCCTCAAAACGGCCGAGCATTTGGGCAAAAGGGACGACGTCACCAGCGGTCTGCTCCAACTCGATGCCGCGGGAAAAGTCGACTTGCATCAACTCGCGATCACGCTGTCAGATGGAATCCCCACCCTGGTGTCGGTCATGCACGGCAACAACGAAGTCGGCATCCTTCAAGACATAGAAGCCATCGGCCAATGCTGCTGGGACCACAATGCCCTCTTTCATTCGGATACCGTTCAGACCATGGGGCATTACCCTATGGATTTGGGCAACATGCCGATCGATTTTGCAGCGTGCAGTGCACACAAGCTCCACGGTCCGAAAGGCGCAGGTTTCCTGTACGTCAAAGACGGCCACCGCATTGGAGCCCACATCATGGGGGGCAGCCAAGAGCGTGCCATGCGCGGTGGCACCGAAAACCTCATTGGCATCATTGGACTGGCCAAGGCGTTTGAATTGGCCATGTCCAACATGGAGTCGCACGCGGCGCACATTCAAGGCCTGAAGTCTGAACTGGTGGAAGGTTTGAGCGCGTCTGTTCCAGGGATCAGGTTCAATGCGGGTTCGGATCGAAGTGACAGCCTGTACACCGTGCTCAATGCGAATTTCCCAGCCCACGAAAAGAACGGCATGATGCTGTTCCTCCTGGATTTGGAGGGTGTTGCCTGTTCTGGGGGAAGTGCCTGCTCCAGCGGGAGCACCCAGCCTTCCCATGTGTTGTCCTCCTTGGGGCTGCATGAAGAAGGCCGTACCTCCATTCGTTTTTCGTTCAGCCGGATGACCACTTCAGCTTGTATCCAGCATGCCCTCCATGCGGTCAAGCGGATTCGAACTGCTGCTGTGTTGGTCTAACCAACGCAGCCCCAAAAGAAAAGGGGCGGAAACGCTTCAGCCGTGTTGACCTCAAACGTCCGCCCCTCTGAAAGGTGGATAAGAAGCGCCATTACTCGCCCATTAGAATGTCCATCTCGTTGGGAACCACCTTGGTGGTGGCCATCGCCACACAGCCCAATGGGACATATGCGCTGCTGGGTTGCTCTGATTGAATGTGAACGATGATGTCACTGTGGGCTTCTACTGCAATAGGCAGCCGGGCAATGCTCCCACGCGAAGACCCTGAGGCCAGAGATTGGCCTTGGGTCGTCACCACACTGTAGTGGACCTCACCAAGGTTGGGATGGGTGCTGATGATGAGGTCGACCTCACCGGTTGTTTCTACCTCAATCAAGGCCGCGGCACTTTCACCGCGGCCGAGGGTGCCCGCTGTGATCTGGTCAATGTTGTGCGCGCCGTCAATGGCACTGATCACGCGTTTTTTGGAGAATTTCTTGCACTGAGCAGAGGTGGAGCTTGTGGCGAGCAAGGCCAGCGAAGCCAGGAGGAGGGAGGGCAATTTGATGTTCATGTCAAGGGGGTTTTTAGGGGTTCATTGCATGGGTCAAACTTGAACCTGATTTGACGTTGGATTCAGGAGCCCGGTCAGGGCGTACAATGACATTTGTCATCAGCGGATGGCGGATGAGAGGCACAAGCAAAAACGCCGCCCCTGGGAGGGGGCGGCGCATTAGAACCAAAGGTGCAGAAGGTCAGTGCCTCACGATGTCCAAGCTGATGACCCGGACAGGTACGCCGATATCGCGGATGATGTCGCGCATCCGAGACATGGCTGCAGCCTTTGTGGGTGCCGCCGTTCTGAATTCGCGTTCAGTGGTGCCGCGCAGGTCCTGGGTCAAAGGCATGACCACTGCCGTGGCAACGTATTGGGCCTGATGGTACCTCCTTTGGGTGATCAAGGCATCCGCAGATGCGGCTGAGCCGAGCTGAGTGTGCCCCATGTTGGAGCCCATGGTGGTCCGGGAAACAGAAGCGGATCTGGCGTTGCTGGATACCGTTGAGCCGACGGAGCCTTGTCCGTGGTTGACCGGGGTGAAGCCCGAGTAGGCTGTGCGGGGTTGAGCGAAGCCTACTGTGGCGACGAGGGTCAAGACAGTGGCGAAAGCAGGGGAAAGAAACTTGTTCATGTTGATGGGGGTGTTGGGGTGATTGACATGTCAAACATCTTCCCAGTTTCACCTCCACAACATGACCGCCATCGGCTGAGCGGTTGACTTTTGTCAATCCAAGGCCCAACGCACTGTGCCGCTCGCGGCTCCCCGCAGAAAGTACAGGCCCGCACCGATGTTCAGTTGCATGGGGCCTGCAGGGGCATGGCCTTGGCTGAGGATGCGTCCGTCCAAGCCGCACAAAGTCCAAGCCTCTCCCGCCTCGAGGCCTTCCACGGTTACGCCTCCGTCAACAGGGCGCCATGTCAGGAGAGGCTGCTCCATACGTTCCACGCTGTTCGGTGCGCAGAGGTCCGCTTGGTCGTTGATCCATACCGTTCCTCCAAGGATGGCCAGCAGGGCGCATCCACCATGATCTAGGGGGCCGCCATTTACTGTGGTCACCGTTGTGGCGCCATTTGCGTCCATCCAAGCCTCGGCTACCAGGGCATTCTCAAAGAAGACCTGCTCGTCCAAAGTGCAGTAGTACATCTGGACGGGGCTTTCGGGGATCCACTGATACAGGTCGTTGTCCTGTGCAGCAGCCAAAAAAGGATGGCCTTCGGCCATGAGGCCTTCCAGTGCTCCCGCTTGGACAATGTCAGCCGTGGGGCCTGACAGGTAAGCGTTGATCACGTCGACAGAAGTCTCCCCGTCAAACATGGCGGAAATGCCACTCGCATAGGGTTCCTGGAATATTTCTCCCAGTCCAACGTAGAGGTTGCCGTAAGTCTGCTGCCATGAGAGCAGGGTGTAGGCCAAATACGCTGGGTTGGAGTATTCTTCCTCAGCCATGCCCATGGGCAACTGGGTCCCGGACATGTCGTACGGCCCGCTCATAGGCGCGGCGGCGGCCAACGGGAAGCCCGCGCCGACATCTTCTTGCATCCGCTGGGCCATGGCCATCGCAGCGTGCCCCCCTTGGGAGTATCCACTGACGAAGTGCTGGCCGTTGAGACCGATACCCAGATCGTCTTGAAGTCCTGACGCGGCCTCCAGCAATGCCATTCCGGACTCGGCTTCGGATGCCGCATGAACGTATGGGTGAAGGACATCTTCACTTCCCCCGAGTCCGATGTAGTCCGGCATCAGTGCCAGCGCCCCCCCTGTTGCCATCAGGAAACCGAGTTCGCCTTCGAAGCCATTGTAGGAGGGGGCATCTTCCCGGACGAAAATGGTGCCATGCATGTAGGTGTGCGTGGGCAATGCGCATGTCAGGGCATTGCCCTCGTCATCCACAGGCAAAAAGAGTGCGCCCGTCACATTGTAAGTCACACCGAGGTAATCCATGGGGTAGGTCACCCTGTATTTGGCCACCCCAAAGTCCAACGGAAGCACGCCGTTGGGAATGCTCAGGTTGCTTGCCAGACCTTGAATTTGGGACAGGCTCCTGACAGAGATTAAATCTGCGGTTTGCGCACCGATCCAAGAGATGGGCAACAAGGTGAAAGCCAAGAGCAGGGCAGAGCGGCGGTTGAGTTCTAACATGGACGCCCAAAGTAGGACAAACCTTCTACGACTTCGGCGGGAAGTACACGAGGGCGCTGAGGCGGTCGGGGTCGAGGACCTCGTTGGCCACCTCCAGCACGTCGTCGGCGGTCACCGCTTCGATGGCGTGGAACGCCTCCTCCAGGGGCCGGACCCGGTCGTACAGCATGATGCTCTTGCCCATGGTCGACATCCAGCCCGCCCCGCTGTC
>DDCX01000030.1:0-3480 GCA_002336475.1 Flavobacteriales bacterium UBA1995 | reverse complement strand
ATGTTGAGGCTGAGCCGCGCGTTCATGCCCGGTCCGCCCAGGTGGTTGGACAACAGCATCAGCGCCGTCCGCTTGGGGTCACCCATACCGTACCCGGGCGCCCCGATCACCGCGTGCACCTGGTGGACAGCATTCTCTGATTCGATACGCTGGGGCGTGTAGCCTTGAGGGGCAATGCGCTCGAGTTCTGACGACGCGGTCTGTCGGGCAGACAGGTACTTTTCTGTGAGCCGCTTGACTTTTTTAGCGGGCATGGGCCCCACGGAGCTAAAGACCAGACGGTCGTTGCGGTATTGACGCTCGATGAAGCGCAACACATCCCCTCGTCCGAATCCACCCACCGATTTCTCATCGCCGAGGATGTTGGCACCCAGCGCATGGTCAGGGTAGAGGATGGATTGGAACTCGTCGAAAATAGCGTCGCCGGGGTTGTCCCGCCAAGCGTGGATCTCGTCGATGATCACGTCGCGCTCCTTGGCGATTTCCTTCTCCGGAAAAGTCGAGTGGAAGGCGATGTCGGCAATCAGCTCCACCGACCGCTCGAGGTGCTCCGACAGAAAGGACGCCGTGATCCACGTTTCTTCCTTTGAAGTGTAGGCGTTGAGCTCGGCCCCGACGCTGTCGAGCCGGTTCAGGATGTGAAAGGTCCGCCGCTTGGTCGTCCCCTTGAACAGCGAATGCTCAATGAAGTGCGCCAGTCCATTCTCACCCTTCAGTTCATCGCGCGACCCCGCTTCGATCAGCAGTCCGCAGTGNNCGCAGCCCATTGGGCAGTGTCCAAGTGTGAAAGGTCGACGGGTCTGGAGACATGGCCCGCGAAGGTACGGCTGAGGGTGCCGTGAAGGTTTAGCCGAATATGCGCTTGCATTTGCACAGAAGGCATTGGCCGCAGCTTTTCTTGGCCTCGGACGTTTTTCGAGATTTGGGGGCGGTGGTGTTGGCCGCAGCGCTGGGCTCGAATGCGATGAATGCGCCAGATATGGAGGCGAAAATGACGGTGTTGGAGTCGTTCATGGCGATTGGATTTTGGGGTTGTTCAATGCATGTCACATAGTTAAACCCCGCTCTCGCCGGCCCCGATGACATCCGTCAGCTGTTCAGATGACTTCGCCACCAAACGAAAAAGGGGGGCCGAAGCCCCCCTTTTCAAGAATTCATTGGGTGGGTTTACTCCTCACAGACGAGACTAAAGCTGCCGAGCAGCAGAAGCAGGTCTTGCGTGGCGGTCACGCCGTCTCCGTCGATGTCGGTCGGGCAAGGATTGGCTTCCGGCAAGATGCAGGAGCCGTCGTCCAAGGTGGCCTCCGGGTCAAAGTTGTTCGCATCTGCATAAGTGCAACCCGGGATGGGGCCACCGTTGCAGCCAGGCACGAGCAGCCCATCGATGCCAAGTGCGACAGAAGTACTGGCTTCCGTCACCACGATGGACACCAAGAGCATTTCACCATTGGTTTCTGGAATGTCGGTGAGGACCAAACCATCGAAGACGAGCATGTGCGGCATGCCCAAGGCTCCAGCCGATCCACTTTCCGGCATTTCTGCCGTTGTGCCACCGCCTGTCCCGCTAAATAGGGCGAAGGGTGCACTGGCATAAATGGTGCCTGAGTCGGCCCCAATGAGCTGCAGCTCTATGGCGTCGGCGGTGGGCAGGTTGAGGTCGGAGAGGTCCAGACTGGCCGCCAAGTTGCACCCATCAGAATCGAATTCGACCTGTGGGTTGAGCATGGTGAGCAGGGTGCCTTCTCCCTCGTTCTCAACAAAGTCATCCAGCGCGACGGGCGCTCCAGAAGCGATGGAGATGCAGAGGTTGTCGATCCAAAACTCTTGACCACCGATTTCGAGCTGGTCCACATTTCCTTGGAGCACCAGTCGCCCGTTGAATCCGGTCACCATAGGACCAGCCGAGGTCATGGTGATGATCGGATTGCCCATCACCTGCACCTGCACCCCACCCATATTCAAAGGCGCTGCGGTGAGTTGACCGTATCCATTCAGCGAACTGAAGCCCACGCCATTCACTTGGAGGTATTCGAAGCCGCCGAAGTCGAGGATGTCCAGGCAAACCGAGTCGGTCGGGATGGAGTCCAGGTCAAACGTGACCGTGGCGTTGTTGGTGTGCATCACCTGTCCTGAGCCGAAGGCGGCCCAGGGCGAGGCAGTGATCATGTTCATGTTGTAGGTCGGACCATACAGCGCATTGACATTCTGGTCAATGTGCATGTCGACTCCACCTTCATTGAACATGAAGGACCCCGGACCCATCGGGAAGGTGGGCAAGGAGGCAGGATCGCCCCATGACGTGCCAATCGGTTGGCTTCCGAAATCCACCAACCAATCGCAACTGCTGGGGCAAGACCCTGCGAAGTTGGCGATGACCTCGGTCGTGTCGTTGTTGTAGCCAAATTCACATGAGCCATCGTCATCGGTTGCCGCGGGATCATAGTTGTCGGCGGTACCGTTGGTGCATCCCGCCACTTCGTCTTCGTCGCAGGTGCCGTCTCCGTCTTGGTCATTCGTGCAGTTCACACCTTCGGCCGATACGCAGACGTCGTCCACATAGAACTGCTGTCCGCCCACGGCAAAGGACTGAACATTTCCGGTCAAGATCACTTCTCCGTAATCGTATCCGGCTGCCGAAGCACGTGTGATGAACACGTCAACGCCGCCCATAGTGAAGGTCGATCCGAAGAGGGCACCGAATTCATCGATCATGAAACTGCCGTTGACCATCAGGTTCTCGATGCCCGCGCCGTCGAAGTAATCGAAGGTGACCCGGGATACGTTCACGAGGTTGGTCAAATTGTAATCCGCATTGACGTTGGAGAGCAGCAACACTTGGTCGGTGCCAATGCCGGGTATGGCATTGTCCACGAATGCATTGCCCAAGGAGGGGCCACTGCCCAGTCCATCGTCGTATCCGGCGAAGGTCAGGTCGATGTGGTCCTCTGTGTAAGTCACGGCTGTATTGACCGCTCCAAAGCTCATGGTCTCATGCGTGAAGCTGTAGTCGCAGGAATCCGCCGAGCAGTCCACGATCAAAGGATGGCAGAAGGTGTCGCTGCAATTGGGCAACAGCAAGCTCGTCACCGTGCGGCACAGGGTGTGCACACCTTCGGAGAGGCCCAGCGTAAACGCATTGGGATCTCCGGTAGGCATGTAAGGCAAGCCATTTAAGGTCCAGGTCTCCATCGCTGAAGGCTGTGGTGCCGATAGGATGGTGAACACCCCACATGGCGTCTCAAGCACAGCAAACGTGGCGTCCACGTCACATGGGAAGTCGATCCCGCCACCAGGACAGCCGGGGAAGGTGAGCCCAGGAATCTCGACGACCAGAGTGGTCTCGAAGTCCGAGAAGACCAGTGAGAACGATAGGGTCTCTCCTTCTCCCACGTCTGGAATGGGCACATTGGCTGCGATGAGACCGTATTCGATGGCCGTTACCGCGTTGATGAGCGGGCCACCAGAATCCCCTTCGTCGGC
>DDCX01000006.1:8436-8912 GCA_002336475.1 Flavobacteriales bacterium UBA1995 | reverse complement strand
ACCTCTTTCATGTCGGTGCCGGTGAACAGGGCTTGTAGTTCTGTGCGTAGGCTGTGCCCTTTTTTGATGCGGACTTGCGTTTCCACCACGTGGACGTTGGCATTGACAATGCCCTTGTAGTCTGTGGTGACGGGGGTAGCGAGGGTATTGAAGTCAAAGTGGAAGAACGCGTACTTGGCTTTAAAGCCTTTCGAGAATTTCCGGCTGATGTCGAAGTTGATGTCGCGGATGTACAGGTCCTCACCGGCCTTCCAGCTGTTGCGTTCATACCCATACACGGCTCCGTCTGTCCCTGTCAAGTTTGTGGTGTCAAGGCAGCTGGCGGTGGCGTATTGGAAACTGATTTTGGTGCCGTACTTGCCGCCAAGCTTGCTCTTTCTGGGGATGGTATAGAATACTTCTGCAGACCAGCCCACTTCACCTTGGACCACGGTCGCATAAGGATACAGCGTTGCAGCGAGGTTGTAGGTGTGCTG
>DDCX01000006.1:0-8408 GCA_002336475.1 Flavobacteriales bacterium UBA1995 | reverse complement strand
GAGCGGAACTGCATGTTGTCGACGCCTTTGAATCCAAGGTTGATGCCCAGCCCTTTTGTGGACCAACCTGCGTTGAGCAAGATGCCTTCACCACCGCGATAGGTGTAGCCGTTGTCCGCATTGGGGTCGTTGATCTTTCGGACGTATTCACCCATGAATTGGAACCCGCCTTTTTGGACCTGTGCCCGGTAACCCCAAGAACCGACGTTTTGGGGGAGCTCCAGAATGAGGGTGTCTTTGGAGATGGTGCTGCCTTCTTGGAAGCGGGAGACAAAGCTGGCACCCAGGGTTATGCGGGTGCCGGCCGATGCCCAGCGTTCGAAGGCGTCGTTGAGGTTGATTTCCCCATCAAATGCACGGATGATGCCGGGGCTGTTGATCAGCCTAGAGTCGAAATCAAAACGCTGTTTTCCGACGAGGCTTTTGACGGTGACGCCATTGGCAGGCCGCAGAATGAGGCGGAACCCATCCATGGCGTTGTCGATGCCCAAGTTGCGCTCTTCATAGGAGCGCAGGACCAGCCCGGAACCGAATTGCTCGTAGAAATTTCCAATGGTGACCTCAAAGTGTTCCTTGGAATAGTTGGCATAACGGTAGCCTATGCCCGAGCCCCGAAAACGTCCAGGGTAGCCGAGAATGGGGTCGAGGTAGCTTTCGTAGCGCATGCCCGCGGAAAAGTCGCCGCGGGTATAGATCAGGTTGCCAAAGGCGTTGAAGCCGGTTTTACCCGGGGGTACCTGCGCACCAATGAGGGTGTCCTCTTGGTACGTCTGGAAGAGCATTTGCACATTGCCCGTGATTTGGCCGGTGGCTGGCTCGTCCTGGGCCAGGGCCATCCAAGGGCAAATGATGGCCAGCGTCCAGGCCAGTTTCAGCATGTGCTTCATTCGCCAGCGAGCTTCATCAGTTCCTCGTACAGTTCTTCTTCGTCGCCGTCGGCGTAGTTGTTGTGCTGCCAGACCACACGGCCCTCGGCATTGACCAAAAATGTGTGGGGGACGTTGTTGACCTGCATCGCCCGCGCAAAAGCCTTGTTGGGGTCGAGCAGCACCTTGTAGTCCCATCCGACGCTGTTGACATAGGGCTTGACCCGCATCATGCTGCGTGGATCGTCAATGGATACCGCGACCAGTTCTACGCCCGTTTCTTCTTGCCAATCTGGGTAGAGGTCAGCGTAGTTGTTGAGCTCACGTTTGCAAGGGCTGCACCAGGTGGCCCAAAAACAAAAGAGCACGGGCCCATCGGCCTCCTCGACAAAGGAGCGGGTATCAACCGTCAGGTCACCGAGGTCTTTCAATTCAATCGAAGGCACTTCTTGTGCATGCACAACGGCACAACCAAAGGCTAGAAGGAGGAGGAGGTTTCGAATCATCATGTTGCAGAATCTGCAAGAAAAGAAAGACCGACGAGGCAATGCCCCATCGGTCTTCCAAAAAATCGATATCTGAAGTATTACTTCTTGGTCACACGCAGGGTAGAGGTGGTCTCACCAGCGGTCAAAGTGACCAGGTAAATTCCGGACTCAACACCAGCGAGGTCGAGCTGCAAGCGGCTGTTGCCGGCAGACATGGTGCCCATGTCCTGAGACATGATGCGCTGACCGAGCAAGTTGACGACGTCCAAGCGGACTTCTTCTGAACCCGTGAGGTTCAAGTCAACCCAAGCCACATTCTCAACGGGGTTGGGATAAACGTTGAATGAAGTCTGTGCAACTTCCTCTTCGAGGCCGACGACGGTCTGAACGTCAGCTGCGCGGGTCTCTGAGTCGAAACCATAGCTTCCGTTGTATCCGTAGATCATGCTGTAATTGGACTGGTCATCGTTGAGGGTGTAGACGTAGCAAGCTCCGTCAACGCTGCCCCACTGGCTTCCGAAGAGGCCGTCACCGTACTCGTCAGTGAGGGTGAAGGTGTAGCAACCTGTGGATGGCACACCGACATACTCTTCGTACGTAGAAGTGTTGTCGTAAGTGTTTGGAGCAACTGAGGCTACAACGTTTCCGTCAGCGTCGGCAACCTCCCAACCTGTCTCTGCACCCCAACCATCGGTTTCGATGTAGATGTAGAAAAGGGTAGTGGCTTCCGTTGCGCCGTCTACAGCAGCAAACAGAACGTCATTGTCCTCGTTCATGTCTCCGCTGGTGATGCGGATGCTGAAGTCGGTGCTGCCGTCAAACTGGTGTGATCCCATTTGAACGTCCTCAATCTCATAGGTATTGAGGTCGCCGCTCCAATCGTAAGACATCACGCTGGAACCGTCGATGAACAACTCGAGCGTAGCGCTGGTCAGGTTGTCCAATCCGAGGTTCATCAACTGAGCGCTCACCGCGGATGGGCTGTTGCTGCAAGTGATGGTCTCACCTGTGTAGCTCAACACCGCTGCATCGTTGGCCATGGTAGCTGCAGCGCAGTCATTGGCAAACAAAATGGTGGCGTGATCATCAGCACTGATTTGGCTGCTTTCCGTAAGCATGCGGTTCGGGCAGATGGTGTAGATGGTGGGGTAGTAAGCTCCAGCGTAATCGTCAAAGATGTTTCCACCATTGTCGATGATAGGGTAACCGGTTCCTTCGGTCCAGTTTCCTTGGGTCGCTGTACCTGTTCCTTCGAGATCTTCCAAGGTTGTAGTGTCATCGCCTTCAATGAAGAAAACGTAAACTTCGTCCGTTCCATCAGGACCATACATTTCCCAGATGTCTTCGAGTGCACCTGTGTTGTGATAGCTCCAGCAAGGTCCGCACCATGTGGCGGAGAAGTCGATGATGACTTTCTTCCCTTCGTCGAGCAGGCTGTAAAGGTTGTGCTCCACTCCGTTGAGGTCCTCAGCGGTCCAGTCCGGTGCGATGCTGCCGTCTGGCAATTGAGCCGAGGCGTTCAAACTGATAAAGAGCGCAAGCAGCGCGATGTAAATGTGCTTCATTGAGCAGGGTTTTGAGTTGTTTGATTCCTGAATCCTAAAACAGGGAACGTAAATATAGGAGTGTAGGGCAATATTTTGGTTGCATTCCAGTTTTTACGCGTTTGGACCTCCAATCTTCAGGCCTAAAGGGCAATTATGCCGGTTCAAGGCAGTTTTCGAAGTTGCCGCTCCGCTCTGTTTTGGAAGCTATCTTTACAGCATGCGTTCTAAAATCGTTCGGTCCCAGCGTTGGGGCGTGCTCGCGGCCATCTTGGCTTTTTCGGTCATGGGTTTAGCCCAAGGCCCCACTTTGATTGATCCCATCGAAGTTGTGGAAGGAAACCCAACGGATACGGTGATGGTGGCCGAGTGGTTTGTCACCAATGCATCGGAAAACCCGATGACCCTGTATGTAGAGCGCAATGTCTTGCAAGTGGTCGACCCCATGAACTTGCCTTATGCCCCAGGCAACGAGGGTGCCTATGAGCGCTTCTGCTGGGCTGGAACGTGTTATCCCTATGGCGCTTCTTCGAGTGCCTTGTCCTTGGCCATTACACTTGAGCCGTCCGATACCACGGGCATCAATGCTTTCGGGGCGGAGGATTGGTTGATTTCCGATTACTACCCCAACGGTGTGGCCGGCGTCACAGCCCTTGAATATTGTTTTAAGGCGACCGAACAGGGGGTGCCTGAGGTGTGTCATACGGTCCTGTTTTGTGCAGGTGCAGAAGAAGGTGAATGTGTCGTTTCAGTGGAAAGCCAAGCGTCCTTTGGCTTTGAAACTTTGGCCCCGAACCCCGTGGTTGGTCATTCCGCACTTTCTTATTTGGCCCCTGAGGGAGGTCACCTGTTGATTCTGGACTTGACAGGGCGCGAAATGAAGCGGGTACCCTTGGCCCCAGGCCGCGGAACCGTTTGGATTGATGCACAGGACTTTGAGCCCGGTGTCTACCTCCATGCCTTCGAGATGGGAGGTCGGATATTACAAACGCGCAAGTTCAGCGTGGCTCGTTGAGGAGAAATCGCCGCTTGGCGGTTTGGTCTGCGTCGGTGATGGGACCATCTTCGCGGTTTAAGACACCACCCATTCAATGAGCAGCATCCGCAGGAAAGAGGCGCTGGACTACCACAGCCGTGGTCGGCGTGGAAAGGTGGAGGTCATTCCATCCAAGCCCTACAGTTCACAGCGCGATTTGAGCCTGGCTTATTCGCCAGGTGTCGCCGAGCCTTGCTTGGAGATTGCAAAAAACCCAAACGATGTATACCGCTACACGGCCAAGGGCAACTTGGTAGCGGTGATCTCCAATGGAACGGCCGTATTGGGGCTGGGCAACATCGGTCCCGAAGCTTCCAAGCCGGTGATGGAGGGCAAAGGGGTCTTATTCAAAGTCTTTGCTGACCTCGATTGCTTCGACATCGAAGTAGACGCTCTGGACGTAGACACCTTTGTCCAGACCGTGAAGGCCATCGCGCCCACTTTTGGCGGCATCAACTTGGAGGATATCAAGGCCCCGGAGGCTTTTGAAATAGAACGCCGGCTCAAAGAAGAACTGAACATTCCGGTCATGCACGATGACCAACATGGGACAGCCATCATCAGTGGTGCTGCCTTGATCAATGCGCTCGAGCTCGCAGGCAAACAGGCCGATGCGATCAAAATGGTCGTGAGTGGCGCGGGTGCGTCTGCGATGGCGTGTATGGACCTCTACATGCAACTGGGCGTCAAGCGCGAAAACATCGCTGTATTCGACAGCAAAGGACACCTGCACAAGGGACGAGAGGGCCTTGGTGAGCGCAAGCAAAATCTGGCCCATTCCGATGTGGAGATTCCTTCGCTTGCGGCGGCCATGGAGGGGGCAGACGTCTTTATCGGACTGAGCCGTGGAGGCCTTGTAAATGCTGAAATGGTGGCTGCGATGGCAGACAACCCCATTGTGTTTGCTTTGGCCAATCCCGACCCTGAGATTCCATACGATGAAGCGAAACAGGCCCGGCCCGATGTGATCATGGCGACAGGTCGAAGCGACCATCCCAACCAAGTCAACAATGTTTTGGGTTTTCCCTTCATTTTTAGGGGCGCCATGGATGTGCGGGCAACGGCCATTAACGACGCCATGAAAATGGCGGCGGTCGAGGCCATTGCAGCCCTCGCAAAGGAGAATGTGCCCGACGAAGTCAATGAGGCTTACGAAGAGCGTGGACTTGGATTTGGTGTGGACTTCATCATTCCCAAGCCGATGGACCCCCGTTTGATCACGACAGTGGCGCCCGCTGTTGCTTTGGCGGCAATGGAAAGCGGTGTGGCCCAAGAGCCCATCCGAGATTGGGACGATTACAAACGCGTTTTGGCTGAAAGGCTGGGTCAAGACAACACGTTGGTGCGGAACCTAAGTGGCCGTGCGCGTAAACACCCCAAGCGCATCGTGTTTGCTGAGGCTGACCATTATAAGGTTCTCAAGGCTGTGGAAACCGCACGCGATGAGGGCATTGTAGAGCCTGTATTGCTGGGCTCCAGGGAGCGCATTGCATCACTGATTGAAGAGCACCGCATTGAGTTGCCCGAGGTGGAAATCATCGACCCAGCGGATCCCATGGAGGGGTCACGGGTGGAGACTTTCGCCGGATACCTTTTGGGCAAACGCGAACGCAAGGGGTTGACCCATTCGGAAGCATTGGGCCTGATGAAGCGGAGAAGTTATTTCGGCTCCATGCTTGTGGAGTCCGGTGAAGCCGATGCGGTGATCAGTGGCTTGACCCGCAACTATCGGGAGAGCTTGCTGCCAGCTTTGCACACACTTGGCCTTGCTGAGGGCGTCAAAAAAGTGGCGGGGATGTACATCGTCCAAGCAAAGTCCGGTCCCATGTTTTTTGCGGACACGACGGTGAACCGCGATCCGACTGCGCGAGAACTCGTGGACATCACATTGTTGACGGCTGAGGCCGTCAGATCTATGCGCATCGTGCCGAGGATTGCCATGTTGAGCTACTCCAATTTTGGTTCAGCCGATGGACGCGATGCCGAAAAGGTGCGTGAAGCGGTGGCTATCCTTCATAAGGAACACCCCGACCTCATTGTAGACGGGGAGATGCAGGCCAATGTGGCGCTCAATGAAGAGCTGGCCGGGGAATTGTTCCCGTTCAGCAATTTGCGTGGCCGGCGCGTGAACACCTTGATTTTCCCCAACCTGGCAGCGGGCAACATTGCCTACAAGCTGATTCAGGAAATGGGCGGCTTTGAAGTGGTAGGTCCCATTTTGTTGGGCTTGCGCAAGCCGTTCCATATCCTGCAAATGGGGTCGAGTGTCCGCGAGATTGTCAACATGGTCCGCATAGCGGCCGTAGATGCTCACTCGAATCCATGATCCATCACCTCACAGGACAATTCACCGAGCTCACGCCCACATATATGATTGTGGAGTGCGCAGGTGTGGGATACATGGTACACATCAGCTTGCACACTTCGTCCGCATTGGCGGGACAGGTAGAGGGTAAGGTGTTGATTCACGCCGTTTACCGAGAGGATGCCCAGTTGCTTTTCGGCTTTTCTGAGGCGACCGAGCGCAGTTTGTTTGTGATGCTGACCAGCGTGAGCGGTGTCGGAGCGCAGACAGCACGGATGATTCTAAGTGGCCTTGGACCTGCCGAGCTGGTCGAAGTGATCAGCCGAGGAGATGTGGCGGCCCTGAAAGCGGTGAAGGGCATTGGTGCCAAAACGGCACAGCGCATACTGGTCGACCTGCAGGACAAAATGGGCAAAGACCCGGCGTTTGTGGCTTCCCCTGTAAGCGGCCAAGCTTCTTCAGGTCAGAATGAATTTGCGGGGGCAAACAATACAAAGCGTTCTGATGCGTTGGGCGCTTTGTGTAACCTCGGATTTGACAGGAAAAGGGTGGAGACGGTGCTCGATCAGCTGGCCGCTGAAGGGGTAGATGCCGTAGAGGAATTCGTTCGGGCTGCATTGAAAAGACTTTGACCCACTTGAGCATGACCATTTGCAACGACGTTGCGATTCAGGCCTTCCGCAGGCCTCACCTGACATGGTGGGGGCGGTGTTTGGGGCTGCTTTTTGTTTTGGGCTTGATGCCCTTGATGACCCGGGCTCAATCTGACTCGCTCGAACTTCCGTTGCCCCATGGTGAAGACCTGCCCAACCCGGTGGAAACCCCTGGGGGCGTGAGTTTGGACTTTCCAGACGTCATTGATTACGGCGTGGATTACGATGAGAACAGTGGCCAATATGTGGTGCGTCAGCGCTTGGGTGACACGCTGGATTTTCGGAACCCCACCTTCTTGACGCTGGATGAGTTCTTGGAGTACAACATCGATGAAAACCTGAGTGAGTTCTGGACGGAGATGCAGCAAGAGGTGGACGATGAAGAGCGCGGTTTTGCGCCCAAATTGACCATAGACTCCGAGCTGTTCGAGACCATTTTTGGTTCAAACGAAATTGAAATCAAGCCGCAGGGTTCTGCCGAATTGAACTTTGGTGTGCGTTACAGCAGAACGGAAAACCCGCGCCTTGCAGAGCGGGACCGTGCGATCACGACGTTCGACTTTGACCAGCGCATACAGTTGTCCATCGACGGCAGCATTGGCGACAAAATCAACCTTGGAACCAACTACAACACGGAAGCCACATTTGACTTTGAAAACCAGATGAACATCGGTTTCCAAGGTGAGGAAGACGACATCCTGAAGAACATTGAGGCGGGCAACATCAGCATGCCGCTTCAGAGTACCTTGATCCAAGGCAGTCAGTCCCTGTTTGGAACCAAGTTGGAAACCCAATGGGGCAAGGTCTACAATACCACGGTGTTCAGCCAGCAGAAGGGTGAGCGCAAGGAAATTGAAGTGGAGGGGGGCGCCCAAACCCAGGAGTTTGACATTCGGGCAGACGATTACGAGGCGAACCGCCACTATTTCCTCTCCCAATACTTCAGGAACGAATACGACAACGCCCTGCAGAGTTTGCCGGTGGTCAATTCTGGCGCGCGCATCACGCGGATAGAGGTATATGCGGTCAATACGCAAGCCAATACACAAGACGTTCGGAACGTTCTCGCCTTTACCGACATCGGTGAGCACCCTGACTACATTTCTTCGGACTTGCCCATCGCAGACATCACCAATGACCCCAACATTGGCATCAACCTGAATCGGGCGCCCAACAACGGCAACAACGACATCTTCTTTGACATGACGGGCGACCCGAATGTCATGGGGTTCAGCGGCGCGGGTGCAGCGATTGCCTCCTATGTGGGGACGGACGGAAGCCCGATCTACGACCAGGGCATTCACTACGAGCGTGTGGGCAATGCCCGTCGTTTGGCACCAACAGAGTTCACCTACAATGATCGATTGGGCTTCATCAGCCTGCGTCAGTCCCTCAACAATGCGGAAGTGTTGGCGGTAGCCTACGAGTACACCTTGAACGGCGAAACTTACCAAGTGGGTACCCTGAGCCAAGATGGATATGCCGCACCGGGAGCGCTGGTCTTGAAGATGCTCAA
>DDCX01000043.1:49517-52531 GCA_002336475.1 Flavobacteriales bacterium UBA1995 | reverse complement strand
ATGTCAATCAAGTTGTCTGCAATGGCTCCTGCACATACAGTGTCTTCCAAGTTGAACTTGTCCTTCCACCCTGAACAGAGGAGCAGCACATGGCCAGGCTGCTGCATCAGCCAAGTGCAAATGGCATCGAGGTTGTTAATGCTGCCAATGGCCACTTGTGGCATGCCACTGGCAATGGCAATGGCTTTGGTCCCATTGGTTGTGGTCAACGCTACTGTCTTTCCCTTAAGCGAACCATCCATGTAAGTGCGGGGAGAATTGCCAAAGTCAAATCCTTCTACAATCTGGCCATTGCGCTCTGCAGCAGCAATGCACCCTTCTGCCTGCAATGCGCGTGCTTGCTCTACGGTAGGAACAGGTATGATTCGGTCAACACCATTTGCAAGTCCAGTACATATCGCTGAGGTGGCACGCAAAACATCAATGACCACACAGGTGTGAAACTCGTCCTTGTACAGGTCAAACTGTTGTGGAGAAAAACACACTTCTACACGGCGTTCTTGACGCTCTAAAGGCTGGCTCGGTTCTTTCATGGTCTCAACAAGTACGTTTCAAAGGAACGGGACGCCAGTCACAACAGCACCAATGGATTTACCGCGAATTGAAATAAAGATTTCGGCCCCTTTGGCCGTCCAATCAGACGCAACATAACCCAGGCCAATGGCCTGACCAAGAGAGGGTGATTGGGTGCCACTGGTCACCGTCCCTATGTTGTTGCCAGCTGCGTCTTGAATCGCGTAGTCCTTTCGTGGTATTCCGCGATCTGTGAGGGTAAACCCAACAAGCTTTCTTTCCGGTCCGTTGCTGCGCACAGCAGCTGCGGCCTCCTTTCCACGGAATTCAGTCTTCCAACCTACAGTCCAAGACAAGCCTGCTTCAACGGGGTTGCAATCAGGACCGATGTCATTGCCATGCAAGCAAAACCCCTTTTCAAGGCGCAGTGTATCACGCGCTCCGAGCCCACATGGCTCCAATCCACAAGAGGCACCCGATTTCATCAAAGTCCCCCAAATTTCTTCGGCCTCCGCAGCGGGCACGTACAGCTCGAATCCACGTTCGCCCGTATATCCGGTAGCCCCCACAATCACCTCAGTGCCGTTCAATTCAGCCTTGCGGTGGTGGTAATACTTCAAATCCGTCAGGTCCACACCTGCCGCCTTCATCACATCATCAGACTTCGGTCCTTGCAAGGCCAACAAAGCCGTCTGGTCACTGGCATCCTCGAATCTGACGTCCTCGGGCAGTGTTTCTAGGATCAGAGAAACGACCTCCTCGCGGTTGGCCGCATTGACAACCAACATAAAGCGGTCCTCGAAGCCATACACCAATAAATCTTCTACAATCCCACCTTCAGCGTTGAGCAAGCAGGTATATAAAGCCCTTCCTGGAGCAGCCTTTTCCACATCTCCTGCCAAGAGGTATTGCAAATAGTCTCGCGCACCTGGACCAGAAAACCACAACTCTCCCATGTGGCTCACATCAAACAAACCCGCCGCCTTTCGGACAGCCTCGTGCTCCACACGCAGTCCCGCGTATTGAACCGGCATTTCAAATCCAGCAAAAGGGACCAGTCTCGCGCCTGCCGCGACGTGAACATCGCAGAGCGGCGTCTTGGCCAAAGCCTTGATGACATTCTCCATAATCCAAAAGTAGGGGCAGGGGAGGTAGCTCTTTTCCATTCCCATGCCGATTTATGAGTGCCTTTGTGCCCGCATGGCGATCTTGCGTCTGTGAACAAATCTGTCATTATCGCTGACCGCGCCATGACCTCCATGGAGCGCATCATTCATCACCTGCAGGGCGCATCGCTCATCGGAGCGGAAAAGTCAAAGGACGAACTCCTTTCAGTGATCCGTTCGCTGGGACGCAATGCGGCGCCCAACGGTTCAAGAAAGGCCAGGTTTGATGAGAAGTTTGGAGATGTTCGCAGTGTATTGGCCCACAACCACCGGATCTACTACCTCGTTGAAGAGGAGCGAATCGTCATACTGGATGTCATCCTCGATGCGGAGATCCACTCGGTGGAATCGGCTTAATCTGGGATGACGCTTCAGGTCCAAGGTGCAGAATCAGATCTAGGATCCCCAATTTGAAATAAGGAATCCTAGATTGGCGGTCCTGCCACACATGCGGCCAGCCACTCCCTAGCGCATCGGACGAGGCAGCCCCAAAGGGCATCACCGTTGTCGGCGCTGTCATTCTGTATTCCTCCGGCGTCACATCTGCCGGCACCTGTATCCCCAGCCAAGTTGAAGCCCATTTTATAGTCTGCCGATTCCAAGCACCAAGAGAATCGGGGCCCAGCAAGAACAGCGCCTCTAGCTCAGCCCCTATTTCTTCGAAGTAAGGAGCCCTTCCGTAAGCCGTTTTGACAGCCTGCCAAGCCTTACGGTCTGAATCACCCACAATGCGGGCCGTCTCATCTTGACACCGAGGCCGTCCCCCACGCCGCTCCACAGGTACAGTAATGTCCAAAGGGCCTGTGGATTGCAGCAACGTGTACCGGTTCCTAAAGGTGCGCTTGGGGTAGTGCTCCAGTCCGTCCAAACGGACATCCCCTGACAAGGCCAACGACCACCAAAGCACCGGCGGAAAAGGGCACAGCGGAAGCCTGTGGATGCCCCGGTTCACTTGACCGACTTGAACATGCGGTCCCAGCGGATGCCGGACTCTCCATGCTGCTGCTCATTCATCTTGCTAAACCAAGTAAATGAAGCCTTACCGACAACATGGTCCTCAGGCACAAAGCCCCAGTAGCGGCTGTCTGCAGATGAATGTCGGTTGTCACCCATGAGCCAGTAATAGCCTTGAGAAAATGTATACGTGGTAGCCGGCACTCCATCGATCAATACTTCACCGTTGCTGACTTTCAAAGTGTGCCCTTCATAGGCGGTGATGGCCCTGGTGTAGAGGGCGACATTGCGCGGGGTCAACTCCACAGTCTCACCAGCCTCCGGCAAATGGATGGGACCATAATTGTCCAAATCCCATGTTGCAAAGTCGAATGTGTTGGT
>DDCX01000043.1:41371-49442 GCA_002336475.1 Flavobacteriales bacterium UBA1995 | reverse complement strand
CCCCAACCGATTGCGAATAATCCGCATGTCGGCATCGCGCTTCAAGCGCACCTTATAGTTGAATTGGAGTCCCGGCGGGCTGGCCACTTCCTGTCCATCAATGACCAGTTTTCGGTCTACAATGGCCAGGTCTTCGCCCGGCAATCCGACACAGCGCTTGACGTAATGTTCTTTTTTGTCTACAGGGCGAGGCTTGATGCCATGGGTGCGGCTCCAGTCCTGGCGCGCCAGTTCATTGAAACGCCCCCGCTCTGCCTCGTAAGCCACAGGGTCGCCACCTGCAAAACCAAGCGCCCGCTGGCGGATCAACGCATGGTAGTCGTGGCCTGCCAAGTAAGCGTCAACGACTATGGAGTCTCCGTTGGGGAAGTTGAACACCACTGCATCGTAGCGGTCGACTGACCCAAATCCAGGCAAGCGCTGGTACGGCAACTTCACCCACTCCAAGTAACTGTTCTTTAGAGCCGTTCCCGGTATTGCGTTGTGCACAAAGGGCAGGGAAAGCGGGGTCTCAGGCAACTTGGCACCGTAGCTCATCTTGCTGACCACGAGGTAATCCCCTACCAGCATGCTGTCCTCCATGGAGGCCGTCGGGATCGTGAACGCTTCAAAGACATATCCCCGGATCAAGGACGCCACCACAGTGGCCCACAAAATGGCCTCCGACCACTCCCGCCGCCAGGTCTTCTTGACGTTGGTCCAATCCCGTGGACCTACAAAGGCAGCGGCATCCACAAAGGCGAGCCAAGGCAACGCCACCCAAGGCAATGCTCCAAAAAACCACTGCAAGGGGGTGGATCTCTTTCCAAAAGCAATGCCGATTTCCACGTTTAATATCGCCCCCATCAAGAGGTTTGGCCCGGGAAAAAGCAGCGGCAACATCCACTGCTTGGGCCTCTTGAGCATGCCCAACAGCACCCAATAATTCAACCCGGGAACATAGCCGTGCCACGCCGTCAACCCCGCACGCGCAAAAAGCCGCGGCAAGGTCGCCATGTGAAACAAGGGAAGGGCAAGGAGCAGAATTAGAGGGAGGCTCATGGGCATAAAGAACGCTGGGTTCGAGGCGCAATATCAACCCCAAACGTCGTTCATACCGAATATGTTGTCGCAAGGTCCTGTGTACTTTGCCAACCACTCTGCAGCCTCGACTGCACCTTGGGCAAACCCAGACCTGTTGCGCGCACTGTGAACCAATCGAATGCTGTCCATTTCGCTGCGCCACTCTAGCTCATGGGTACCGGGAACACCCGCCAAGCGTTGCGCTGTGACCGGTACCCCATCCCAACCCATAGCGGCCACATCATCTGCAATGGCGAGGGCCGTGCCACTGGGCGCATCCCGCTTTCCCGTGTGGTGTACCTCGTGAACCGAAAGCGTCAAACCGCCATGGCCTTTCATGGCCTCAGCAGTGGCGCTCAGCGCTTTCCGAAAGAAGTACACCCCTTTGGAAAAGTTGGGCGCCCACAGCAGGGGGTGGGACGCTTCCACAGTGGCCAGCTCCACCTCAAGGCGGTCTGCATCCCAACCTGTAGTTCCGCTGACCAAAGGCAGACTGCGCTTGCGGCAAGCGGCCATCACTTCCTTGGCACTGTGAGGTGCCGTGAACTCCACGGCCACATCTGCGGCAGGCCAATCCAATGCCGCCACATCATCCCGTCCCATCACCGCGACCACCTCATGACCGCGCGCCGCAGCCACCGCTTGCACAGCAGAACCCATTCGGCCCTGGCCTATGATGAGAATTCGGAGGCTTGGCTGGTCTGTCATCGTGCTCGGGGTGTTCTGCGGGATGCCAGGCCGTGTGACAACTTGATTCCAAAGGTGGGTCCAACACCAGGCATCCATCCCAAATCCTCACTGACGTCAAAACCCAAGAGGTGGGCGTCTACATGCGCGTCCACCACTTGAGCGCCCCAAATCAAGGCGAACACCAGAATCGACTGCTCGAAGTTCGACCTGTGAAAGTCCCGCAAATCTCGGACGGTCTGCACATCGTATTCGGTGGCATAAAGGGTCGTGGGGTCGTCATCCGTCAGCGCCACATAGCCATCCCGGTAACCCCTGTACAAATCGCCTTCCGCGTGAATAAAGAAGCCAGCTGCACCCAAACCACCGTAAACAAGGGGCACCTTCCACCACTTGCCATTGTCCAATTGTCCCCAACCGGGAACAACAGCACTGTGCCAGGTGGTGCGCTGAATTCGGAATTCCCGTTCTAATGGATTCTCCGCCAACTGAGCGGAACACTGCGCTGTCGCCAGGCAGGCCAAAGTCAACCAGAAAAACCTCAAAAGCCCCATCAACGGGCCCCCAATTCATCCAGCAAATGCTGCAAGTCGTCCGCGTTCTGGAAGTACAGCTCCACGCGGCCAGCACCGTCTTCACGGGCTTTGACATCCAACGTCCTGCCCGCAAATCGGCTGCGCAAGTGCGCCCGCATGGTTTGCATCTGAAGGCTCAAAGCCGCGCCTTTGACCGTCTTTTTTGATGGCTTTCTGCCCAGCATCTCACTGGCCTCGCGTTCTGTCTGGCGGACGTTGAGACCCTTGCCGATAATGCGCTGGTACAGCGCTTTCTGGTTTTTGACCTCTTGCAATCCTGCCAAAACTCGGGCATGACCAAAGCTGAGGTGTCCCGCTGCCACAGATTGCTGCACCAAGGCGGGAAGGCCCAAAAGACGAATGTAATTGCTGATGGTAGAGCGCTGTTTGCCCACCCTCGAAGCCAACTCCTCCTGGGTCAGGGAACATTCTTCCATCAACCGGCGAAAACTGATGGCCACCTCGATGGCATCGAGGTCTTCTCTTTGGATGTTCTCGACCAAGGCCATTTCCAGCATCTCTTGGTCATTGGCCTCGCGGACATATGCAGGGACGTGGTCCAAACCAGCAAGTTGAGATGCCCGAAAGCGGCGCTCCCCAGAGATCAATTGGTACTTCGCAGCACTCATGCGGCGCACCGTCAAAGGTTGGATGATGCCCAACGTCTTGATGCTGTCTGCCAATTCATTGAGCGCAAAAGGCTCGAAAGTCCGACGTGGCTGATCGGGATTGGCCTCAATGGCAGAGATCGGCAGCAAGGCGACCGTGCCCGCCATATCAACCGCAGGCTTGACCGTTTCCTCGGTCTCTGTGGCATCCACATCAGGCAATGCCGCGGACTGGTCCGCTTGCTGGGCCTGCAACAATGCCCCCAACCCTCTGCCCAATGCCGGCTTCTTAGACTTTTTGGCCATGCCTTATTCGGATCAATTCAGGCCCACAGGCGCATCACCTGGTTCAACTGCAGCGACACCGGCATCCTCATCGAGGAACTTCTCGGCGTTGGGCAATTTCGTCAGGTCGTTCTTCTGCAGAATCTCCCGGGCCAAATTGAGATAGTTGATCGCACCCTTGCACGATGCATCGTGCATCACAATGGTTTCGCCATGGCTCGGCGCTTCACCCAAACGGGTATTCCGGTGAATAAGGGTATCGAATACCATTTCACGGAAATGCATCCTGACTTCCTCTACCACTTGATTGGACAGCCTCAGACGGGTATCATACATGGTCAACAAGATGCCTTCAATGTTGAGGTTCTCATTGAGTCCCCCTTGAACAATTTTCACGGTGTTGAGCAGCTTGCCCAAGCCCTCGAGGGCGAAGTACTCGCATTGGACTGGAATCAACACGGAATCCGCTGCCGACAGGGCATTCAAAGTGATCAAACCCAAAGAGGGAGAGCAGTCGATGAGGATGAAATCAAAATCGTCTTTAAGGGGCTCCAACGCTTTGCGAAGGCGGAACTCTCGCTCAGCCTCATTGATGAGTTCAATCTCAGCGCCTACCAAGTCAATGTGAGAAGGCAAGAGCCACAAATTGGGATTGCCGGTTTCCAAAATCGCAGTCCGCGCCTCTGTGCCATTGATCAAACATTGGTAAGTGCCGTTCTCTACAGACTTGGGGTCTACCCCAACACCCGAACTTGAGTTGGCCTGTGGATCAGCGTCAACCAGCAGCGTCTTGTATTCAAGTGCACCGAGGCTGGCTCCCAAATTGATCGCGGTCGTGGTCTTACCTACGCCGCCTTTCTGATTCGCTATAGCGATAATCTTGCCCATTGTCAATTCACTGTTTCAAGCACAGACCCAATCTCGGGCAAATGCAATTCTCCTCCTGCATCCCGAACGGTGCTAAAGGCTGCCTCCCGATCGATGGCGATGGGAGGGAAAGTATCATAATGCATGCCCACAACCTTTCGGCAGCGCAACATGTCCATGGCCGCTGGAACATCAGCATACCCCATGGTGAACGTGCCACCTATGGGAAGTAGTGCCCAATCGGGTGACCATAACCGACCGATCAATTCCATCTCCATGGAAAGATCCGTATCTCCAGCATGGTAGACCCGCGTGCCCTCAAAATCCAAGACGAATCCACAGGGCACTCCGCCTGGTGTTCCATCGGGAAGGGTAGAAGAATGCACGGCACCCACCACGCGAACATTGGCCGTATCATCACCCAACTGCAAACGGAAGTCCGCACCTGGGTTTACCGGCATCACATCATCGAATCCCTTGGACCCCATCCACATCGCCACCTCATATGGGGCCACGAGTTGCGCACCAGAAAGCCTCAGCACATGCTCCGCATCGGCCACATGGTCTTCGTGACCGTGGGTCAACAGCACATGGGTAGGAGCGAGGCCCTCCAAAGAGACGTCTTTGGCCAAGGGATTGGGCGAGATAAACGGGTCAATTAAAACACGCAATCCGCCTGAAATCAACAGAAAACAGCTGTGTCCGAGGTAGGTCAGTTCCATGGCGGTGAATCTCAAAGATAACCGCGACCAGAGCCTGAAAAGACCAAGAATTATCCACAGAAAACCCCATCGCAATGAGGAACCGGAAGCTCACAAATCTTCAAAGCGGACGTCGCCGCTGTCTTCTTGATTTTCAGTATTCCGCGCCGGCCCATTGGGCTCGCTGGACTGAAACCCGTCGGTGCCTTGCAACTCCCCAATCTTCTCGAGTGAGTCGCGGAGTCCATCATGGAATTTCTCGAAATCCTCCTTGTAGAGAAACAGCTTGTGCTTGCTGTAAGTCACTTCACCAGAGGCATGCGTTTGGCGCTTGCTTTCGGTGACGGTGAGATAGAGGTCCTTTGCCCGGGTGGCTCGGATGTCGAAAAAATACGTCCTCTTACCCGCCTTTACGGCAATGGTGTGTACGTCCTCCTCCCGACGGTCATTCCGTCCCCAGTTCGATTGGTTGCTATCGCCTTCCATAATTCCGTTTTGGAATCGAAAAGGTAAGCAGAATCGAATACGACCTCACCTGACCAACTGAATTTGACCGGAATAGGTAAAAGGAATGCGCAACTGATCCTCCAAATAGACATCGTACATGTAGACGCCATCTGGAGCATAATGCTCGCCGCCTTTCACATTGCCCATCCAACCCACCGATGCGTCCGAAGTTTCAAAAACCACATCGCCCCACCGGTTGTACACCTTGCATTGGTATGCAGCAAGGCCCGTCGCAGTGGGCATCCAAAAGTCGTTCACGCCGTCATTATTGGGCGTGAAAGAATTGGGGGCATAAAACAGCGTGCCATTCACCCCCACTTCTCCCTGAGCGGTAGCTGTGCATCCGTATTCATTGATCACAGTCTGGGTCACATCAAAGGCACCTGCCCCCTGAAAGATGTACGGGCCACTGGGGTCGCTGGTAGAGCCCCCATCGCCAAAATTGTAATAGTGCTGCACAGCACCTGAGCTCAAATCCTCTACCTGTACTATGGGTTCCAGGATGTCCACCAAGGACGGCTCAATAGAAAAACCCGCAACAGGCACCGGATACACCTCCACAAATGCCGTTTGCGTTGTGGCCAGCTCTTGCACGCAATAACCAGTGGTGCTCATTTCTAAAGTCACCGTGTAGGTCCCGGGCAACGCGTATATGTGATTGGGAAAAGGTGCCGTGGAAGTGGTGCCATCGCCAAAATTCCAGAGATAAGAGGCCGATGTTTCCGTCTGTGAGAAATTCTCAAAACTCACGGGCAGTGGCGGACACCCCAACACTGGACCTCCATCAAAAGCGACGGTGGGGTCAAACAAAACCTCTACTTGGGCATCGAAGTCACGCTCACAGCCCTCGGCCGTTACGACCACTTCAATGGTGTAAAGGCCAGCAGCAGGAAAAGAAACGCCTTGCAATACTGGCCCTGCCTCAATGGCCGCAGAGCCCGGCGCATAGCTCCACTCAAAGGTTGCGTTGGGGTCCGTGACTCCAATCGCTTCAAAATTGAAACTGTGTTCTTCGAAGCACTCGGGTGGAGGCGTTTCAAAAAATGGTTCGAGCAGCCAGGCCACTTCAAAGGTCTCCGATGTGACATCAGGACAATGGAAGTCACCTTGGGCCGTCAATTCCACCTCGTAGGTCCCGGGCCCATCATAGCTCCACGTTGGGAAGGCATCAAAGCTGACATCGTCGTTGCCCGGCTCACCGAACTGCCAAACGTAACCAACCGCATTGGTGCTGTTGTTGTCAAAAGTCAGGGTGAATCCCGTGCAGAAATCCTCTTGAGGAGCAATCGCCGCTTGCGGCGCATCTGGCGGTGTCCAATCCAAAACTCCAGCGCCGATACAGCCGTTCTGGACCACCGTCAATTCAGCCTCTACATCATCAGGGGATGGAAAGCCAATTCCCGCAGGAGAATCTAAATCCGATATTCCAGACGATGCGAGGGGTCCAAAGTCCCATTGAAATGACGCGTCTGGATAGGCGTCCACCGTGCCGAAATCATACAACGGAGTACCCGATGGACATTCGAATCCGGTAATCACCAACTCCGGTTCAACAGGTTCGAAAACTTCGTAATTAGAAAAAGAGGTGTCCGCGCAAGGCCAGCCAGGATTGGCCACCAACATTACTTCATAGCTACCGGGCTGAGGGAATGTGTAGGACGGTGACTCCAAATTGGAAGTGTCCGATTCAATGCCATCAACGCCAAAGTCCCAAAGAAAGAACGTCGCATTGATGCTGTACTGCTGGAATTCAATCGTCTCACCAATGCAAAGTTGATCGCCGGTTTGGTTGGCCACCAATGAAGAAATGTTAGGGTCACAAACGGTGACATTGAACTGAAAGTCCCTGTTCGAAGTACTGAGCAACACTCCGTCCCGCCATTCTTCGACACAGATCCCGATCACATATTGGCCTGCTGCGGTCGGCATACCCGTGATAAACCCCGAAACCGGATCGATGGTCAGTGCAGGATCTCCATCCAAAGGAGTTGTGGCTGAATACCCTGGAGCCCAATTCACTGGCGTGTAAGGAGGGCCATTGGGCGGATTAGGGGCCGGTGCGTTGGGCGACCCACCGAACATCGGAGAACAGAACGTGTAGGCCAAACTGTCCCCGTCCAAGTCGGTAGCGCTGTGGTCAAAGAAAAAATCGAATCCAGCACACAGCGCAACAGGGGGGAGGCTGTTAAAGACAGGGCTGCTGTTCGGAGCCTCGGTTGAGTTCGTTCCCGGAATTTGGGTGGTAAAAGTCGCCCCCGCATCATCGGGGTTGTTGAGGTTGACAATGGACGGATTGCGACAACAGCGCTGGTAACTCAAGGTAAATCCATTGGGGGATTCACCGATAAACACAACCTGCTCGTAAACCGCTTGCTCCACACAAACCGAGGGAGGTGGAGTTCCGCAAGGGTTTTCAAGTGCCACGGGTACCTCACTGACATTTTGAAACGAAAGCGGAATGTTGAGCACGTCAACCAAACCACCATTGCCATTGAAAATTCCTACTGATGCAGCATCGTCAAAGCCTGTTCCGTTTTGGTTTGCAGGTCCGCAGTCCCTGTAGACAACAAGGCGGACGCGGTAATTCCCTTCTCCCAAATCCTCGTAGCTGATTTCTCCCCCCACGATGTGGGTCGCGAAGGCGGAACCCATACCCAAGAAAAGCAAGGTCCAGACCAGAATCCAGTATGATATTGGGTTGCGCATATTCGGTGCCTTAAATTTAACCAACGAACAGCCGTAAGGTTGCGTTTGGCCGAATATTTCAGGCCTTGTCGGA
>DDCX01000043.1:17237-41341 GCA_002336475.1 Flavobacteriales bacterium UBA1995 | reverse complement strand
ACACGCACGAGGCCAACGATTCGTTGGCGCAACAAGATGCGTCCCAGCCCAATGAGGGCAACCAAGAAGCCAAGGCGCCGGATGCGCCGACTGGGGACGCGAAAGAAGAATCACCGGAGGAAGGCGCCTCCGAAGAACCCAAAAAAGTTCCTTTCAAGGACTTGCCGCTGTGCGATGCCGTCCAAGATGGACTGGATGCCATGGGCTTTGAATTGGCCACACCCATCCAGTCTTTGGCCATTCCCCCAAGCACTGAAGGGAAGGACATCATTGGCATTGCCCAGACGGGAACGGGCAAGACAGCGGCTTTCCTGCTGCCGACCATGCACAACATTTATGAGTCCGGTGGTGGAGACCACATCAAGTGTCTCATCATTACACCTACCCGAGAACTGGCCTTGCAAATCGACCAAGCCTGTGAAGGGTTCGGTTACTTCTCTGGCACTTCAAGTGTGGCCATATACGGGGGAGGCAGCGGCAGCGATTTTGACCGTGAGAAAAAGGCATTGACCACTGGAGTGGACATTGCCATTGTCACACCGGGACGGATGCTCAGCCACATGAATCTCGGCTATGTGGACCTCTCCAAAATCGACGTACTCATTCTCGATGAAGCCGATCGCATGTTGGACATGGGCTTTCTTGGCGACATCAACCGCATCACAGAGCACTGCAACCCCAACAGGCAGACCTTGCTGTACAGCGCGACCATGCCGGAGCGCATCAACAAGCTCGCCAACACCATGCTCAAGGATCCCGTGACCGTGCAGATTGCGCTGTCACGTCCCGCTGAAAAGGTCATGCAAGTGGCCTACCCCGTGCACGACGACCAGAAGCCCAAACTGCTGGTAAGCCTGCTCAAAGACCGCGGACTGGAATCGGTGATTGTGTTTTCGAGCCGGAAGCGCTCCATATCCATCATCGCCCGTTCACTGTCAAAAGCAGGATTGAATGTGGGGTCCATCAGTTCCGACCTGGATCAGAAAGACCGAGAAGATGTGATGCGCCGGTTCCGAAACCGCAAAGTGCATGTCTTGGTCGCCACCGATGTCGTCAGCCGGGGCATCGACATCGACAACATCGAAATGGTCATCAACTACGATGTACCGCCCAACGAAGAAGACTACGTGCACCGCATTGGTCGGACAGCGCGGGCTGGCCGTGGTGGCATTGGCATTACCCTGATCACACCCGGGGAGATGCGCAACTTCTCCAAAATCGAACAACTGATTCAGATGGAGGTCCGCAAGGAGCCTCTGCCGGAAGAACTGGGTGAAGGCCCCAAGTATGACCCCAATGCCCCATCAGACCGAGGAGGCCGTGGAGGCAGAGGTGGTGGAGGACGCCATGGTGGTGGAGGACGCCATGGTGGCGGAGGAGGTGGCCGAGGCCGCACCGACAACAACCGCGGAGGTAAAGGACGCCGGGATAACCGCCCGCGCCGAGATGGCCAAGGTGGTGGAGACCGACCTCAAGGCCAAGGAGGCGGAGAAGGTGGCCGTGGTAATGAAGGTGGAAAGTCCCGACGCAACTCCAATAATGGCCGCAACCAAGGTGGTGGAGGCCACAATCAACAGGGAGGAGGGCAGCAAAACAACCGCCCTTCTGGAGGAAATCCATCCAACTGATTCATGGCTGAACCCCGTGAATTTGACGACGCAGAACTCTCTGGACGCCTCAGCCCAGAGGAGTTTCGCGTCTTGCGCCGTCAAGGGACCGAAAGGCCCTTTACCAGCCCACTCAACGAAGAAAAAAGAAACGGCACCTACCACTGCAAAGTGTGCGAAAGTGCCCTGTATACCGGCGCAGCCAAATTCGATTCCGGATGCGGGTGGCCCAGTTTTGACCGGGAAGTCGACACAGACAAAGTCCGCCGAATAAGGGACAGCAGCCATGGAATGGTCAGGATAGAAATTCGCTGCGCTCAGTGTGACTCACACTTAGGGCATGTCTTTCCCGATGGACCAACAGAGACCGGAACGCGCCACTGCGTCAATGGCGTTTGTTTGTCATTCAAGCCCGACGAACCGGAGTGAATTCATCGGCGGTTACGGCCTGGGCCACGCCCCATTTTACCGAAGGCCCTGCGGTCTTCTGGCGACATCCGCGACTCAAACCTTTCACGGACCTCCTTTTGAAAGGCCTTTTGCGCATAAATACAACGTACGGCAAAGTCAGGGTCAAATGCTTCAGCCATTCCCTTGAGAAAGGTGCTGCGCAAACGCACCTCTTCTAGCTCTACAGCCTCGAGGGCCTCCAAAAGAACATTGAACTGCTCCATGGTGACATTCTCGGATGCAGCCAATTCTATCTGAGCCTTGCGCTTCTGATCCCTGAGGTCCTCCATCAATTCCTTGTGCGCATTGAAAATGGGCCAAAAGACCTGGGCCTTTTCGACATCCAATTCAAGCTCCTCCGTAAGGAAACCAACAGCCATAGCCTCCACTTTAGGACGCATGGTTTCTGAATCAGGCTGGGCGGGCAACATGGGGGACAGCAGAAGCCCGAGCATCAGTACACTAAAATTCTGGGAGCATTTCATAACATTCTTTTTTTTAGTCAATACAGCAGGGGCCATGCCGCTTCATCTTCAAGCCCTAAAGGCAGGTCTTCTTCTACCAGGTCCATCATAACAGACAATTCCTCATCGGTCAACGCCTCGAGCTGACATGCAAACGTGACACATGGTGCAGGCTTTGAAAACTCAACCATGGCCACACCCAAGCCCAGAATCAGGGCAATGGCAGCGGCCATTGAAATTCTAGA
The DNA here is from genome assembly GCA_002336475.1 of Flavobacteriales bacterium UBA1995. Classification (GTDB taxonomy): domain Bacteria; phylum Bacteroidota; class Bacteroidia; order Flavobacteriales_D; family Sanyastnellaceae; genus UBA8752. The sequence goes on along the minus strand of DDCX01000043.1, from coordinate 38,575 downwards.
AAACCGCCGAGACGCTTCACCTCGCTGAGGGAAAGACAATACATCCTCTACCGCGCGCTGCACTTCGGCATCCGATACTCGAAAACCGTCATCGCGGCAATTGGAGGGTGTTATTTCGTTGGACATCATTACAATAACGAGATACGCTTACTGGGGTTTAATGAAAGAGCAAAGCCGCTTCCCGTTTCAGGATGGTTTCGAGCTTCTTCCGCGCGTGGTGATAAGAAGCCTTTAATGCGCCTTCAGACGTCCCTGTTTCAAGAGACAAGTCCACATATGAACGGTCATCAAAGTACCGGGCCTGGAATACCCAACGCTGCTTGGGCGGCAACGTCGATACCGCCGCATGGAGCCGGGCCAACACCGCATCACCCTCAAAGTCTGAAGAAGACAACACCTGTTCGGTTCTTTCTTCCAAGTAGACATCAAGTGGCGCCATTCTTCTCAGGTTGCGCTTTCGTGCGGCATCCACTGTGGCATTTCGGGTAATGCGCATGAGCCAAGCCTTGCGTTGGTGATCATTGCCGTCGAACCCTTCCCAAGCGTTCCACACTTTTACAAATACAGTCTGGGCCACATCCTCTGCATCCTCCACTACGCCCAACATGCGGCGGCTCTGTGACAGCACCAACCGGTAATGGTCCCGCATCCAAGCAGCAAAATCAGGAGGAGATTGAGGGGATGATGAGTGGTCCACGTTCGGTAAAGGAACGCGCGAGAAAGGCAGGCGTTTAACCAAAGGCGTCACGGATCACCGACAGCGCCTCATTGTATATGCCCGAAGCCGCTGCAAAGGTCTCCTTGCCCGACAGCAAAGCTTGAGCTTCATCGTTGCCCATAAAATCACGGGTCATCCCTCCAGATTCCTGCACCAACAAAAGTCCAGCTGCTATGTCCCAAGGTTGCAAGCTGTATTCGAAGAACACATCAAACCGCCCACAAGCCACATAAGCCAGGTCAATGGCTGCGGAGCCCATGCGGCGCAGGCCACGGGTGCCTTTGGCAAAAGCCGTCATGGCCTGCAAATACTCGGGCATCTTGGTGAAATCCCAATGTGGAATCCCTGTGGCCACCAATGCATGTTCAAGCGCATTGCAGTCAGAGCAATGCATGGCCATGCCATTCAAGTGGGCGCCGCCCCCCTTAACCGCAGTAAAGCACTCATCGCGGTTCGGGTCAAAAACAACAGCAACGATGGGGGAGTCCCCTTCAACAAGGGCCACCGAAACGCAGAAAACAGGCAAGCCATGAATGAGGTTGGTGGTGCCATCCAACGGATCTACAACCCACCGATAGCGGGCATTTTTGGGAGCGTCCGCAGTGCCTTCTTCGGCCAGAAAACCGGCTTCAGGCAAAACGGTTTTTAAACCTTGCACCAATCGGGCCTCAGCGGTCTTATCGACATGGCTGACCAAGGAGTTCAACCCCTTGGTTTCAATGTCGCTGTGACCCACCCTTTGTTCCAAGAGGTAATGACCAACTGGGCGAATCACATCCACCGCGCCCCTGAGAATGGCACTCAATGCGGTTCGGTCCATCGTTATCGCCCCATCCATTTCCGCCATGTTTTCTGGTGGATAAACGCCATCATGACGAGCCCTGAAAGGAAGATGACAACGGCAATCAATTCCGCCTGTGTCATGACCATCCCCATGAATTCCATAGGGGCATTGACTCGGATTTTTTCAATCCAAAAACGCTCCATGCCGTTGAGCATGAGGTACGCCGAAAAAAGCGTTCCCGGCACGCTCCATCGCTTGCGCATGGACCACAAAAAAGCAAAGATGGCGGCGGCCATGATGGTCTCATAAAAGGACGTGGGGTAAACACCGGGCGACAGGTAAGTCCCGAACCCTTCGAAAATTGGCCAAGGGTCAGATTCGGTGATCAACTTACCCGTATAACCCGCAGGGCGGGGACCGAAGACGGCATTGACGTTGTTGGGAAAGGAATAACTCCACATCCAATCCGGTGCCCATGACAGCCAATCTGGCTTGGGGTTGGGATTGGGGATGCCCCAGTCACCGTCGCCACTGACCTGACAACCTACACGCCCGATGCCATAGGCCAGCATCAAACCGGGCGCTGTGGCATCTGCCAAGTGAATAAAGGGAAGGCCATGTCGACGGCCGTAAAATGCCACAGCCAATCCACCGACAATCAAACCACCGTAAATGGTCAGGCCTCCAAGAAATCCTTGTAGAGAAGGAGCTGTGAAAAACGCCACCATTTCTTCGGGATACTCCAGAAGGTGGAAAAACTTAGCACCCAAAACACCTCCGATCGCCGCCACCAATGTGATGTTTCCCGTGCGTTCCCATGGGTGAACTGTGACGGTTTCTTCTCGCGGCTCATCCAACCTCTGGGCCATGTCCTCCCGGTACCTCAAGAACCCAAAAATGGCCGCTCCTAAAACCCCCAACAATGGGTATCCATCTCCGCTAAAAAGGTGCTGTTGTGGGGGACCACCGCCTTTAAAGAGTGTCCCGGCATTCCAAAGCAGCCAAGTCACTTTCCATCCGAGAACCATTCCCAGAAAAGCACTGGACAACCATGCCAATGGCCCAGCCCCCTTGCCGACAACCTGTTTCTTTTCCACACTGGAAATCACCCCGTCTTTTTGTTTGCGCTGAAGCTCTTTGCGCAACAATGCGCTGGCCACCACAAAGGCCAATGCGACCATCAGACCAAAGGTGTTGACCAACTTGAGGGCCGGGATTTCCCAACCAAACAAGTCTTGGAATAAAAAGTAAAGGTTGGGATACACAGCCGCGATTTGGTGGTCAAGTTAGCGACTCCAGCACATGGGCTTGCACCAAGCCTTCTGACATGTCCCCCAGTTGGACTGCAACAATGCTTCCCGGCGCACAGCCTTCGGTACCACTCACCGAAACCCGCACGTATTCTGGGGTGTAGCCCAACCGACACCCCGAAGCATCGCCGACCTCAGACTCCAGCAGCACAGGTCGGGTTTGACCCTGGAAACGTGCCGCATGGGCCCATTGCTTTTTCAGGCTCATTTGACGCAACACTTTGTTGCGGGCCTTGCGCACAGGGACGGGCACTACATCCTCGATGCGCAATGCCGTCGTCTTGGCGCGCTCACTGTAGGTGAACACATGAAAATAAGCCGCTGGCAAATCCTGAAGGAACGACACCGTTTCTTGGAATTCAGCTTCACCCTCTCCGGGAAAACCCACTATCACATCGATGCCGATGGCAGCTTGGGGCATCCGCTGAACGATATACTCCATCCTCTCCTTATAGAGGTCCGTCCGATAGCGTCGGCGCATGGCGGCCAAGATGGCGTCACTGCCGCTTTGCAACGGCACATGAAAATGCGGTTGGAACTTCTGCGACTCCGCAACGAAGTCAATGATGTCCTCGGTCAGCAGGTTCGGCTCAATGGAGCTGATTCTAAACCGCTCCACCTGCTCCAGTCTCGGGTCCGATTCCAAAGCTGCACACAAGTCTAAAAACCGCTCACCTTGCGCCTTACCAAAATCACCGATGTTGACCCCTGTAAGCACAATTTCTCGGGCCCCTGCATCTGCCGCTTTGCGCGCTTCCACCAAAGTCGTTGCGATGTCCGCACTGCGGGAACGCCCGCGAGCCAGGGGAATGGTGCAAAAGGCACAGAAGTAATCGCAACCGTCCTGAACCTTCAGGAAACTGCGGGTTCGATCGCCCGCACTCACTGCGGGATGAAACGAAGTGACTTCCCTGATTTCGCCGCGGTGCACCACTGCGCGACCGAGGGTTGAAGCCTCCAATTTCAACGCCTCTTGCTGCGCGATGTATTGGGCCAGGTTAAATTTTTCTTGGGCACCCAAGACCAAGTCGACCCCTTCAATGCCCGCAATTTCTTCGGGTTTGAGTTGGGCATAACACCCAATGACCACGACGGTAGAATCAGGATTGGCAGTTTTGGCACGTCGGACGATGTTGCGGCACTTTGCATCGGCATGGTCCGTGACACTGCAGGTGTTGACCACCACCACATCGGGTTGATCTTCCATGCGCACCCGGGCATAACCCGCTTCTAAAAGCCCGTTGGCCAAGGCGCTGCTCTCCGAAAAATTCAGCTTGCAACCCAAGGTCTCAAAAGCCACCCGGCCAAAATTTGCCATGGCGCAAAATTACGGCCAACCAAATGAGGTCTTCGCGTGTTACACCCTTGCCAACAACGAAAGTGGTCCGACCACCTATCTTGCAACCCTGCAAACCATCAAGGATGAACCTCAACCGACTATCCACAGTAACCGCATTGCTCCTGAGCAGTGCATTTTTATCGGCACAAACCTTCAACCTCAATACCGAATTGATGAATGGATCCTTCAACAGTGGAGGACCCATCGGCTTCATCGATGTCGACAACGACGGATTGGACGACATTGTCGTTTTTGACCAAGGTGAAGACGTCAATATCCTCTACCAAACAGCATCGGGATTTAACCCCGTTCATTACGGAGAGGTGAGCAACAGCAACCAATGGGGAGCCTGTATTGGAGACATCGACAACGATGGCATCAAAGACATTTTCGCCGGAGGAAGCTATGATGGGGTTCACCTCATGCGCATCGGTTCCGGAGGGAATTTCGAAATGGACGAGCTCGACAATGGCCAGATGTTCATGCAGGCTTGCAACATGGCTGACTTGGACAACGACGGTATCCTCGATGCCTTCGGATGTCACGATGATGCCCTCAGCCGCATGTGGAAAGGCGAAGCAGGAGGTCTACCTGCCAATGACCAGACACTCATCCCGCTGACCGACTACGACTTTAGCGACTATCCTGATACTGACCACAGTGGCAACTACGGCACTGTATTCTCTGACTTCGACAGTGATGGTGACGTGGACCTCTTCATCGCCAAGTGCCGCCAATTCGTGAGCGACCCTAATGATCCCCGACGCATCAACCAATTGTGGGTCAATGATGGACAAGGCGGGTGGACCGAGGAAGCCCTTGAGCGCGGCCTCGTCTTTTACGAGCAAAGCTGGACGGCGGATTTTGGCGACATCGACAACGATGGAGACATGGACATTGCCATCACCAACCACAGCACGTCACAGCTCCTTTTCGAAAACGATGGGAACGGCTACTTCACAGACATCTCCGAAGGAAGCGGCATGAATGTCAGTGGATTCTTTCTTCAAAGCAAGTTTGAGGATTTTGACAACGATGGCTACTTGGACTATATCACCTCCGGTGACAACAGTTCCAATTTCTACTTCAAGGGCAACGGAGACGGCACCTTTGAACAACTTGATTGGCCCTTCGCCTACGACGATGCCATGCTCAGCTTTGCTACGGGCGACTTTGGAAATGACGGCCAAATGGACCTCATTGCCAGCCACGGCGGTGTATATGTGAGTCCAGACAACAACAATCCTGACCAACTTTACATCAATGAAGGCAATGACAACCACTGGGTGTCTTTTGACCTGCAAGGCGTCATTTCTAACAGCGGAGCCGTTGGGGCCCAGGTGGCCATCTACGGACCTTGGGGCATTCAACTGCGCGATGTAAGGGCAGGCGAGAGTTATGGCATCACTTGCACCGCTCATCCACACTTTGGTTTGGGAACAGCCGATTACATCGACAGTGCTGTGGTTCATTTCCCCAGCGGATTCACAGTGACTTTAGAAGACCCTGCCATCGACACTTACCACAACGTGCTCGAAGCTCCTTGTCAGATTGGCGCTTTCGACCTCACACTTGAAGGTGCGACCGTCCTATGTCCCGGCGAAACCACCACACTCATGGCACCGGAAGGCTACGCCAGTTATGCTTGGAGCAATGGAGGGGAGGGAAGCTCAATCTCTGCAGGAGAGACCGGCAACTACACCGTTTTGGTCTACGACAATGATGGGTGTGCAGGGATTTCCAATCCCATTGGCATCGAAGTCTACCAACCTGAAGTTCCCACAGTTTCAATCGACGGCAACGTAAAGTTGTGTGACGGAGAAAGCGTCACCCTGATCTGCAGCGCTGCACCAGGATATCAGTGGAGCACGGGGGCCACAGACCAAACCATTCTTGTGACGGAGCCCGGAACCTACTCGGTCTCGGTCGAAGGCGAATGCGCCGAACCCACTGCATCTGAAGAAATCACAGTGGAGGTATACAGCACACCTGGAACTCCAACTGTAGAAGACAGCAGCATTCCCGCACCCGCCAGCACCAACCTGTCATTTGAAGGCAACGAACTGCATTGGTATGACAGCGAAACCAGTGAAAACCCAGTTTTCGTTGGAAATGCGTTTGACACCCCGGTACTCGAGAACACCACCACCTTCTGGGTGGAGGATGTCATCAACCACGGTTTGGAGGTTGCCGTTGGTGGCTCCTCTGCACAAGACGAAGGACAATACCACAACAACAGCAATTACTGGTTGCGCTTCGATGCTTTCGAAGACATTGTGATCGAATCGGTCAAGGTGTTTGCGAACAGCGAAGGAGACCGCACTGTTGCCGTCATTGACGCTTTGGGCAATGTCTTGGACGAAGTCACCGTCAACGTACCCGAAGGCGAAAGCGTCATTCAATTGGACCTCGAAACTCCGGCTGGAGAAGGTCTGGGATTGCGCAGCCTCGATGGAAACCCTCAACTGTGGCGCGATGGGCAAGGCAGCAACCTGGCCTTTCCATTTGAAATTGGAAACCTCGCCACCATCACATCCAGCAGTGTCAACAACCCCGACAATGCCACAAACTATTACTACTTCTTCTACGATTGGACTGTGGCCACACAAGCAGTAGCCTGTGCCTCTGACCGTGTTCCAGTGACCGTTACGGTAGAGGTATCGGGCATCGACGACCTCAACGTTTTAGAAGGGTCACTTTCATTGCACCCCAACCCCTCCAACGGGGTCTTCCAGCTCCATTGGACTGGCGCAGGATTTGGCGCAGTACAGTGTGAGGTCATCGACATGTCTGGCCGGATTTTGTACAGCAAGCAGGCCAATGGCGCCGCCGAATTGGGCGCAGTAGACCTCACATCACTTCCCCGCGGAGTGCACATTCTCAAGCTGACAGGCGACGAAGGCAGTGCCACTGCCCGCATCGTTTTGCGCTGATCACACTCATTTTTCTTTCATGGACCCCGCTCGGTTTACCGGCGGGGTCTTTTTTATACTTGGGACATGCGTGGTGCTTACCTCCTTTTCTTGATGGCTTTGCTCTGCGCTGGGTCCAGCGCAGCTTGGCAATTGGGTGCTTTTGCCCCACGGCCCATCATAGACGCCCATGAAGCGTTGGGCATAACGCTGCGAAGCGACAACCTTGGTGGTTTGCCTGACACCATCAATGCACTGTTTTACGGCTCGGGAAAATGTGCAGGTTGTCATGGTGAAGACCCCAACAGCCTCGCTTCGATTCCTGGACAAGTATTCCCCATGGAGCCCATTCTCGATGGCCACGACGTGAATGTGGTCGACGATTGGCGCAGTTCGATCATGGCCAACAGCACCAAAGACCCATTTTGGAGGGCCAAAGTCAGACACGAAGTGCTCACCAACCCCAGCCATGGCGCTGGACTGGAAGACAAATGCACCAGTTGTCACGCGCCTGTCGGCCACTTTGCTGCCCATCATGAGGGTGCAGAATACTACTCGTTGCTCGAGGCGCTCACGGATTCCATGGCCCTTGACGGTGTGAATTGCGCCGTCTGCCACCAACAAGACGCTGAAGGAATTGGAACCCGCTTCAGCGGGGAAATGACCTTTGTAGAAGACACCATTTTTGGGCCCTACGGTGGAGGCAAGGATGAATATCCGGTGCAATACCAACCCATGCAGCAGTTCATCGGTTTCTATCCCATGTATGGCGAGCATATGGCCAAATCTGAATCCTGCGCTGCCTGTCACAGCCTGATCACCAACAGCGTGGACCTAGAAGGCGAATACACCGACTCTACCGTCATAGAACAGGCCACCTACCATGAGTGGCTCAACTCTGCATATGCCGAAGGCCCCAACGCCATTGAATGCCAAGGTTGCCACGTTCCGCGCATCGACGAACCCGTGACCATTGCCGCCGGCTATGCATGGTTGCAACCCAGGTCTCCCTTTGGACTGCACTATTTCGTGGGAGGAAACACCCACATGCTGCGCATGCTGCGCAACAACGTGGACTCCTTAGACCTTTCAGCAACGGAGGCCCAATTCGACAGCACCATAGCGCGGTCTTTGGACATGCTGGAAAACCAAACGCTCGAAGTCAACCTCGCTGTTTCTGGCACACCAGATGAAGGCAACATGAACGTTGAAGTGGAGCTCATCAATTTGGCCGGGCACAAGTTCCCATCGGGATATCCTGCCCGAAGAGCATGGGTAGAGCTGACCATGGCTGCCAATGGCGATACGGCATTTCACTCTGGAGCTTGGGACCCCACAACAGGCAGCATTGACGGGCAATTAGAAGTCGCATGGGAACCCCACCACAACATCATCACAGATGAGAACCAAGTTCAGATTTATGAGCTGGTTTTGGGAGATGTCAACGGTGATCCGACCACCCTGCTTGAACGCGCATACGCCCACCTCAAAGACAACCGTTTGGTGCCGCTGGGATTTGCTGCAGACCACCCAGTAGGAGACACCACAGCTGTGATTGGATCAGCGCTGAATGATCCCAATTTCAATTATGACTCCGATGGCGAAGAGGGCACAGGCGGCGACAGGTTGACCTATCAAATCCCTTCCGAATTGATGGGGCAAAACGTGACCGTCACGTGTCAAGTGTGGTACCAGAGTTTGCCCCCAAAATGGGTGGCGCCTATGCTCGAGCTCGAAGGGGACAGCCTGATCGATGGTTTCCGCACACTGTACACCGAATTCATTCCAACGCCTGAACGGGTGGGCGTAGGAGGACTCAATGTCAATCTGGTCGGTATAGGAAAGGACCCTTCAAGGCTGGCTTTAACCGCATCGCCGAACCCATCAGCAACGGGAAGGGTCTCCATTACCAGCCCTGGCACCTCTATCGGAACTTGGACACTGCTGGACGCCAGAGGGCGCACCATTCAAACTGGAACCACGCCAACGGAATCCCTGAGGCTAGAACTGCCCCGAGCCGGTCAATACATCTTTAAAAGCGGCCTTGGCACATTGAGGCTCATCCGTTCCTCATAAGAACACGCACAGGGCGAGGCTCATCCAAATTCAAGGCCCACCGGACAATGGTCCGACCCCAAGACATCGGTGTGGATTTCACACGGACCACATTGCGCCAGGGCTGCGTCGGATGCCATGAAATAATCCAACCGCCAGCCCACGTTCTTTTCTCGTGCACCACCCCGGTAGCTCCACCAAGAGTACTGAACACGGTCAGGGTTTTGGTGTCTCCACACATCGGTGAAACCGGCATCCACCAATGCGCCCATCCCATCAATTTCGTCCTGCGTATATCCTGGCGTCTTGTTGTAATTGGCTTTTGGACGCGCCAAGTCGATGGCCTGGTGAGCGACATTCAAATCACCACAACAAATGGTGGGTTTTTCTGAAGACAGTCTCTTCATGTAATCCCGAAAGGCCACATCCCATTCTTTGCGAAATGGCAAACGCTTGAGGCCAGAGGAGCTGTTGGGCGTGTAGACGGTCACAAAGTGAAAGTCGCCAAAGTCCGCAGCTGTTACACGCCCTTCATCGTCCATGCCTTCGACTCCGATCCCATGGCTCACAGATAGGGGAGGGCGCTTGGAAAGAATGGCCGTTCCTGAATACCCCTTCTTTACGGCGCTTGATGAATAAACGTGCCACCCTTCTCCCAAGTCAAACAAGGCTTCGCGCACTTGATCGTCTTGGGCCTTGGTTTCTTGCAAGCCAATGACATCAAAGCCGCTGCCATTGAGCCAATCCACAAAATCTTTTTTTACCACGGCACGGATGCCGTTCACGTTCCACGAGGCCAATTTCATGGACGCAAGGTGGCACAGGAACGCCGGATTTAGGCCATGTCATCGGGTTGAGACCACCCCCGCGCTACCAAGTTTTGGAGCAGCAATTGGACATCAAAAGTTTGATGCAATACCCGCCTCACCTGAAGCATGTCCATGAAATGGAGGCCGTCTGAAGAGAGGCCCGCACTGTGATCCATGCGCACCAAATGGTTGAAGTCCTCCGTCATGCCCACATCCATCAATCGGTAATCCCGCTTCACAGGGTCATACCCCACAATCAACCTCCGGCCTTCAATCTCTGCGAGCTCAAAAAAGTGAGGAGCCGTTAGAAATTCCAATTGCCAAGGAGCCATGTAACCCAAAGAAAAGTATGGGTAGTACCGCTCCTTGAAATCGATGCCCACCGAAGTGAGTCCGTCCCGCAAGCTGCTCATGGCACTTCTGACCCGCGAACCAGTGGTCTCTTGGGGATCAAAACGCTGAAAAGACCCCCACCTTTTGGTCGGTGTGTAATACTCGAAGTCTCCCAAAGACAGCTTGTAGTCAAAATCAGAGGGGAGGTCCAATACATAACCCGGGTAGTACCATTTAAATCCTGCTGACCGACCAAATTCAATCTCCTTGAGCATGGTGTAAATGCCAAGCCCATACTGGCTGTAATCTGGGTGCTGCAGGCCAATCAAGCTCGCCATGGAGCGCTCACCAATATCAAAGTAGCTGACTGCTATAAGCTTATCCCCGTCGTACACACAAATCTCACGCGTGTCAAATACCGTTTGATGAAATCCACTCGTGAGGTACTCATTCAACGTCGGATGAATAAATCCCTTGAACCGATCCTTGTGCAAGGAATACAAAGCCTCCTTCTCGGCATCGGGTTTGGCTGTTCCAATGCTGACCGAAAAGGCACGGTCACACCGGGACATGCGTTTTCGCTGGCTCTTTTTGAAGGAGAAGCGCCCCAGGTTCATACGGATGTTGACCACACCGAAGATGCCTGACTCGATGCACAACAAGTCGACCTTGTACAACATCACACTTCCGCGAAACCATCCGGAAGCCAGGTACTGATCGTACCGCCTCGGGGCCAGTTTTCTTGGAAAATGTGTTTGAACGAGCACGACAATGCAAGATAGCTCAGAAGCCTTGACTCTTCTGACTGTAGGGCATTAGAGGTTCCGAGAAATCCAACGGGCCAAAGCAGTCTTGGCGGGGCCAAAAGGCGGATAAGACAACGGAACCGCAGTAAAAGGAAGCGCTTTGCGCATCACACTGCGCTTGTTGGAAAAAGCATCAAACGCGGCCTTGCCATTCGAACGGCCCAAGCCACTGGCCTGAATCCCCCCGAATGGAAGGTCTGGATTGGCGATTTGCACCACAGTTTCACCTATGCCCACCGTACCTGAACGGGTGGATTCCAACCACTGGCGCTGGCGGTTTTTGTCACGGCTAAAGATGTACATCGACAGGGGCTGATCCTTCACCTCAGAAATGGTCTTGGAAACGGACTGGGGGTCACTCCAAGTCATGACCGGCAACAGCGGACCAAAAATTTCTTCCTGCATCACGCGCATGTCGAGGGTGACTCCGCCCAGTATCGTGGGCTCCATGAACCGCATTTCTGCGTCATATTTTCCACCGTGTAACACTTTGGCACCTTTGGCCAGTGCATCATCCAAAGTCTCCTTGAGTCGCTCAAATTGAGCGGCGTTGACAATCCGGCCATACTCATTAGAAGACGCAATATCTCCGGTAAAGCAATACTCCCAGCGGCTCACCAAAGCGGAAACAAGATCGGCTTCAACCGACGCCTCTACCAACAAGTAATCCGGTGCAATGCACACTTGCCCAGCATTCAACGCCTTGCCCCAAGCCAGTCTTTTGGCCACTTGGGTAGGGGAGACGGTGGCGTCAACAACCGCAGGACTTTTACCTCCCATCTCAAGGGTCAGAGGGGTCAAATGTTCTGCCGCTGCCCGCATCACTTTGCGGCCGGTATCGGTACCTCCCGTGAAAAAAATGTGGTCAAATGGCATGGCTGTCAAAGCAGCCGCTTCTTTTGGCCCGCCCAGCACCACCTGAACCCATTCTGGGGGCAATGTGGTCCGCAACCAATCGGCCATCACCTTAGAGGTTTCTGGAGTGTGCTCCGGCGGCTTCACCACAACCCGATTTCCTGCGGCCAATGCCGCAATCACCGGCTTCATCGTCAACAACAATGGAAAATTCCATGGAGCGATCACCAGCACCACACCTTTGGGCTGGGTCACAATCTCTGATCGGGTACCCAACAACTGAATCGGAGTGGCCCTGCGGTCTGGCCGCATCCATTCCGACAGGTGCTTGCGCATGTACTCTATTTCCTTGCGAATGGGGAAAAACTCTGTCAGTCTGGCCTCAGGCTCTGACTTTCCCAAGTCGCGGTGCAACGCAGCAAGCAACGCCGATTCGTGCGCCCGCAATCCTGCCAACATGCTCCTTAGAATATGCTGCCTTTCCTTGCGCGATGGCAAAGGGTCTGACCGATGTGCGTCTCGAAGAGAACTATAGACGCGTTTCAGGTCTGACATCAATCCTTGAGCAATTCTTTAATGCTGCCGACACTTCCCATCATACCGCTGGCCTCGTAAGGCATAAACACAACGCGGGACTTGTCATTTGAGGTTTCCATCATCTTCTCCAAAGCCTCCACATAGCGAACAGCAATCAGATACTGTGTGGGGTCAGCCTTGGTCTTGGCTACAGCCTCTGCCACCATGCGGATGGCCTTGGCCTCAGCTTCTGCCACTTGTAGGCGGGCATTGGCGCGCCCTTCTGCTTGCAAGATGGCCGCTTGGCGCTCACCCTCGGCCTGGTTAATGTCTGCCCCCTTGCGCCCCTCAGCCTGAAGGATGGCAGCCGTCTTGGTTCCCTCGGCTTCAATGATCTGCGCACGGCGGCTCCGTTCAGCCCGCATTTGCTTCTCCATGGCCTCTTTAATGTCCTGAGGTGGATTGATGTCTTGAAGCTCTACACGGTTCACCTTGACGCCCCATTTGTTCGTGGCCTCATCGAGAATCGCCCTCAGTTTGGTGTTGATGGTGTCCCGGCTCGACAGACATTCGTCGAGGTCCAACTCACCCAAAACATTACGCAACGTCGTCTGCGTCAGCTTCTCAATCGCATTGGGAAGGTTGCTGATTTCGTAAACACTCTTCACCGGATCGTTGATCTGGAAGTAAATCAGGGCGTTGATTTCCGTTACAACATTGTCCCGGGTGATGACACTTTGGCGGGGAAAGTCAAAGACCGTCTCCCGCATGTCAATCCGCTCGAGCATTTTGTAAGCCACTACACGTTCGCCTCTGGCATCTTCTGTGGCATAACGCCAGACACTGGCCCGTGGGCGGTCCACAAAAGGAATCAAAATGTTGATGCCTGCGGTCATCGTCATGCGGTAACGGCCCAATCGCTCTATGACCAGGGCTTCACTTTGTTTGACGATACGCAATCCTCGGACCACCACCACAATGGACAGCACCAAGAGGGCAATAGAAATAAAGGAAAAACCTTCCATATTCAAAGGGGTTTGGGGTTAATTCAGTGGTTCGACAATGAGCACGTTGGACTCGACAGCGACAACACGCAGTTGGTCTCCAACCGCATAATCGGAAGGGTCATTGATCGAAGCTTCACCTTCAGACCGTGTTCCTTTCCAATTCGGGTTGAATTCAATCAACCAATCGTCACCGTCAATCCGACCGCGTCCCCTTCCTGATTGGGGGTTGATGGCCAGCGTCATGCGCACTGTCCTGCCGGGAAGCGCGTCCACACCAGTAGCCACTGAAGCTCCACTGAACCAGACGCGCATGGCCAAAGGCCGTAAAAACAACAAAGACAATACTGCTCCTGCCGAGGCTGCTACACATTGATATTCCCACCAATCCGTGAACATACTGGCCAAGCCTCCTGCAAATGCGCCAATGGCAAGAGACCCCAGCACCAATCCAGGAACGAAGGCTTCTCCAATAAGCAACATCAGAAAAGCCAGGGTCCACCAATGCCATTGCTCCATCATTGGCTCAAAATAGCGCAGAACAGGTCAACATGGCTCCCAATCAGGAATTCACTCCTCCCAAAATAATGCATGCATATCCCTAGGAAAGGGCAGGGGAGTTCCGAAAATTGGGGGCAAACCTCAAAATCACACGATCACCTCAACCATCGGAACAATTCACCCGATGCGTCTACTCCTGTTATCACGACAGCTCCTGATGTTCTCAGCGCAAGACGCGTAGAGGCCAAAACTTGGACGTTTTCGATGATCATCTTGCCAGACAATTCATAAACTGAAACGTTCAACTGCCTGCCTTCTGGGCCATCCAAAATAATCAAGCCCCCTTGTCTGCTGCAGGTCCACATGATTTCCTGCTGCGCGTTCGATACTGACGCCATGGGATTCGACCCAATGCTGAACACCCCCAAATCCAAGCAGCCATTGAAATCCTGCACATACCACCCCAAATTCACCGGGGCCAAAACCAAACCATCGGTGTCAATAGGGCCACTCCAACTCCATACATAGGGGGGAGTCCCACCTTCTGCAAAGGTCACCACAATGGCTGAATCTGAACTTCCGAGGTACTCAAAACCGGTGGATCCCACCAAACTGTCTGGGGCGATCACCACCAAAGAATCAGACAAAACACATCCCATGGAGTCCACCACATGAAACTGAGACACACCCGGCTCCAAGGCCGTTAAATCAACACCTTCAACATCCAAGGTCAACCCTCCTGTGCCGCCCCCAATGGCAATATCAGCTGCACCAAAATCGCCCGCACACTGCGGCTGCATCAGCTCCACTTCGGCGTACAAATCTTCTGGATAATACACCGTAAACATGGAGTCTATAGCGCAGCCACCGGCCAGCGTGACTTGAAGCTCATGGGGTCCCACTGCACATGGAAAAAGTTCGGAAGTGGGCGGAAATGGAACACTGTCCAAAGTCACCACGGCATTTTCGGGCAAACTCCATGAAACCAATGCCGAATCACCAAAACAAGGCGGCTGCAAGACATCCAATGAATATTGTGGTGGCGCTTCTGGAGCCCAATTGACAGTCTGAGACCAAGTATATCCGCCGCCCCACCAACTGACATCCAACGTCCATTCTCCTGGAGCATCGGCCACAACAACATTGGAGTACACCGGTACTCCGTTCCAGGTCATTGAGACGGAAGCGGGGTCGAAAGGCACTGTCCAACTCGCCTCCTCCCATGGGCAAAGGGTTTCATTGAGCACCAAAGAATCTGCCCCGACACCCTCGACAATCAGCAAGTCAGAGTCTGGCGCAAGGTCAAACAAGACATCCCTGATTCCACTTGGCCATACCACCTCGATTGAATCAACAACCTCAACATCACCAAGTCCGATGAAGCGGGTATAGGTATGCTGGGTCATATAGTCTTCACCAGCATTGACCTGCTTCATTTGTGTCAGGCTGTCGGCATGCACCTTGATGACAGCACCAATGCCACGTGTATTCGATACGGTTCCCACAAGGTCGATGGTCATTCGGTGATTGTCCGCCTCATTGGTCAGCTTCAGCACCTGCGGCGAAAGGGCATTCCCGTGTCCGACGATGTCAGGAACCCGGTCCTGATCCAAGTCCAACCGCCCCAAACAATAGAGCTGAAACTGTTCATTCGGCCAGTCTTCCGTTGTCTCTTCAAAAACCAGCCCAGTGCCATCGTTCATGTAAAGGTGGTTGTCATATGGAATGGCATTTGGAAACCGGTAGGTGGCCACCATCATGTCATCCCAACGGTCTCCATCGACATCTATAGCGCAAGTGCCCCATCCATACTGCATGCCCGCCACACCCGCCGAAGCAGCGATGTCCTGATAAAAGCCCTCATTGTTCAGCATGAAGGCATTTGGATTATCCTCAGTGTTGGTCACATATTGATCCCAGTCTCCGTCATTGTCAGGGTCGAACAACGTGGCCGACATCGCATTCACACTAATGCTGGCTCCTGAAGACTCTGATATGTCTACAAAAGGTCCTCCGCCTCCATTGGCATAGAGTGAGTTGGTGAAATCTTCACGGTCGTTGATCACCCACAGGTCATCAAATCCATTGTTGTCGTAATCATACCACGCCCCTTGAAAGGAGTGTTGAAAACCATCTCCAACAAATGCGCTCAGGGTAATCTCTTCGAAAAACCCTTGCCCGGTATTCTGGAAGAATTTGTTTTGGTAAGAGACCTGCAGGAAGGTATCGTGGTAACTGGCGATGTAAATGTCCAAGTCTCCATCGCGGTCATAATCACGTGCAGAAATTCCGCGGTTGTCCCAACCATTGAGCAACGGAATTCCCCTCAGGACACCTTCTTCGATCAATGAACCATCGGGCTGTCGCACGAACAAGTATACCCCCAGGCCCCTGGCACCGGCAAAGAGGTCAAGGTCCCCATCATTCTCGATATCCACCCATAACACCGCTTTGGCTTCATTGACCAAGTCGATTTCCATTTGGAATGTCAATCCTTCATCGCCACCTGTATAGAGCTTGATCAGACCATCCACACCTGCCAAAGTCACATCATCCCAACCGTCCCCATTAAAGTCAACGGTAGACAATCCGCACCCAAACAAACTGCCAAAAGTGCTGCTCTCCATCAGGAAATCCAGCGAGACATCTTCGAGTTGGGCAGAGCAGTCTATACCAAAGCAAAATAGCAGGGCTGTTCCGAGCCATCGAAGCCGAAGTGCAAAGGGAATCATGTTGAACAGGTAGTGGTACTCAAAGAGACGGACAAAGCCCGCAAACGTTGCCCTGATTCACTACAAATTATCAATCAATGACAGCAACAACGGCACCAATGCCTGTGAACCGTCATTTAATATGACTTCGTGGGAACTGGCATTTATTTTATCTGCGGGCCATTGATGGGCCAATCTCTCCATTATTTCTGAGCGACTCCAGCCGTTGCGTTCCTGAACCCGCTGTATTCTCAGGGCCAAAGGCGCCGTTACGGCCCAAATCACGTCGCAATCTTGGTCGCTGCCCGATTCAAACAGGATGGCCGCTTCTCTGAACACCAATGATGCCCCATCGGCCTCTGCTCCAGCCTTCCATTGGGCAAAGGCCCTCGACACAGCTGGGTGGACCATGGCATTTAGCTCGGCCAAAGCCTCGGCGTCATTGAACACCACATTTGCCAGAGCCAGGCGGTCCAAGGTTCCATTCGGCTTGAGCACCTCCGGTCCAAAGCGGTCTGATACAGATCGAAGCAAGTCAACATCCTGATCATACAGCTTGCGCGCAGCCGAATCCGCATCAAAAACAGGGTGCCCCAAAGATCTCAAGGCTTGAGCCACCACAGATTTGCCAACGCCCATCCCACCGGTCAGCCCCACCACCACCATACTGTGGCCGTCCGATATTTTGTCTGTCGCTGTCGATAAAGACATGCCACAATATTCGGGCATTCATTCCAGCCTCGCGACATTTACATCATGTCACATCTCATTGCACCCTCTTTGCTCGCTGCAGACTTCGGTAATCTGGCCCGGGACGTCACCATGGTCGAGAACAGCGACGCTGACTGGCACCACATCGATGTGATGGATGGCATGTTCGTCCCCAACATCAGTTATGGGATGCCCGTCATTGCCGCGATAGGGAAGCACGCCAGCAAGCCCCTAGACGTGCACCTCATGATTGAAGCACCTGACCGATACATCAATGAGTTTGCGGCCTTGGGTGCACATGTCCTGACGGTTCACGCAGAGGCCTGTGTGCACTTACACCGAACATTGGGGGCCATACGAGAAGCCGGCATGCTCGCTGGAGTGGCACTCAACCCGCACACTCCTTTGTCCGCCATAGAAGAGGTGCTCGGAGAAATCGACCTGGTATGCCTGATGAGCGTAAATCCCGGATTTGGAGGGCAAAAATTCATCGCGGGCACTTTTGACAAAGTCAGGCGCCTTCATGACATGCGCCAGCGGCAACAGCACGAATTCCTCATTGAAGTGGATGGAGGAGTGGGAGAGGGAAACGCGGCTCAGTTGGTAGAGGCAGGAGCCAATGTCCTGGTGGCAGGATCTTCTGTCTTCAAAGCAGACAACCCTTCAGGCGCTGTATCTCGACTCAAAACGTGTACCATCAATGCCTGATTGAGCAGGCCACTGAATTCAGTAGTTGGACCTTAAATAGGTGGTCCCGCGGGTGTCGTGCACCCAAACCACGCCTTGAATCGGCAGCAGGTCCCAAGACCAGTGGTGCCAATCGTTATTCTCAATGGACGTAGAGTACACCATGCTTCCTTTGGGGTCATAAAAGTCCACTTGCAAAATCCCCGGCCAAGGATCGCCAGGCTTTAGCCAGATCCCTGCAGGACCGCGACTCAAACTGCCTGTCCTGTGAAGAGCATGTTCCTCAACACCCATGTTGATCAAGTCTTGCAATCCCAATAACAGGCAACCATTGGCGTCCTGAATCACCCAGCTGTAGAGCCCAGCTGACAGTCCAGAGAGGACCGTGTCACCCGTCGCCCCGGTATTCCAAATCACCTCATAAGGAGGCGTTCCTCCAGAAGGATCCAGCTCCACAGAACCGTCATTCCCCACATCCTCGGGAACTGCAACCACATCACAAGACAGGGGGGCCGGTATTTCAACAACTATGGAAGAGTCCACCGTGCATCCATTGGCATCTTCCAAATGCAAGGGAACTGTCCCTTCAGGCAGCATCAAAGGATTCACATTTCCCCAAGTCAAAATGTAATTTGGAGTGCCTCCATAACCCACTGCAAATGCTTGGGCCGAATCCGAATGACAGAGCGCAGGAGCGTAGTCAATGTAAAGCTCCAATTCCGATGGCTGCACCAATGTGAAGTGGTGGAGTTCTGAGCAAACACTTGCACTGTCCAAGGTCATCAATGTCAAGTCTCCTCCCAACACCTGAAGGTTCTGTACCGAAAATGGAAAGCTGTTCCCCTCCAATTCTACAGTAAACGTTGAGTCTGCATACCAGCCCAGTGAGCCTGGCTCGTTGTAACACAGAGGCTGTGTCCATTGAATAGAAAGGCCATGTGGTTCTTGTTCCGTCCAGAACAAGGTGTCAGACCATTGAAACAGTCCTCCCATCCATTTGCAGTTCACAACATACATGCCGTCCTCTTGGATGAGCATCGAATCCCCGAGAACCGCCAACCCGTTTACCTCAACATCTGGACAAGGCAGCGGGAAGTTCAACCAAGAGGAGTCTCCGGCACAACCCGTCCCTGAATAGGACAATACCGCGGTAGACGAGCCCTCAATCAGGCGCAGATCTGAACCGACAGGCACGTCATACCATACCTCATGCATTCCGCTTGGCCAGTTCACTTCGATGGAATCCACCACCTCTGCGCTGCCTAAACCAAAATACCGCCGCCAGGATTGTTGGGTCACATAATCTGTTCCACAGCTCACCAATTGCAATTGACTGACCCCCCCAGCATGGACCTTGACCTCAGCCCCAATGGCCCATCTGTTTGAGTATGTGCCACACAGCTGCACCGCAAGCCTCCCATTTGGAGCTGGGCCGTCTACAGCATCGTTTTGAAGCATTTGCAAGTATGAACTGTTGCCTAAGGCTACCACGTCAGGCGCCAAATCTTGATTGAAGTCACAAGCAGCTAAACTGTACAACTGCGTTTGATTGTTGGGCCAATTCGACTCTGTCATATCGGTGAACGTGGCCCCGCCGTTGTGATTTTCGTAGTAATAATTCTTGTAGGGCAAGGTGTTCGGGAAGCGATAGGTCGCCACCATCAGGTCGCTGTCCATGTCGCCATCCACATCCACCCAGCAACCACCCCAACTGTACTGCATCCCGTCCAGCCCTAAATCAGCTCCGGTTTCATTGTAAAAACCAAAGCCGTCCTTGTCCATGTACACATTGGGCTCATTCTCTACGTTCGAACAGAACAGCTCATAATCCCCATCATTGTCTGGGTCACCAACGGTTGCCGTCATGGCAAATACCTGCTGATCTAATCCGTAATCGCCCCCAACCTCTTGGAATGTACCGTCGCCATTGTTGCTGTACATGGCATTTGGAAAAATGGTGCGGTCATTGATCACCCAAAGGTCCAAGTCGCCGTCCGCATCAAAATCCAACCAAGAACCTTGGAAAGTGTGTTGCAATCCATTGCCCACTCCCAAGTCGGCAGTAACGTCAGTAAAAAATCCCAAGCCATTGTTGTTGAGCAACAGGTTTTCTGACAAACCTGTGGTGCCATCATGGTACATCGAGATGTAGACGTCCAAGTCACCATCTGCATCGTAATCGGCCACCGCAATGCCTCTTGCCTCCCAGGTTTCATCCAACGGTAACCCACTTTCAGCGGCAGACTCTACGAGCCCATTGCCATCCGTCAAGAACAACTGCATGGCCGCAAAACGCCGGGTCAACAGCAAATCCAAATCGTCGTCGCCATCGGCATCAAACCATGCGATGCCTTGAACCGGCTCTGTGCCATCAATGAAATGCACCGGCTCATAGCCACCTGACTGCATCTGCATGTAAGCCACAGCAGTGCCATCACTGTTGGCCACCGTGATGTCATCCAGGCCGTCAGCATTAAAATCCGCCACACTCAACGCCGTACCCAAAAATGAAGCTTGGGTGGTGCCGGGTAAAGTGAAAATCTCCGTGGCGTCTTGCCATTGTGACGCTGCAGTCCACGGCAACCCAAACATCCCTGCCAGCAGCAGCATGTTCAATTTCCAATTTGATGGCGAAAGATTCACTTCTAAAAACACCTCACGCAAGGTATTCGAATAACTTCACGCAGGCTCCACTTCAGCCGATAAATCGCGCTCTAACAGTGCGGTACAAATAGGCTCAAGCTCGTCAAAGTCTCCGTTTTTCACAGAGCACTTGCCTTTTGTGTGAACGATCAATGCACACTGTTCCGCTTGGAGCAACTCATGTCCGCAGTAAGCCACCAGACATTCAATTACATGTTCGAACGTATTGTGGTCATCGTTGTACAACACGATGTGCCAGCCATCGGATACGGCTTCCTCCAGACCCACAGCCTCTTCGACCAGGGTTTCCTCTTGTGGCGCTTCGTTGAGATGAACACGAATCATAGGTGCAATTTACAGCCCAACTGATTGGCAGTACATCCCGAAATTTGACTTTCGATACCCTCTAATGGCCTACTTAAACTTTCATTTGACCACAACGGAACAAACTGAAACTTAACGTGTTCTATCTGTAATATGGTACGAAAACCCAGCATCCTTTTACTCGGTTCGGAGAGCAGCACCCGAACACCCTCTGTGGACTTGACCGAGTTCGGTTGTGAGGTCCGCACTGCGAGCAAAGTCGCCGAAGCCGCCGGAATTTGTCTTTTTGCCCCACCTGATCTTGTGGTTGTCATGGAGCA
>DDCX01000043.1:0-17211 GCA_002336475.1 Flavobacteriales bacterium UBA1995 | reverse complement strand
CCGATGATGACACAGAAGCACCGTCTTCAATTTCAGATGCCGTCGAAAACGCGCTTCAAGAACTGGCTGAATCAAAAGTCCGGGCCAAACATTTCTTCACGAAAGTTGGAAATAAACTGCGCCGCATTCACCTGCAGGACGTACGGTTCATTGAAGTGGAGGGGAAATACAGCGCCATCCATGTCGGTGAGCGCAAGTACAATGTCAAAGCAAGCCTCAAAGATTTGCTTTTGAAATTGCCCCTTGAAGATTTCGTTCGTGTGAGCCGCAACTATGTGATCAACATTGATCGGGTGACCCACATCGACACCTTCCAGTTTATCATTAAGATTGACAACGACGAGGTTCCAATTTCACGCACCTACAAAGATGAACTCATGAAGCGCATTCAAATGCTCTGAGCCTCTTTACAGGTTGCTCTTTCGCTAGAGTCATAAAAAAGCACAGCCATAAAGCTGTGCTTTTTTGTGTCCTGATTTTTGCGTCAAGGATTATTCAGTATTCTCCGTTAGGGTCAACCTTCTTAAATCGATAGCCACGCAAACCCAGACCAACGCCAAGGTTTTTTGCATATATCCTCTTCACTCAGACTCAGCATTCGTCCTCCCCATCCGTTGCGCACCAAGGACCAGCCGGTCCTTTCATCGCAAAGAATCAACCATTGGTGATGGCGAGACCACCACGGAGACTTCAAATCCTTCACAAGGTCGCCTTCGTGCAACCAACGGTCGTCTGCATCTTTCAAGCCACAGCAACGGTCACGGTGGGTCCATTTGATTTTGCGACCTGACCACCACAGTCCCTCACGGCTGTAAAACCTCTGACCCGTCTGCTCTTCACGCATCCAGCCCACAATTCTGCCTTCACGCCTCAGGCGGTAGCGAACGACTTCGTCAACAGGAGTCATGTATTGTGGTTTCACAGGAGTGCAACACTCTGAGTCCATGACTGTTCTCTTTTGTGCATCAAATCCACGCAAAAAAGAACAAGCCACCGCCCACAGGGATAAATTTGCAATCATGTCTGAGCATTCAGTCCAACAGCCCGCGGATAACAGTGATGGAAAACCATCTGAATCTATCCACTTCATTGAACAGATCATCCAAGATGATCTGAAGAACAGCAGACACCAACACATCCACACCAGGTTTCCACCTGAACCCAATGGCTATCTGCACATTGGCCACGCCAAAGCCATCTGTCTCTCCTTTGGACTTGCCGAAAAGTATGAGGGGCTCGTCAATCTGCGCTTCGACGACACCAACCCCGAAAAAGAAAGTCAAGAATATGTGGACGCCATCCGACGTGACGTCACATGGCTTGGCTACAAATGGTCTGGAGGTGAATTCTATACCAGTGACTATTTCGAACAGCTCTACGGATTTGCGGTCCGTTTGATTGAAAAAGGTCTGGCATATGTCGACCATCAATCGGCTGAGGACATTGCCAAAGGGAAGGGGACACCTACCAAACCTGGGACGGCCAGCCCCCATCGCAGCCGTTCTGTAGAGGAAAACCTCCAACTTTTCGACGAGATGAGACAGGGGATTCACCCTGACGGGCACTGCGTATTGAGGGCTAAAATCGACATGGCCCATGCCAACATGCACATGCGGGACCCCTTGATTTACAGGATTAAGCGGGCACACCACCAGAGAACAGGGGACAAGTGGTGCGTTTATCCCATGTACGATTTCGCCCATGGACAAAGTGATTCTCTTGAAGAGATCACCCACTCTCTGTGCACGCTTGAATTTGAAGTGCACCGCCCACTTTACGAATGGTTCATCGCAGCACTGGAAATATTCCCATCCCGTCAAATTGAATTTGCCCGACTGAACCTGGACCACACGGTGATGTCCAAGCGCAAACTGCTCAAGCTGGTAGAAGATGGCGTGGTGGACGGTTGGGATGACCCCAGAATGCCGACCATAAGCGGACTGCGGCGCAGGGGGTTCACGCCACAAAGTATCCGCACCTTTTGCGACCGTGTTGGCATAGCCAAACGAGAAAACGTCATTGACTTTAGCTTGCTCGAATGGGCCCTTCGCGATCATTTGAACAGAGTGGCTCATCGGACCATGGCGGTCTTGGACCCCATCAAGCTTGTGGTGGTCAACTTCCCAGAGGGTCAAACCGAAATGCTTCCTTCGGTCAACAACCCTGAAAACCCTGAGGACGGCAGCCGGGAAATGCCATTTTCCAAGACCCTTTGGATGGAGCGTGACGACTTCAAAATCGAGTCCAACAAAAAGTGGTTTCGTTTGGCTCCGGGCAAAACAGTGCGCCTCAAATCTGCCTATATCGTGCGGTATGTAGACCATGTGACAGGAGACGATGGACGCACAAAAGAGGTGCATGTCGAATATTTCCCTGACAGCAAGAGCGGTTCAGATACCAGTGGAATCAAAGCCAAGGGAACCCTTCATTGGGTCAATGCTGCCACTGCCATTGATGCTGAAGTCCGCCTCTATGACCGGCTTTTTTCCGACCCCACACCTGACGGTCACGCGGACAAAGATTTCAGCGAATTCCTGAACCCCAACAGCTTGGAAATACGTGAAGGCTGTAAGCTTGAACCTGCTCTGGCCAGCGCCTCTGCCGACCATCCCGTTCAATTTACCAGACTTGGATATTTCGCCCTCGACGCAGAACGCACCGAACAAGCAGGACACATGGTTTGGAACCGTTCAGTGACCCTTAAAGATGGCTGGAAGGGCTGACATTCAGGTCATCCAACCACGCATCAAAAGCGTCGCGTGCTTCTTTTTCTGACCGCTTTCCTCCTGAAACGTCGGCTTGAAATGCCCGCCACTGATTGAGCACATCTGGTCCCACCTTCATCATCAAGGCCCGCGCAGCTGCGGGCTCATTGGGGATGGCCCCATCCATGATGGCGTCTTTGATCACATTCTTGATGGCGCCAATGGGCCGGCAAGGAGGAATTGAAAAGGCAGCCATGATGTCCTCACCACTCACAGGCGGCTCAAAATTCCGCACCCTGTCCTTTTCCTCAACCTCGACCAACTTGAGCACCACAACTTCATAGTTGCGCAGATAACGCTCAACCTTCGCCTCATTCTTAGAGGTGATGTCAGCGCGGGCCAACATCATCAGGTCATCGACATCATCACCTGCCTCAAACAACAAACGGCGCACTGCACTGTCGGTCACTTCTTCCTTGGTCAGGGCAATCGGGCGCAAATGAAGCAACACTAGTTTCTGTACGTACTTCATTTGATGGTCCAAGGGGAGCTTTAGACGCTTAAAAATCTTCGGAACCATCCTGGCGCCACGGTCCTCATGTCCATGGAACGTCCAGCCGTGATCGGGATGAAACCTCTTGGTAGGCGGTTTGGCAATGTCATGAAGGAGTGCAGCCCACCTCAACCACAGTTTGTCACTGACAGCCGCGACGTTGTCAACGACTTCGAGCGTGTGATAAAAGTTGTCTTTATGGCCGATACCGTTGCGCCGTTCAACCCCTTGCAATGCCACCATTTCAGGAAAGAACTCATGGAGCAATCCCGCATTGTACATCAGCTTGAATCCTACACTGGGCTTTTGGCTCGACAAGATTTTGTTCAACTCTACATGGATACGTTCAGAAGAGATGATCTTCAGACGGTGGCTGTTCCGTCCAATGGCATCTATGGCCTTGTCATCAATTCTGAACCCCAATTGCGATGCAAATCGGACGGCGCGCATCATCCGAAGGGGATCATCGCTAAACGTCACATCCGGATCAAGTGGCGTGCGAATCAGCTTGCGCTCCAAATCGGCCAAACCATCAAAAGGATCCACCAAATCGCCAAACCCATCTGCATTGAGCTTCAAGGCCAAGGCATTGATGGTGAAATCACGGCGCTGCTGGTCGTCCTCAATAGAACCATCCTCAACAATGGGCTTGCGGCTGTCGCGCTGATAGGACTCCTTTCTTGCCCCGACGAACTCTACCTCACATCCTCCGTGCTTAAACATGGCCGTTCCAAAATTCTTGAAAACGGCCACCTTTCCAGCCCCCAAGTCCTTGGCCACGTTTCTTGCCAAGTCAATTCCACTGCCTTCCACCACGATGTCAATGTCCTTGCTCGGACGGCCCAGCAACAGGTCACGGACAAACCCACCAATGGCAAATGATTGCTGCCCCTTTGCATCAGCTGCAGCGCCTACTGCCTTGAAAACGGGGTGTTTGAGTTGATCTGCAAAGTTCACGGCCTCAAAATTTCAATGCGCCCCGCCTTATCCAACTTCACCATGCTGGACGTTGTGTTTCCACTGCGGTCTCGTCCGGTAGCGCACGCATAATCGACGCCATTGCGCAATGCCCCATTGATTTCGGAAAAATGACCAGGGGTCGGATGTCCACTCAGGTTGGCCGAAGTAGACACCAGGGGGACATCAATTCCACGCAGGATGAACTGCAAAAAGGGCTCATTGACCACCCGAATGGCGAGGCTTCCATCTTCGGCAAGCAGGGCAGGAGCGACATCCCTACCCCCAGGCAATACCAGGGTCATGGGCCGTGATTCCGGGGCGCTCTCCCTCAACAAGTCCCAAGCAATCTCTGGAACCGGGTGCGCGTATTCTTCTAGCAAGCCTTCGGCATCTACCAAAACCAATGAAGGTTGCGCCCCTTTGCGTCCCTTGAGCGCGTATAGCTTGTCCAACGCCTCAGCGTTGTCTGCACAGCACCCCAATCCCCAAACCGTATCGGTGGGGTATAAGATGACACCCCCAGCCTTTAAGGTTCGGACAGCAGCGATAGCATCGTCCCTCCAGGGGGCGTTTTTTAATGAGCGCGGCGCCAATTTTCTATGTTTCGTTTGATTCGTGACGCAGTATCCACCTCTTCCGGCTTGGAAAAGGGCATGCCCGTCATTTGCTCGTACAACGCGATGTAACGCTGGCTCACTTCGGCCAAAAATGCGTCTGTCATTTCGGGAACCTCATCCCCATCACGCCCCATAAAACCTCCAGAAATCAGCCATTCCCTGACAAATTCTTTGCTCAGTTGCGGCTGTTGTTCTCCGCGAGATTGTCGGTCTTCAAAACCCTCGGCATGGAAGTAGCGGCTGCTGTCTGGGGTATGCACCTCATCCATCAACATCAGCTGACCTTCGTACATCCCGAATTCATATTTGGTGTCCACCAAAATCAATCCCCGGCTGGAGGCCATGGCTTGGCCCCTTGCAAACAGCGCCCGCGTGACACGCGCCATTTCTTGGTACAGCTTCTCATCCACCAATCCTGAAGAAAGGATTTGAGCCTCTGAAATGTCCTCATCATGGCCTTCTTCTGCCTTCGTGGCCGGGGTGATGATGGGCGCATCGAAAGCGTCATGCTCCCGCATTCCCTCTGGCAAGGGGACACCACACAACATGCGACCTCCGTCGCGGTAAGTGCGCCATGCGTGACCCGTTAAATGTCCCCGAATGACCATCTCCAACCGAATGGGCTCGCAACATTTTCCCACTGCCACATTGGGGTCAGGCGTTGCTTCCAACCAGATCGGAACAAGTTCTGATACGGCATTCAACATGTGACCGGCGAGCTGATTCAACACCTGCCCTTTGAATGGAATGGGGCGGGGCAGAACCACATCAAATGCTGAAATGCGGTCACTTGCGACCATCAGCAACCTCCCATCATTGAGGGTATGCACATCGCGCACCTTTCCACGGTAAAATTCCTGTTCACCGGAAAAGTGCATCCGCTGGTCAAACAAGGGCTCAGGGGCGGTTGTCATCATCATGCTTCGGGGGTGCAATATCGTCATCATGCGCCGCGTCATCACGGTCTTCATCCCTGATCCATTTTTTGGCGGGAACCTGCCCTATGGATGATCCCATTCCCCCAGAAGAGCCATCAGCTTCTGCCTGTTCGAATGCTATGATCACCTTTTTGACAAGGTTGTGGCGCACCACATCATCTCCTGTCAGAGTGACGAACTGCAAGCCGTCCACTTCTTTGAGCACGCGCCGTGCAAAACGCAGACCGCTCTCTTGGCGCCGTGGCAAGTCCACTTGAGATGCATCTCCCGTCACCACAAAAGTGGCAGAACGGCCCATTCTTGTCAGGAACATCTTCATTTGAGCCACCGTAGAGTTTTGGGCTTCATCCAAAATCACAAAAGCCTTGTCCAAGGTTCTCCCCCTCATGAAGGCCAGGGGCGCAATCTCAATCACCCCCTTCTCAAGGTGATCGGCAACACGCTCGTAGGGCAACATGTCGGTCAGCGCATCATAAAGAGGCTGCATGTAGGGGTCAAGCTTCTCCTTAAGATCTCCCGGTAAGAACCCCAAGTTCTCACCAGCTTCAACCGCAGGACGGGTCAAAATAATCCGGCGCACCTTCTTTTCTTTCAAAGCCTGAACCGCCAGTGCCACTGCGGTATACGTCTTACCTGAACCAGCAGGTCCAATGGCAAACACCATGTCATTGTTCCGAACGGCGTCCACCAACCGCCGCTGGTTCGGTGTTCGGGCCGTCACCCTCAGTCCACCAGGGCCGTAGACCAAAGTGTCATCCTCAGAAGCCGCTTTTTTCATGGCCACCCCATCGTCTCTCATCAAACGCTCGAGGTCGTCTTCGGGCAATGTCCCGTATCGGTCCAGGTGCCAAACCAGCAAATCCCACTTCGCCGCAAAGGCATCGATGTCACTTTTGGCGCCAAAGGCCTTGACCTCGTGGCCACGACCCACCAGCTTAAGCTTTGGGAAATGGGCCTTGAGCAAGGCGAATTTTCTATGACCGGCCCCAAAAACTTCGAGTGGGGGCACGTCTGGAAGCACAAATCGTCGTTCTGAACTCACGTTAAAATGGAAACTGTGGGGAGGTTGTGGGATATCTCGCGGCGGAAGTGCAAATCTACTCGTTCAGGTTGCTGATTTTTGATGAAGCATGGAGCATACCTCTGCAGTACCCCGCATTGTCACCCTGACTTCCGATTACGGAACGGACAGTTTGTATGTGGCTGCGCTGCGAGGGGCCATCATATCTCAGGATCCCAGCATTCGCATTGTCGACATTTCCCACGGAATTCGACCCTTTGACACCAACGAAGCCGCCTTTGCATTGCGCGCTACAGCTGAACATTTCCCGAGGGGAACCGTGCACATCATTGCGATGAACACCAACCAAACTGGCGATTATTTGCACCGGGTCATGGAACTCGGTGGTCAATTCTATGTCGGATTGGACGATGGCGTGTTCTCTCTGATCGCCGACCGAGAACCCGAGGCCATCCATGACATCACGGTGACTTCAGAAAGCGATGTACTCACTTTTCCCGAACGGCACATTTTCGTCCAAGTCGCATGCCACCTTGTTCAAGGGGGCGTGCCCGCCGTCATCGGCCGTCCTGCAGAAGGCTGGGTAGAGAGCGCTTGGCAGCGGCCACTCATTGGCCAAGATTATGTTCAGGGCATCGTCCTGCACGTGGACACCTTTGGCAACCTGATCACCAACATCGACCAACGCACCTTCAAAGAGGTGGGCAAAGAACGCACGTTCAAGATTCCATTGCGTTCCTCCAGAATGGATGTCAACCGCATCCACCGGCAGTACAGTGCTGTACCCGACGGAGAACGCGTCGCACTGTTCAATCACATGGGACTTCTCGAAATCGCCATCAACCATGGCAGCACAGCAGGGGGAGGAGGCGCAAGTCAATTGTTTGGCCTGAAGGCCGGCTCCATTGTAAGGATTGAATTCGACCCCTTGCTTCCAAATCAAGCCCTGTGATTGTCCGCATCGTCCACATGGAGTTCCTTCCCGAGAAAAGGGCTGTATTCTTGGCGCTTTTTGAGCAATACAAGGACCAAATTGCGGCACAGCCGGGCTGTCGCAACCTGAAGCTTTTGCAGCGGGATGACAAGACCACGTCTATCAGCACGGTCAGCACCTGGAATTCTCAAGAGCATCTGGATGCCTACCGTGCGGGCAGCTTATTTGCCGAAGTGTGGCCTGCCACAAAAGCCCTTTTTGCAGCACCTCCTACCGCACAAAGCCACAGCGTGCTCTGGGCTTCCTAATTTCGAACCGCATTCATGACCGCCCTTTACAAAAAAGAACTTCGCGCCTTTCTCTCTTCCACCATCGGAACGGTGGTGCTGGGGGCCTTCCTGTTGATCGGTGGATTGTTCCACTGGGTCTTTCCTGGTCAATGGAACCTTCTTTCCAATGGCATCGCAGAAATGAATGCGTTCTTTCTTTTTACACCGTGGGTTCTCATGTTTCTCATCCCCGCGGTCACCATGCGGTCCATTCCGGAAGAGCGGAGTCAAGGCACTCTGGAGTTGTTGATGACACATCCCTTGGATCCAAGGCGCATCATACTGGCCAAGTTCTGGGCGGGACTCACTCTGGTGTGCATTGCACTGATCCCCACGCTCATTGGCTACGCTGTCCTTCACCAGCTCGGGAATCCTCCAGGGAACATTGACAGCGGAGCGGTTGTCGCTGGCTATTTGGGACTGGTCCTCCTCGGTGGAGCCTTTGTCGCCACAGGCCTTGCTGCATCTTCACGCACCGACAGCCAAATCGTCGCCTTCCTGACCACGGCATTGGCTTGTTTGATCATGTATTACGGCCCCTCGGCCTTGGGGTCGTATGATTTATTTGGCCAATGGGACCACGCCATCCAATGGTGCGCCATGGAAACCCATTTCCGCTCTATCGGAACCGGTGTGGTCGTAGTCTCAGACCTCCTCTGGTTTCTCGCATATATGGCCATCGCGTTGGGCATTGCACAATTTCAAATCCAACCCGGAAAGTCATGAATGCGGCTTCATTCATTCAGGGCCTCAATACAGGAGGTTGGCGCTCAGCTTTGATCGCAATAGCGCTCTTGGCCACCATCGGTCAATGGGGTTGGCGTTTCGATGTGACAGAGGACCGCAGGCACAGCTTGACCACTGCCACAGAAAACATGCTCCAGAGCATCGAAGCAGGAGAGGATGAGGTCTTGGTTCGGTGTTACCTCGAAGGCAACTTTCCCGCCAGGTACCGGCGGTTGTCCGAAGAAATCAAAAACAAGCTCAGAACCTTCGCCAAGGAAAGCGGTGGCAAAGTGCGGTGGGACTTCATAGACGTGGCTGCCAGTGGCGACGAAAAAACCATTGGCGAAACTGAACTGGCCTTGTACAAACAAGGACTCCGGTTTACGAGGGTCGCGTACCGAGAAAACGGAATAACAGCGTTCCAAAATGTCTGGCCTTGTGCCATGGTCACTGTTCAAGGCGTTGATTACCCTGTCCAGTTTTTGCGTTCCGAAACCATGGAGCCCGATGAGGTGATGGTGCAGAATGCGATCAACCAAGTGGAGTTCAATCTCGGACAAGCCATGAGGCTGGGCATGCGCCAGCGTCGTCCTGTAGTGGGCATCCTCCAAGGCCATGGCTGCTGGGAGCCCGTCCAAACGGCAGACTTCACCAACACCCTCGCCGAAACAGTTGACCTCATCGATGTCCAACTTGACGGTCGGGTAGATGCCCTCTGTGAGAGGATCGAAGGCCGTCCGTTGCGCCAGCCCAAATTCGACGCGCTCATTGTCGCAGGTCCAGATTCCACATTTAGCCAACGCGACAAACTCCTGCTCGACCAATACCTCATGAATGGAGGCCGTATGCTGTGGCTCATGGACCCTCTGGTCACCAACAGGGACAGCATAGCCTCCCAGTCATTCACCATGGCCACGACCCGAGAGATTGGCGTGTTCGACCTGCTGTTCCACTATGGAGCAAGGCTCAACCGGAACATGGTACTCGATGCCCAATGTGCCCCCATCATGTTGAATGCGGGCCCCATGGGCGACCACCGGAACATGCAAATGTTCAGCTGGTATTTCGCTCCCGTGGCGCTTTCTGCGCCCGATGCCCATCCGATTTGTGCCAACCTCGACCCCGTTCACTTTGATTTTGCAGGCTCCATAGACCCCGTCAATGCCCGCGAAGGATTGGACGCCACCATACTCCTCTCCAGTTCTGCCAGGTCGTTGGCTTACAATGCTCCGGTGAGGGTAGGAGCGAGTGTCGTTGAACTGCCCCCGCAACATTTCGAAACTGACCGCAAAGAAGGTTTCCCATTGGCGGTGCTGCTCGAAGGCAAGTTTGAGAGCTTCTATGCCCTGAGACTGGGCGAAGCTTTGCGCGAAGATGCTGATTTCGCCTTCAATTCATCCACAGACAATGGTCAACTGATCGTCGTCTCTGACGCCGATTTCATTCGGAACGAGGTGCGCAATACCGAGCAAGGACTGACCCCCATACCTCTTGGGTTTGACCGTTATTCTGGGCAAGTGATTTACGACAACAAGGAATGGCTGCTGAATGCTGTCAGCTATTTGTTGGACGATGAAGCACAAATCAGCCTTCGTTCCAGAAGCATCGCATTTAGACCATTGGATGAAAACCGAATTCGCGGCAACGAGAACGCCTGGTCCATGCTGGCCGTTGGAGGCCCCATCGCCGTTGTTCTGGTCCTGGGATGGCTCCTTGCTGTCCTCAGGAAGCGCCGCTGGACGCCATCACACACACCTTCACACTGATGCAACGCACCGTCTTTCCCTTGGCAATCATTGTGCTGATCGCCTTTGGCGCCTACACCGCCTTTGCACCTGAGTCCGGCAGCCTCAATGCTGACCAAAGCACCCATTTTGCAGTCTCCGATACTGCGCTTGTCCAGAAAATTCGAATTGCCGACAACAACGGGCAGGTGGCCGTCGTCAAAAGGGTGCCCGGTCATCCCCTCGGACTGTGGTCCTTAAATGACCGCTATCCAGCACGAAAAGACGCCACAGACCTGCTGCTCAAAACGTTCAAACGAATTTCGGTGCGCCAACCTGTCAGAGCGTCTGCCAAAGAAGGCGTGCTCAAAATGATGGCTTCGGCAGGAAAGCGCGTCGACATCTTCACCGACGACATCAGCACACCAGCCAAGACCTGGTTCATCGGGACCCCAACCCAGAGCCATACTGGAACCCACATGCTGTTAGAGTTGGGGGAAACAGGCCGGTCTGAAACACCGTATGTAACGCATATAGAAGGGTTTACAGGCTTCCTGTCCACGCGGTTTTTTACCGACGAAAACGAGTGGCGCTACACAGGTGTATATGAGTCCCGTGCCGATGAAATCGCGGCCATTACTGCAATCCCCTTAGACGACACAGGCAACGCTGCTACGCTGCGGTGGAATGAAGCAGGCGACCAAATTTTAGCGCAACACAACGGCCAAACCATGAACCTCCCGCAGGGCATTCTGCGTGACCAATGGCTTCGCTTTAAGAAAGTCCATGTCGAGACTTGGAACAGCCACCTCAGCGCAGCCGCTCAAGACAGCCTCAAAAACAGCCCCGTCGCTTGGAAACTTAAAGTCGATTACAAGGATGGGAGCGAAGTCAACCTCGACCTCCATTGGAAAGCCCCCATCATGGAAGAATATGATACCGAAGGCCGTCTTTTGTCCCACGACGGAAGCAGGATGTACGCCGTTCACAAGGGCGAGTGCGCCCTTGTACAAACCTTCGTTTTCAACCCCATCCTTGATTTTTGGCGCAGCCTTACCCGGATGCCTACCCAACCCTCCAAATCATGAATGCATATCTGATTGACGGCATAAGAACGCCCATTGGAAAGTTTGGCGGGACACTGTCTACCCTCAGGGCCGACGACTTGGCTGCCCATGCCATACGGTCCTTGATGGACCGCCACCCCGAACTCGATGCCGCCCATGTTGATGACGTTCTCATGGGCTGCGCCAATCAGGCCGGCGAAGACAACCGGAACGTGGCCCGAATGGCATTACTACTCGCCGGATTGCCGTACACCGTGCCCGGTGAAACCATCAACCGTTTGTGCGCATCGGGAATGGCCGCTGCAGTCCATGCATCGCGTGCATTGCATACCGGTGACGCGGACCTCATGATCGCAGGTGGCATGGAGCATATGACGCGTGGGCCATGGGTCATGAGCAAAGCCAGCTCAGCTTTTGGACGTGACGTTCAAATGCACGACACCAGTTTCGGATGGCGTTTTATCAATCCCAAACTCGACGCCCTCTATGGAACTGAGGGCATGGGTTCTACCGCCGAAAACCTGGTGGACCTGCACAACATTAGCCGAGCAGATCAAGACAAATTCGCCGCAGCTTCCCAAAACAAGGCCCAATCCGCCCAAGAAGCGGGACATCTCGCAGAAGAAATTGCCCCCGTTCACATCCCACGCCGCAAGCAAGAAGACCTCGTTTTTGCTGAAGACGAATTCATAAGGGCCGGAACAACCACAGAAATATTGGCCAAGCTCAGGCCGGCTTTTAGAAAAGAAGGAGGCTCAGTAACTGCAGGCAACAGCAGTGGGCTAAACGATGGCGCCTGTGCCTTGCTCATGTCCAATGATGCCGGCATTGAACGTTGGGGTCTCCGGCCCCTTGCCCGGGTGGTCTCCAGCGCGGTGGTCGGCGTAGAACCCCGCATCATGGGCATTGGCCCAGTTGAAGCATCCAAGAAAGCCCTGCAGCGGTCCGGACTCAGCTTGGAGCAAATGGACCACATCGAACTCAACGAAGCTTTCGCGGCGCAGTCCCTAGCATGCACCCGTTCTCTCGGCTTGCAAGATGACGATCCGCGGATCAACCCACAGGGCGGTGCCATTGCCCTTGGACATCCCTTGGGGATGACAGGGGCGAGGCTGTTACTGACGGCTGCAAAACAACTCCATCGCACGGGCGGAAAATATGCACTCGTGACCCTCTGTATCGGAGTGGGGCAGGGGTATGCCACGGTTCTTGAAAATCCATACGCAGCATGATTCAATCCTTCAAAGGCATGGTACCTGTGGTGCACCCCTCTGCTTTTGTGCATCCGCAAGCGGTCGTGATCGGGCATGTCACCATCGGGGCTGATTGTTTTATTGGCGCCGGTGCTGTTCTTCGTGGAGATTGGGGAAGGATTGAAATTGCCGATGGCTGCAACGTCCAAGAAAATTGCGTGGTCCATATGTTCCCGGGAACGACCGTGCGCCTTGAGCCAGGTGCGCATGTAGGCCACGGTGCCGTCATCCACGGCGCTCATTTAGGCGCACAGTGCCTGATCGGAATGAATGCAGTGGTGATGGATGATGTCTATGTCGGCCCGGGCAGCATTGTGGGCGCATTGTCCTTTCTCAAAGCGGGAAGCAGATGGCCCGAGCGTCGAATCATTGCAGGCAATCCAGCCCAAGAGATCGGCCCCGTATCCGATGCCATGCATGCCCACAAGGTAGAAGGAACAGGAATCTATCAGGGCCTTCCCGCAGATTGCCACGGCGCTCTTGAGGAAGTTGATCCGCTGACAGAAGTTCCAACAGAAAGGCCCGAGTCCTTTCCCACCTTTGAAACCTGGCAACAACGCAGAAAAGGCGGATAAGCCCACATCATGGCCAAAGGCCCATTTCATTTCAAAACCTTTACGGTCGGGCAAGACGGTGCCGCGATGAAAGTAGGCACCGACGGTATCGTTCTGGGTTGTTGGTGTCCTGTTCAAGACGCGAGACGCGTGATGGACATCGGCGCAGGAAATGGCTACGTTGGCATCATGTTGCTTCAAAGGATGATTCCTGGAGCCGAGCTTTTCGGCGTAGAACTCGAACCAGATGCTGCTTTACAGTGCAAGGAGAATTACTTGACACAACCCTTTCCAGCACAGGCCAAAGCCTGGCAAGGGGCCATTCAAAGTGCAACCGATACCCATCCCGAGTGGAAATGCACCTTTGACCTCATTGTATCGAACCCTCCGTTTTTCAAGAGCAAACCAAAATCGCAGAACGCCGCAAGAAACCTGGCTCGACACGATGATACACTGCCCATGGGAGACCTTGTCAAAGCGGCCGCAAGCCTGCTCAAAGAAGGAGGGAGGCTTTGCACAATTTGGCCCATAGACCGGCTACAAGAATGGAACGGGTGGGCATCCGGATTTGGATTTGGAATCAAGCAGACGACCCACATCAAGACGATGCAACATCTGCCAGCCAAACGCGTGATCACCGAGTGGGTCAAAACGCATGACAAGGTGAGCACTCAGTATGGAGAACTCACCCTAGAAGGAAAAGCCACACTGGACTTCACCGAAGCATATTTAGATATTGTGCGCCCTTATCTCAAGGGAACCTAGACGGCCAATCAGCCTCCCAGTACGCGCTTGAGGTCACCCAGCTGTTTTGTCCAAAGCAGCTTGGCCTCTTCGATTTCATCGTCCTCTGCGAAATCCGTCACCAATAGGGCAGTGTCTCCCGTGAGGGGGTCAATCTTAATCCGCATTTCAAAGAAGGACTTTTCTCCTTCTTCCTCGTGCTCCATCCAGCGGTACTTCACGAATTCCTCGCGCTTTTGAGAAATCAACCTTGCAGACTCCTCTGATCCATCCCAGAAAAAAGTGAAGACGTCCTTCTTGATGTTCACATCATCTGCAAACCATTCTGAAAGACCACTGGGGTTGTTGAGTCGACTAAAAATCGAACCCTTGCTCGCCTGAATCGGCACCTCTACTTGAAATTCAACAAGGTCCATGCTTAAATAGGAATGCCGCAAAGATACAATTGCGAAAGGGCTGAATCCCTATGATGATTGTCAAGATTCACAAAAACACGCATTTGGAATCATCCTTCTTGCTACATTTGCCGCCCGTTTCGCCATAGCGGAATTGGACGGCGAGGTAGCTCAGCTGGTTAGAGCGCAGGATTCATAATCCTGAGGTCGAGAGTTCAAGTCTCTCTCTCGCTACACCTCCAAAAGCCCGGTTTTACCGGGCTTTTTTTATGCGCCACCCCATCAAAAAAATAGACTAAACTCTATTTATTAATAACGAACATTGAAATAGTTACGCCTAAACACTATCTTTAAAGGCTTAACCTAATTCATGCGTTTCTTCTTGCTGTCCTTTGCTTTGCTTCTGAGCACTAACCTGGTCTTGGCTCAATGTTCCGATACCTCCGCTTGCAACTACGACCCCAGCAACACCGAGGTAGGGACCACATCCGCATGCGTCACCATGGAGACACATGCTGTTCATGAAACTGGGGCATTGGCAGGAATGACCACCTACAGGGTCTATGTCAACCTTCCAGAACCTGACAATTTTCTATCGGCCATCAGCACCATCCTTATGGGGTGCACCGACAATTCCGCTTGCAATTATGCTCCTGCGGCCACCTATGACGATGGCACTTGCGAATTCTCAAGCTGTCCACCTGGGTCACCCCAAGCCGATGAGGATGCCACTCCTTCACAAATTCGCATCACCTCAACGACATCATTCTATCAAGACCAATATGGAAGCTCCACAGCTACGGGTATTATGGGCACTTTGCTCGGAATATTCCCTGCCTTGGCATATGACAGTTGGGTGACCATTGGTCATGCACCAGAAGAAGGAGCACCCAGTGCTACCGTAAGCGCCATTTCAAGCCCCAATCAGAACTGGAACGCCAATTTCGAAGCTGGTGAAGACCTGATCATGGATGACCTCATTGGAGGTTTGTGGTACATCTTCAACGATGGAAACGACCAAGGTTTGGCCGATGATGACGGCAAGGTTCTCATAGCGCAACTGACAACAGACGGCACAGTTGACGTTGAAATTTCCGGTCAATATTTTCCTGACTTTGGCTCAGGTCCCAATGGAGAGGCCGATGGAACCTCTAGCATTCTCTTTGTAAGCCAGCTCAGTTCAATCTGCCCCAATGACCCGAATGCCGGTTGTGAGTATGCAGACAGTGGACTGGACTGCGACGGCAACTGTCTGAATGACGCAGATGGCGACAGCGTGTGCGACGAAAATGACCCGTGCATTGGTATTTATGACGCATGCAACATCTGCAACGGTCCAGGTCCCATCCATGATTGTGGATGTGCTGATGTTCCTTTTGGTGATTGTGATTGCGCCGGCAACCAACTGGATGCCGTCGGGGTGTGCGGAGGTGACTGCACAGCCGATGCCGACAGCGATGGCATTTGCGACGATGTCGATCCTTGCGTCGGCAACTACGACGCTTGCGGTGTGTGCAACGGACCCGGTGCCGTATACGATTGTGGATGCTCAAACTATCCTACAGGAGATTGTGACTGCGACGGCAACCAAGACGACGCGCTTGGTGAATGCGGAGGTACTTGTGAGGCAGACGCAGACAACGATGGCATCTGCGACGATGTAGACTCCTGTGTTGGAAGTTTTGACGCATTGGGAGAATGCAACGGGAACTGCGCTGCAGATGCAGACAACGACGGCATCTGCGACGACATTGACCCGTGCGTTGGCAACTATGATGCCCTAGGCATATGCAACGGCGATTGTGCTGCAGACGTTGATGGAGACAATGTGTGCGACAATGCAGAAGTCCCGGGTTGTACCGACGAGGATGCCTGCAATTACGATGAAGATGCCACCGATGAAGATGGCAGTTGCACCACATTGGATGTTTTGGGAGAATGTGGCGGCACTTGCTCTGCAGACCAAGACAGCGACGGCACCTGCGACGATGTCGATCCTTGCATAGGCAGCTATGATGCTTGCGGAGTGTGCAACGGCCCCGGGGCTATCTATGATTGCGGCTGTGCTGACATCCCTGCAGGCGATTGCGATTGCGAAGGCAATGTGACCGATGTGGTGGGCGATTGCGGCGGGTCCTGCACGCAAGACGAAGACGCGGATGGCATTTGTGATGATGTAGACGGCTGCATCGGTGATTTCGATGCCTGTGGAGTGTGCAATGGTCCTGGCCTTATCTACCAATGTGGTTGCGCGAACATCCCTATTGGTGACTGCGACTGTAATGGGAACCAGACCGATGCCGTCGGCGTTTGCGGAGGCACTTGCGAGGCAGACGCCAACAACAATGGCATTTGCGATGCACTTGAAGAGCTATTGGAATATGAAGGCTGCACCGACAGCATTGCTTGCAACTACGTCGCTTGTGCCTCGGTCGAGGACGGCAGTTGCCAATACGATGACGCCCTCGGCGTTTGTGGTGGCCTATGCACCGCCGATACCGATGGCGATGGCATCTGCGATGACGCAGAAACCAGCGGATGCACCAACAGCTACGCCTGCAACTTCGACCCTGCAGCCACAGACGATGACGGATCCTGTCTGACGGTTGACGTCCTGGGCAACTGCGGAGGCACTTGCTCCGCTGATGCCGACGGCGATGGCATCTGTGACGACACCGACAACTGCGTGGG
>DDCX01000064.1 GCA_002336475.1 Flavobacteriales bacterium UBA1995 | reverse complement strand
GGAACCAATGTGACCATTGACGAAGAAGTTGAGACCTGGACAGGGGAGGTCAACGGCATTGCTGTGGCAACGGGAATCAACGCAGACTTCTATGCGTATCCCAATCCCGTCCGCGATCAGGTTCGTTTTGCTGGACACTTGCCTGAGGTGATGGCGGTGTTTGATGCGCTGGGCCGCTGCGTGGCCCAATGGCCACGGCACGAGCTCGCCCATGGCGTGAGCTTGGACGGATGGCCTGCAGGAACCTATTGCTGCAAGGACCTTGCGAGCGGAAAGCATACCCTGTTGATGGTCCATCCATGATGTTGCGCACGATTTTCCTCTGGTGCCACCTCGCGCTGTCCTTTGCTGCAGGCGCACAATGGATGTTGGACGACCAGTGGGGAGGTGCCGGCAGGCGCATCGGCGCATCTGACCGGTGGGAAATTCCGGTGGCCCTGGACCACGACCTCACCCGGGTACACATGTTGAGTGCGGCCTACGATTCAACAGGAACGACCGCAGCCCGCTGGAGGGCCTTTTCCACAAACAATGGTACCGAGGTCTGGTCTGGCTCGGGTTTTCAAGGCGAAACGCCGGTGGATTTGCGCACCAGTTTCAGCGGGGACCGGTGGTTTCTGTTCACAGAGGCACCCGTGGGACCGGATTCTTCCTTCTCTAAGGTCTGGCGCATTCGGTCTTTCCAAGAAGAAACAGAGGACACCACTTGGGGAGATACAGGAGTGGTCGACTTGGGCTTTGTAGGACCTTGGCACGAAGGCGGAGGAATGGACATGGTCGGTCCTTCCGATGAATCCTCCAAAGCAGACCTCGTAGGACCTTGGATGGTCGTGGCTGGTGCTGCCTTTGACAGTTGCTGCGCCCACCGGGAATTGCCGGCATTGGCTGTGTTGAGTGCGGTGGACGGTTCCTTCCATCCGGATTTTGGTGAGGCGGGACGCATTGTGCTTCAGCCCGATGGCTGGCTGGTGCAAGACAGCGTCAGGCACGAGTGGAGCGGCCGGTTCACCAAGGTCTTGTTTGTGCCCACCACGAGCGGAATGCCTTTTGATCCACCCTCGGAATTGCGGATTCTGGCGGGGGGGACTGTATCGACCAATGGCGCATTCCACCCTTTCGTTGCACGGTTCCACTTGGACGGTNNAACCATGGCGTGCAGGACATGCTGCACCGGTGGAATTGGTACGAAGTTGGAGCGGGCATCGAGCTGCTCGTCGGCGTGCCAGATGGTGAAGAGCCCTTGGCTGCTGGCACGATGTCAGCCGGTTGGATGCCCTTGCACGGACAAATGGCTTACCCCCCGACCGAAGACATCGATCCTGGAATGCCCCTGCAAGAGCCGCTGAGGTCTGTGGGGTTGGCGTCGGGTTATGGCTGGAAGTTTGAGGATGAGCAGGTCGCAGTGGGCACATTGGGCGATGTGGTATCGTGGAATGGAGACTGCCACCCTGCTTGGTGGACATCCTATGGCTCTGCTTTTGGGACCCCTGAATACTGGACCGAAGACTTGGAATTTGAGCGCCACAGGGTGGGGGCGGTACTTTCTGTTGGCCCCCGTCTGTACATCGCCGGCACCCTCGCAGAGGAGACCCCCAGCAGCAGCAGTTGGATCCTCTCAAGGTGGAAGGAGGATACGTCGGTGGGCATCACTGACGATGACGGGACATCGCTCCCATATCCCAACCCAACGGCGGGTGAGGTGCACTGGGACGTCCCAGCAGGACGAATTGAGTGCCGCGATGGGGTTGGACGTCTACTGAAGACGTGGCGTCACGACAGCGGTCGTTTTTCGGCGGTGCTTCCATCAGGGGCAGCATGGCTCATACACAGCAATGGCGGATGCCACGCGGTCAGGGTTTTCCCCTGAGCCCGGTATTCCACGTGGACAAAACCGAAGGGTGCGCGACGTGGTATGGCCATCGCGCATTCTACTTTAGACGCGCCATTCACAACCCCACCCCATGAAGTTCTTCATCGATACCGCCAACCTCGATCAAATCCGCGAAGCCGAAGCCCTCGGTGTGCTCGACGGTGTGACCACCAACCCCAGCTTGATGGCCAAGGAGGGCATCACTGGCGATGCCGCTGTTCGCCAACACTACGTGGACATCTGCAACATCACCGACGGCGATGTCAGCGCAGAAGTGATCAGCACCAATTTTGAAGACATGGTCAAGGAAGGCGAAGTTTTGGCTGCGCTCCACGACAACATCGTGGTCAAAGTGCCCATGATTGAAGACGGGGTCAAGGCCCTGCGCTACTTCTCAGACAGGGGCATCCGCACCAACTGCACGCTGATTTTTTCTGCCGGCCAGGCATTGCTCGCCGCCAAAGCGGGAGCGGATTACGTCAGTCCTTTCATCGGCAGACTCGATGACATTTCAAGCGATGGGGTCCAGCTCATCCAGCAGATCCGGGGGATCTACGACAATTACATGTTCAAGACGGAGATCCTTGCGGCGAGTGTCCGCCACACCATGCACATCATCGATTGCGCGGAAATCGGGGCGGACGTCATGACCGGCCCGTTGAGCGCGATCAAAGGCTTGCTCAAGCATCCTTTGACCGACAGCGGGCTCGAGAAGTTCTTAGCAGACCATGCCAAAGCGGCAGCATCGGTTTCTGCCTGAAGTCCACAAAACGGACATAGAAATTCCTGCAAAAAGCAACGAAAGCAAGGGAGTGGCGTTCATCTTTGTACCATGAAGCCCCGTTTGTTTGTGCTGCTTTCCGGAATCCTATTCTGGTCAGCTTCTCTCGCTCAAGACGTTTGCACGTTTGTAGGCGATGCAGTGGGGCTGGGGGACGGTTGTTATGCCATCACCGAAAACGTATTGCAGCAAGTGGGTGCTGTCTGGTTCAATGATCAAGTCGATCTGACCCAGGAGTTTGCCATCAGAGCAGAAGTGTATTTGGGCAACCAAGACGCCACAGGTGCGGATGGGATTGCCTTTGTCATGCAGGACTTCGGCCCTTTTGCATTGGGTGGAATCAATGAGTTCTTAGGGTCAGATGTGCCGGGCAGCAGCCTGGGGGTCGAAATTGACACCTGGCAAAACGGCAATTTTGCAGACCCGGTCCAGGACCACGTTTGCATTTTTAGAGACGGGGTGAACAACCACAACATCCCATTTTTCAACCTCGATGGTCCTGTTTCTGCCCGTTCCGATGGGGCCAACATTGAGGACGGACAACCGCACCAGTTCAAGGTGGAATGGGACCCTGTGACGCAGGAGTTGCAGGTGTATTTCGATTGTGAATTGCGGTTGTCGTGGACCGGTGATTTGTCCGGTGAAATATTTGGTGGTGAGACGCAGCTGTGGTGGGGTTTCACCGGGTCTACAGGCGGTTCGAGCAATGCCCAAGAGGTGTGCGTCACCACGTCTGCCCTGGGACTTCCTCCTGAGCACCAAGTGTGCGAAGGCGAGGGTGTGGAATTGGTGCTACAAGGGGCGCAAAGTGGCACCATCACATGGACACCAATCGACGGTCTAAGCGATCCTACGGCAGCGGTTACCAATGCGGAACCGCTGGTGACCACTGATTACGACGTGGTCTGGACTGACGTGTGTGGCGATGTGCTCACCGAGGAGACCACGGTCAATGTTCTGCCTTTGCCTCAGCCCACCCTGCCTGCCAGTGCTGAGTTCTGTCCCGGAGAACAGGTGTCGCTTTCCGTCCCTGTTCCGCCGGGTGCTACTGCTGAATGGACCGATGGAACCTTAGGCGGGGATTGGATGGGCAATGCTACCGGGGTTCAAACAGTAGAGGTTACTGGAGATGGAGGGTGCGTGGGTACTGCGAGCACCACGATCAGCGCACTGTACCCGAATGTGGTGTCCCTAAACGCTTTGGGCCCGTTCTGCGCAGGTGCGTCCGAGGACATTCCATGGCCTGCAGGGACCCAAGATTGGACCGTTGACGGCATGGCTGTAGCTTCTCCTTGGGCTGCAGAGGCTGGTGTTTACAGCCTGACCTACACCGACGTGTCCACCGGTTGTCCGCTGGAGCTGGAT
Organism: Flavobacteriales bacterium UBA1995; assembly: GCA_002336475.1. Taxonomy (GTDB): domain Bacteria; phylum Bacteroidota; class Bacteroidia; order Flavobacteriales_D; family Sanyastnellaceae; genus UBA8752. Next base: position 20,288 of record DDCX01000064.1, on the reverse strand, counting down.
TACAGCATTGACCTTTTGATCCCGGACATCCCCACACTTGCCGCAGATTTTGCCGCATGTGCGGGGTCAGGCATAAGCCTGCTGCTCAATGCGGGCACAGGTGCGGCCGTGCTGTGGTCGCCAGCGGGGGATTTGGACGATGCTGCTGCTGAACAGCCGCTCGCAACACCTCTGGTCACCACGGACTACGCCGCCGCCGTGACGGACATATGTGGGACCACCGCCACGCTCACCACCACAGTTTCTGTTTACCAAGTTCCCGATCCGGGCTTGCCCGATACGGTCACCCTGTGCCCCGGTCAAGATGCGACGTTGGACATTGTGCCTTTGGCGGGCGTCACAGCCCCCTTGTGGTCAGATGGTTCCACGGGGTGGTCTTGGACAGGAGATGCTGCGGGGTGGCAGTCTGTGACCGTTTCACCATTGCCCGAATGCTCCGGAGAGGACAGTACTTATGTGTGGCCCCAGAGCGCAACGGCGCCAGGGTTCGAATTGCCGCCTTTGTGTCCCGGTGATTTCGCTTTCGTTCCATGGCCTGTTGGTTGGAGTGATTGGGAAGTGGACGGGGTGGTTGCAGATCCTTCGGGGCTTACAGTGACCGAGCCTGGGGTGTATTTCTTCGTGGCCAGCGAAGTGGAAACAGGCTGTGATGTCGCAGGGTCCATTGCTGTGCCTACTGGGGCTTTATCACCGATGGGCCTTCCCGAATACATTGAGCTGTGTGAGGGGCAGTCCCAGAGTGTCAATACAGGCACCCCAGACCCCGTCTTTTGGGACGATGGCGAGACGGGAAGCGTCCGTGTCATATCAGAAGCGGGGCTTTATGTAGCCTCACATTCGACCGACTGTGGGACAGTAGAAGACTCGATTCTTGTGGTCGAAGTGCCTTGCGGATGTGCCGTCTTTGCTCCTTCGGGGTTCACGCCTGACGGAGACCTCATCAACGATGCATGGCGGCCGGTGTTTGAGTGCGCGCCCGAAGAATATGAGCTCAAGATCTTTGACCGTTGGGGAGGTATGGTGTGGCAAACCCAGAATCCCGAAGAGTATTGGACGGGCGGATTCCGCGATGATGGTCGGCCCCTTGATGAGAAGCTGTTCTATGTGCGCGATGGGATCTATGCCTTCCAAGTCACTTACCGGGATCCGACATCGGTAGTGCGCCGAATCATCAGGAAGACGGGATACATCAACATTTTGCGTTGATCCAAGCTATCCACCAACGGTGATGTGGAAAACTATCAAGGCTTGCGCACATGAAAGGACGGTCCTCCGGCGTTCGGGCCATGGAATGAGGATGATGCCGCAGGGTATGAAGCCTCTTCTCTTCACCATAACCCGAGCCTACATGCGCCTGCGCCGCATCTTCCGTGTCTGTTCTGCCCCCTTGCAATTGAGCATGGTCCTGCTTGGACTTTGGGGCTGTTCTATGATGGATCCACAGCAGGACATTCCCAGCTACTTGATCGTTCCGGAGTTGACTTTTGCCCCTGATGAGGACCAAGGGACGTCGTCCACCAACATTACCGATTTGTGGGTGTACAGCGCCACGGATGTGATCGGAATATTTCCGCTGCCAGCCATCGTTCCCATTCTTCCCTCGGATGCAAACGGCGCGCCGGTAACCTTGCTCGCTGGAATCCGGGAAAACGGCATCAGCAATAGCCGTTCTCCTTATCCTTTTTACACGACAGTGGAACATGTGGTTGCTGGGGAGCCAGGTTCACGCGATACGCTGCTTCCGGCCATTGAGCTTGTGGAAAATGTGCGGTTCATCCCCGTAGAAGATTTTGAGAATTCCAACGTTTTTGGCAGCCTGGTCGCCGGGAGCGGTCTGGACCGCACAGGAGCTGAAGGTGAGGTGTTTGAAGGAGAAAAGTCAGGGAGAATCGAGGTCAATGTGGACGCTCCTTTGGTGAGGGTTCGAACGGTGGAACAAGAATTTAGCTTGGATGCGGGGTTGCCTGCCTTTTTCGAGCTGGATTACCGCTGTGATCAGTCTTTTGCAGTTGGGCTTTATGGGTTTAGAAGCGGACAGGAGACCAAGCACCTGACCTTGATAATCAACCCGACTGAAGCGGCGGGCGAGACCGAGGTTTGGAACAAACTGTATGTGGATTTGGCCGCCACCATCTCTGCCCAAGGCCCTGCAGACCATTTCGAAGTTTACTTTGAATGCATCCTTGAGGCGGGCAGGGAGACCGGGTCGGTAGGATTGGACAACTTGCGCATCCTGACTTATTGATGAGCGTTTCACCAACACTTCCCCCCACTTTGGTCAAGCCCATTACTGCGCTGTCGCGCAACATGGCCTCGGCGCGATATGTTGTGGGCGATGTGTTGGCCTCAGCGGTGGCGTGGACGTCCTTGTACCTCTACCGCAAGCATGAGTTGGAGTTTGCGCCTGCGTTCCGGGATGCCTGGTTCCCCGAGGCCATGTGGATGGATGGCAACTTTCGGTATGGCCTCATGTTCGTTCCCATGTTCTGGATGGGGTTGTACGGACTGGCGGGAATGCATGGCAATCCGTACCGCCGCCACCGATCGATGGAAGTGGGACAGGTGCTGTTGGCCACGCTGGTAGGGTCTTTGATTTTGTTTTTTGTCTTGATTCTGGACGACGCCATCAGCAGCTATACCCAATACTACCAGTCGCTGTTGGTCTTGTTTGTAGCCCAGTCTGCACTGGTGATTGCGGTCCGTTTGCCACAGACGACCCGAACAGTAAAGAAGGTGCACAGGGGGGAGCTCGCATTCAATACGCTGATTGTAGGGTGCAATGAGCAGGCTGTTTCGACCATCCGTGAAATCAGGGCGCTTCGTCGCAATCCTGGATTCAGGTTCGTGGGCTCTATCCAAGTCGGCCAAGAAGACTGCAGAACGTTGGAGGGGATCCCATGTTTGGGGTCTACTGAACAGATGGGAGGGCTCATCAATGAGCATGCCATTGAGGAGGTGATCCTTGCAGTTCGCAGCTCGGAACACGGAGAATTGGAGTCCATCATCAACCGTTTAGAAGGGACGGGAGTAGGGATCAAAATCATTCCTGACATCTACGACATCCTCAGTGGCATGGTGCGGATGCAAAGCCTGTTTGGCGCGCCGCTGATCGCCATTCGAAAGGAAATAATGCCGGCTTGGCAAGTGGCGGTCAAACGGGCAATGGATGTGGTCATCAGCAGTGTTGCGCTCTTGTTGCTGACGCCACTGCTGTTGGCCATTGCGGTTGCAGTGAAGCTATCATCCAAAGGGCCGGTGTTTTTTCATCAAGAGCGCGTAGGGCGATGGGGCGTGCCTTTTATGATCCACAAATTCCGATCGATGTATGTGGGCTCAGAGCGCAACGGTCCGCAGTTGTCAAGCGATCACGATCCACGAATCACCGTGGTGGGGCGTTTTTTGAGGAAGTCCCGCTTGGATGAATTGCCGCAGTTTTTCAATGTGCTGATTGGCGAAATGTCCTTGGTAGGGCCACGTCCTGAGCGGCAGCATTACATTGATTTGATTTCGGAAAGGGCCGCGCATTACCACCACCTGCACAAGGTTCGTCCCGGCATCACTTCATGGGGCCAGGTCAAATATGGATACGCCGAAAATGTAGAGGAAATGGTCCAGCGGTTGCGCTTTGACCTGATCTACATGGAAAACATGTCCCTTGCGCTGGACATTAAAATCCTCACCTACACGGTGTGGATTGTCTTGCGGGGACGCGGGAAATGACCCCCGTGGTTTCGTCTGCGGAGGCTATAGGGCGCTCATAATGAGTTAAATTGCAGGTGCCATGTTGCGCTGCTCCATTTTGAACTTGCTGTGCGCTCTGTCGCTGACAGGGGCGTTTTTGTGGGGTGGAATTGCCGTGGCGCAGGCACAGGATGGCAGTGCGTCAGAGGCCGCACGGAGGTACGAAAGGGTGGTGATGGAAGTGCTGACTGAAAGGTTGGCATCAGAGGTCATACTGGATCAAGGTCAAGTGGCTTTGAGGACACCCGTTTCGCGGATATTGAAGGATATGCGCAGAATCGTGCAGGCTTCGGTCCCTTATTACCTCGAGGGCAACCTCATAGAATTCAAACGTTTCAGGCCGCGGGTAAAAGAAGCACTGGAGGGCTTGGATGGCTGGAAGGTGCCGGCGGCTCCACGCGGTTGGGAATTGCAGGAGTGGAATTACTTTCAGGTCCAAGGGGCTCTGGAAAACGCACTTCTGTTGGTGGCCCTCGATATGGGGGTGTTTAGCAACAAGGCGCTCGCGGAGGATGTGAGGGCGCGAACAGAATTGGAAAGCGACTGGACACAGATTCGCGGGGGCAGTGATCCGCTCGAAACCAAACCGCTCCCTGATTTTGGCGCGCTTGAAGGCGATGCCAGTACACTCGATGGTTTAGGGGGCGCTGGCGGCGAAGGTGGTGCTGGACAAACTGATGACGGCCGTGGGGCTTTGGCAGAGGCCCTTCGGAACCTGACCGCAAGAATGGATGCGCTCGAGCGCAGATCGGGCAATGGCAGAGTGTCAGGGGGCAGCACTGCGGGAGGGTTTCCCGAGGTTGGTGCGGATGGTCAATGGCTGCCAGGAGGGTCCCCTGCGGTTTTGCCGGACCGCATCCCTGAGATGCTGACGATACAGTTCCCTTCAGGAAGCGCGGCTTTGGGACTGAGTGCTGAATATGGCCTCAATACACTGGTGGAATGGATGGTGGCCATGCCCAGCATGAGACTTTTGGTCACGGGGCACAGCGATGCTTCTGGCACAGAGCGGGCCAACATGGAACTCAGCCGGAGGCGTGCACAAGTGGTGCGCTACTATCTGCTCGAACGGGGCATTGCCAATGACCGCGTGACCGCATCCCATTTCGGAGAGCAACGTCCTGAATGGGGCGCTGGCTTTGACCGCCGGGTCGAAGTGCGCTTGCTGGTCGACTGAACGGGCCCCGGAACGGGCAATTCAACTCCATGGCACACCTTTGTTCCATGAAAATTGTGTGCATCGGCCGGAACTACGCAGACCATGCGGCGGAATTGGGCAACGCTGTCCCATCGGAGCCGCTGTTTTTTTTCAAGCCTGAGAGTGCGATCCTGCACAAGGACCACCCTTTTGCCATTCCGGAATGGACAAAGGATTGCCATTACGAAGTGGAGTTGGTTGTGCGCTTGGACCGCGCGGCAAAGTGGGTGGATGAGGCCCATGCCAGCAGGTGCTATACCCACATTGGGTTGGGCATTGATTTCACTGCGCGCGATGTCCAGCACAAGCTAAAGGCGGCAGGCAAGCCATGGGAAAAGGCCAAGGCATTCGACGGGAGTGCTGTGCTCGGCAGATCGTGGGTGTCTCTGGCGGATGTTGGAGGTGACATTCAGAATGTTCGCTTCAGCCTGCTCAAAAATGGAGAAGTGGTGCAAGAAGGCCATACTGCCGACATGCTGTTCCCTGTGGATGCTTTGATTGCTCACGTATCCAAATACAGCACCTGGAAGACCGGTGATTTGCTGTACACAGGCACGCCCGCCGGGGTAGGGCCCGTAAAATCGGGTGACCGACTCGAAGGCCGCCTCGGCGGGCGTTCCATGTTTGCTCTAGATATACTCTGATCAGCTGACGGCGATCAACCGTTCGTCCTCCAAGGCTTCTCGGAAGACCACCTTGCCGTCAAAGATGTCCATGACGGAAAGCTGAGTGGAGTCGACCTCACCCGCGAGCAAGGCGCGCGACAGAGGATTGAGTACCGAACGTTCAATCAACCGTTTCACCGGTCGGGCTCCAAACTCAGGGTCGTGTCCCTGTTGCGTGAGCCAGTCCAGCGCGTCAGGAGTGGCTTTGAGCTGTATCCCTGCGTCTTCTAATCGTCCCTTGAGACGTGCGAGCTGCAGGCCGACAATGGCCCTGGTGTGGGATGGCTCCAGGGGATGAAACACGATCACTTCGTCCACCCTGTTGATGAATTCAGGCCGCAAGAATCCCCGCAAGGCTTCTGCCGCGGTGTGGTCCATCACACCTGATTCGGCCGCGTCCTCAGCTCCTGTGCCAGCTTCTTGGGCCGCGACAAACCGCGCCGTCAGCTGGGCATGACCGGCATTCGAAGTCATGATGATCAGTGTATTCCTGAAGTCTACGAGCCTTCCTTTGCCATCGGTCAAGCGGCCTTCGTCCAGCACCTGCAGCAAGATGTTGAAGACGTCCGGGTGCGCCTTTTCGATTTCATCGAGCAGGACCACGCTGTATGGACGGCGGCGCACCGCCTCCGTGAGCTGCCCCCCTTCATCGTGGCCAATGTACCCCGGGGGTGCGCCTACCAAGCGGCTGACAGTATGGGCTTCTTGGAATTCTCCCATGTCCAAGCGCACCATGGCTTTGACGTCGTCAAAGAGAAAGTCGCTCAGCGCTTTTGCCAGTTCAGTCTTTCCCACGCCTGTAGACCCCATGAAAATGAAGCTTCCCATGGGCTTTTCCATGTCGGCGAGTCCTGAACGGGTTCGCCTGACGGCTTCGCTGACAGCTGATACCGCTCCAGATTGGCCGATGATCCGACGGCCCAATTCAGTTTCGAGTTCGAGCAGTTTCTCGCGGTCGCCTTTGAGCATCCGCGCCACGGGAATGCCGCTCCACAAGCTGACCACTTCGGCAATCCCTTCTGCGTCCACCTCTTCCTTGACCATTCTGGAACCGTCTTGCATGCTCAGGAGCTTGGCCTTGGCCGCTTCGAGTTCAGCTTCACGCTCCCGTGTGATGCCGTACCGAATCTCTGCAACCTTGCCGAAGTCTCCTTCGCGCTCTGCGCGTTCTGCCTCTCCCTTCAGGTCTTCCAATGCCGTTCGCAGGCTTTGAACCTGGTCGATGACATCGCGCTCAGCGGTCCATTTTGCCTGCATCCCATCCCGCTCCTCCCGAAGGTTGGCGAGGTTGATGTCAAGCTCGGTGTGTCTGACAGGGTCGTCTTCGCCGGCAATCGCCGCTTTTTCAATCTCAAGTTGGGTGATGCGCCGCTCCAATTGATCCAGCGCCTTGGGTTTCGAATTCATTTCGAGCCGCAACCGCGATGCGGCCTCATCCATCAAGTCGATGGCCTTGTCGGGCAGAAAGCGATCGGGCAGGTATCGGCTGGACAATTCCACGGCGCGCACCAATGCTTCATCGCGGATCTCGACCTGGTGGTGCACTTCATACTTCTCTTTGATGCCCCTCAAAATGGCAAGAGAGCTGTCGCGGTCGGGCTCGGCCACCCGCACTTTTTGGAAGCGCCGCTCCAAAGCCTTGTCCTTTTCGAAGAACTTTTGGTATTCGGCGAGCGTTGTGGCGCCAACAGCGCGGAGCTCCCCCCGGGCCAGGGCAGGCTTGAGGATGTTGGCAGCGTCCATGGCGCCTTCGCCACCTCCGGCGCCCACAAGGGTGTGGATCTCGTCAATGAACAAGAGAATGCGGCCTTCGCTTTCGGTCACTTCTTTGACCACCGCCTTGAGGCGTTCCTCGAATTCTCCCTTGTACTTCGCACCGGCAATCAAGGCGCCCATGTCGAGGCTGTGGACGGTTTTGTCGAGCAGGTTTTCCGGGACATCGCCTGATACGATGCGGTGGGCGATGCCTTCTGCAATGGCGGTTTTTCCAACGCCCGGCTCACCGATAAGAAGGGGGTTGTTTTTGGTGCGGCGCGTCAGGATTTGAAGAACCCGGCGGATTTCTTCGTCTCGGCCAATGACGGGGTCCAGTTTGCCATCCCGTGCCATGGCGTTCAGGTTCCGGGCATACTTCGACAGAGATTCCAGGGCGTCTTCGTGGCTCGCACTGTCTGCGGTCCGGCCTTTCCTCAGTGCGTCAAGGGCGCTGGCCAGGTCTCCGGATTGGGCCCCTGCATCTTTGAGGATGCGGGATGCGGTGCTGTTGACGGCAAGGATGGCGGCAAAAATGCGGTCCAGCGCGACATACTGATCGCCTCCTTTTCGTGCTTCCTCTACGGATCTGCGCAGCGTGTTTTGGGCCTGCTGAGACCATGGTGTGTTTTCAGGGAGGTGATCGGCGGTGGCCAATGCGTCCAGGGCCTTTAATGTGGCCATTTTCACCGCGGTGGCAGGCACCTCCAAACGGTCCAAGAGGCGCTCTGGCAAGGGGTCTGGGCTGTGCAAGAGGCTGTGCAAAATGTGCAACGGCTCTACCTGCGTGTGTTTCCGTTCCATGGCCAATCCCTGCGCAGCTTGCAGCGCGGCCTGGGTTTTGAGTGTAAATGCGTGTTGTTCCATAGATCGAGATATTGGGGTGCAGGACCTTGGTGGGCCGGCGTGTTCCATTCCGCGAATACGGTGCCAACGGTCTCCGTTTGAACGTAAACCGACATTTTGTCTGTTGACGGGGGTTTTGGGTGACGTTTTGACAGTTCAAGCCTTAATTTAGGGGCATGGCCAATGGCTGCATCTTCATCGTGGGCTACATGGGCGCTGGCAAGAGCACAGGAGGAAAACGCCTGGCCGCCAGCATGCGCCTGCCGTTTATCGATACCGATGTTGTCCTTTCTGAGTCATTGGGACGCGATGTCTCGGGCTTGTTTCAAGACCTTGGAGAAGAGGGGTTCAGAAAGGCCGAGAGAGCGGCGTTGCGTCGGCTGGCCCTTGAAGACCAGCAAAGGGTGATCGCTACGGGCGGCGGAACGCCGTGCTATGCAGACAACATGGAGTTTATGTTGGGGCAGGGCACGGTGGTCTACTTTCAGTTGGACAGTGCAGCTTTGATCCGCAGGTTGGCCACAAAACGAAAAAACCGACCCATGCTCGACGGCATCGCGGCTGGGGCATTTCCCGCTTTCGTTGAGGGACATCTTGCCGAACGCGAGCCCTTTTATTCTCGAGCCCACATCACGGTCGACGCCGACGCGTTGGATGAGTCTAGACTGTCATCGGTCGGACGCATGATCCAGGATAGGACGGATTTCAGTCTTTGAGCAACGCCACATCAGGCCCTGGTCCGCTCAGTTGAACGGAGATGTGCGCCTTGAGGTTGGTGGACAGGCTCTGGCCCACATAGTCTGCCCTGACGGGGAACCTCCTGTGGATGCGGTCCACCAAAACACAGGTGCCCACATGTCGGGGTCTGGACGGAAGGAAATGGGCGACACCGTGCAACAGGGTCCGTCCGCTGTTGAGCACATCGTCCACCACAATCACCACTGCTTCAGCCATGAGTTGGTTGTCAAAAGGAGAGCCGTCGTAAGCTTCGAGTTCCATCGGGTGGTCCAACGGGGCCTCTTTGTCCATGCCCAAGACGCAGAGCAGGGTCTCTGGTGCTTCGATATCGCGAAGTTCAGAGGCTATGCGCTCAGCCAATACCCGCCCTTGGCCTTCGATGGCAGCGACAACAATGCGGTCGGCATTGTGGTGGTCTTCCAGGATTTGTCGGGCGATCCTTTGGGTGCAGCGGGCAATGCGCTGTGCATCTAAAATGACGGCTTCACCGGTATGGCTTGGGTTGGAGGCGCTCATGATGGGGCAATTTCGCCATTTGATTCGGGCTTACGCACCGTGGAGGCGTCGAATTCCAACAACGCCACTGCTTCAATGTGGGATGTGTGTGGAAATTGGTCCACCAGCTTGAAGCCATGGAGGACATAGCCGGCGTCCCTCAGAGTGACCAGGTCTCGGGCTTGGGTGGCGGGATTGCAGCTTACATAAACAATCCGGTGGGCCTTCAGTCGAATGACCTTACGCAAGGATTTGGGACTGATGCCACTGCGGGGTGGATCCAGTACAATGGTGCCTATGGTTCCAGTGTATTCAGGATGATCCAGCAAAAACCGCCCGACATCAGCTGCATGAAACTCGATTCCTTCTACTGCATTGCGCTCCGCACTTCGGCGGGCATCGATGATGGCCTCCTCAATCAGGTCCACACCAACGATGCGGTTCTTGGTGTTTCGGGCGAGCAGCTGAGCGATGGTTCCTGTTCCGCAAAACAGGTCCATAATCACGGTTTTGTCGGAGTCTGCCTTGGGGATGGGCTCTTGGAAGGCATAAGCCAACACCTGAGCATAGAGCCGCTCTGCGCACAGTGGGTTGGTTTGGAAAAAGCTCTTCATCTGGATTTCAAACGACAACCCGTGAAGGCGTTCAATCACATGGTTGACTCCAGAAATCAGGGTGGAAGCCCCTTCGCGGGCTTCAACGCGCTCGCCAGTGTCGTCGTTGAGGGTGTGAATGAATCCCGCCAGCCGTTCACCCAAAGCCTCGCCGAGGCGACGTCCGAATTCGCGCACGTCAAACTGCTCCAATCCGTGGGAAGTGGTCACCAAATTGACCAGCAGCCGGTCGGCGTCCAGGCTCTTTCTGACCACCAGAAATCGGAAGAAACCTTCTCGCTTGGGCGCGTGCCAAGCCGGCAGGCCTGACGCTTCGCACCACGAGCGGATGTCGGGCAGGAGTTGCTCAAATTGCTGGTCAAACAGACCGCTGTCGTCTTCCAGGTCCTCAACAGCCCACCAAGTGCCCCGGGCCTTGAACCCGAGGTGAAAACCATCGCCAAACTCGGCGTCTGGATCAGCATCTGGTCCCCTGCCGATGGCAGCAAAACTGTATTCCATTTTATTGCGGTAATGGAACGGTGACGGGGCATCAATCCACCCCTCGTAGAGTGCATCGGTGTTTTCGACTTCACCAATGCGCTGGTAAACATCCAGTGTGACCTTTTCCTTGAAGGCCTTTTGTTCGGCCAAAGGAAGCGTGATGTACGGTGCGCCGGGAATGGCCTGATAAGGGACCTCAGTCTCTTCCGGTGCCCTGCGCAGCACTGCGGTGATGCGGGCTTCGGCGTGGCGCCTTTTGCACAGCGAGACCCGCGCGCGGACGCGTTGGCCAGCGATGGCATTCGGCACAAAGACGGTGAAGTCACCGTCATCGGTGGGAACCTTGGCGATCCCCTTGCCGCCAAAGGCGACATCGAGGATATCGAGTTCGAGCATGGCGCCCTTGTGAAAGAGCCTTTTGTTGCGTGCCAATGGAGTGCGGTGATGAATTTTGGTGCACAGATTGCGCTACCTCAGTGCAAAAATAGGCCCCCCATCAATGCTACCTTGCCGTCATGATGATGGGTGCAATTCGCGCGATGGCTGCTCTGGCTGCAGCGGTGTTGGTGGTGACAGGTTCTGTATGGGGCCAGCATCCCGACGAGATGGCCGTGGTGACGTTCAACATTCGGTACGACAACCCCGATGACCCCTTGACTTGGGAACAGCGCAGGTCTAAAGTGGCGTCGACCGTGGGCTACTTCGACATCTTGGGCTTTCAAGAGGCCTTGGTCAATCAAGTGGACGATCTGGCAGAGGCCTTGCCCAACCATGACCATTACGGTGTAGGCCGCGATGATGGCCGTGTAGCAGGTGAACATTGTCCCATTTTTTGGAACCGCGCCAGGTTTGATTTGCTGCACGCTGAGACCAAGTGGTTGAGCGCCACACCCGATGTGCCGGGTTCAGTGGGGTGGGACGCCGCCTTGCCGCGCACAGCGACCATCGTTGTGCTCAACGACCGACAAACCGGTAAAATCATCCGTGTGGTCAACACGCACTTTTCGCACATTGGAGCGGAGGCGAGGGCTTTGGCCGCGCGCATGTTGTCGTTGCAGTTTGCAATGAGCGGGGCAGACATTGATGTGTTGCTGGGCGATTTGAATGCCGAACCCGAAAGCCTGAGCATGGCCATCCTCGAAGGCGGTGGCTTGAGTGATGCTTATGACGTTGCCGAAAAACGCTGCCGCAAAAACATTGGAACCTACACCGGATTTCCCACCGGGGGCTTGAGGGGTGCTCCGCGCATTGACCACATTTTGGTCCGGGGCGGTTCGGTCTTGTGGTTCTGCGCCGAAGAGCAAATCATAGAAGGTTTTTACATCTCGGACCACCTTCCGGTGTACATCGCCCTGATGCCATGATGTCCAAGGCGGCCATGGCACTGTGGGGCGGTCCGTTGGGTTTTGTAGCGGCCCTGCTGCTCCTGCCTGCAGGTGGCGAGGTCAATGGTGCAGCCCTCGCCGGCACGGCGTGGTGGATGCTGTGGTGGTGGCTCGGTGGTGCTGTTTCTATCGGCGCGACAAGCCTGCTGCCTTTGGTGCTGTTTCCCACATTTGGTGTGCTCGAGCTGTCTGCAACCGCAGCTCCTTTCGGTTCCCGGTTTATCTGGTTGTTCCTTGGTGGCTTTGTGCTGGCCTTGGCGCTGGAACGTCATGGCTTGCACCGCAGATTTGCCTTGCACCTGCTGGGGGGCTTGGGCGGCGGGCCAAGAAGGACCTTGTTTGGGTTTATGCTCGCCACTGCCCTTTTGAGCATGTGGATCAGCAACACGGCCACCACATTGATGATGCTGCCTATGGCAGCAGCGGTGCTCGGGCTGCTTGAGGAGCGCGGCGAGGCCGTCCATTGGGGGCGTGCCCTCATTCTAGGTATCGCCTATGCAGCCAATGTAGGAGGCATGGCGACCTTGGTGGGCACGCCGCCCAATGCTGCGCTCGCAGGAGTCGCATCGGACCGGTTCGGCGTGGACATTGGATTCACGGAGTGGCTGGCCGTGGGTTTGCCCGTGTCGCTCATCTTGCTCGTGACCGTGTTCGGTTTGCTCGTGGGATTGCACAAGGTTCCCCGTATCGGTAGCGGAGGTGCTGCCGAAGTCATTGCAGCTGAGCGCAGTGGATTGGGCGCCATGAGCATGGCCGAAAAAAGGGTGTTGGTCTTGTTTGCAGGAACGGCGGGATTGTGGATGTTGAGGGTGCCGCTGAATTTGGCCTTGAACGGGATTTTCAAATTCAACGACACTTCGATCGCAGTGGCCGCTGCGGTGGCCTGTTTTGCTGTTTCAGCAGGCCGCTATGACACCGGGGCATCGGATCCAATTCAAGGGCCTCAAGGGCCCGATGGGGCAGGCCTGGCTCCGCGTCTATTGGGGCCGGGGGACTTGGGGAAGTTGCCGTGGGACATTTTACTCTTGTTTGGTGGGGGCTTGGCTTTGGCCAAAGGGTTCGAGGCAGCGGGCTGGGCCAGTGTGATGGCAGATGCAGCTGCGGGATGGGGTTGGTCTGTGCTGGCCATGCTGGCCTTGGTGACGGTGATGGGGCTCTTCGCTACTGAATTGATGAGCAACCTGGCGCTGACTTTGCTGCTGACCCCCGTCGTGGGCGCATTGGCCATCGGCATGGGCATGCACCCCCTTTATTTTGCTGTTCCGGTGACCCTGGCTTCAAGTTGCGCTTTTATGTTGCCCATGGCCACGCCGCCCAATGCCATTGTTTTTGCTTCGGGCAGGATTGGGATGGACACCATGGCCCGTACAGGAATCGTGCTCAACCTCGTGGCATGCGCCATCATCCTTGTGATGTGGTGGTTGGGGGCTCCTGCAGCTTGGGCGTGACCCGTTAACTTGTGATAATGAGGGCTGTGGGTTAAATTAACGAAGCCAAATCGTTGAAGCTTGCTGCTTTCACCCCATACAATCCTGCGCGGAATTCAGTGCTTATTATTGCTCGTCATGGGGCACATCGCGGATGCTCAATCCGTTTGGATGCCCGATTATGATGGCAATGGATTCGTATCGACCCCGGACCTCACTGGGTTTTTGACAGCATGGGAAATGCCGGTGGATTCCATTGTGCGCGGTGCATGGGAATTGGAATGCGATGCCATCATGGAAGGTGAAGTTCCCCTCGACAGTGTGGAATTCCACCTTGCTGCAGTGGACGTTCAGCTTCGCATGGACAGCACGGGGATGGAGTACCTCGATACCGCTTGGGTGGACCAGCGCTGGATGATCACCAACATTCCCGTGGAGCTTAACCATGTTCGGTTCTTCGGGCCGACGCCATTTGTGACAGGGCAAATCAGTTACCATCCCGAAGACGACAGCTACATCTGGTACATGGAGTTTTATGAAAGCCTGTTCTTGACCCCTGCAGACAACCCGTTGGGTGCATTGCAGGAAGAAGGTTGGTTCCAGGACCTTTATGTTTTCGAGGAGCTGGCTCCGCGGGCGAAGTCCATGTTGCTGGCCTACGGGGGATCATGGCATTTGGCTCCCCGCTATACTGGGGCGGCATATGGCACCGAGACTTGGACAGTGGTCGATTTTTCAATCCAGTTTCACGGAACGCCCTAAAGCGTGCAACAACCCGCGTCTTTTTGCGGTTGCATCTTTGGAACGATGAATCGGTTTGGGACTCTTTCGTGGTGCATGGCGGCGTTGCTCTGTACAGTGGGCTGCAATCCCACGGTGATCGAACCGACGCGGCCAGACCAGTATACCGATGGGCTCATTCAAATCCCAGAAGGCTGGGATGCCCCGGAATTTCCAGAGGACAATGCCTTTACCGATGTCCGTTGGGCATTGGGGAAGGACTTGTTTTTTGATGCCCGTCTATCGGTAGATGGCAGCGTGAGTTGCGCGACATGTCACCTTCCTTCAAAAGCCTTTAGTGCCCCTGAACCGGTGACTCCAGGTGCCCTCGGTGCATTGGGAACCCGCAATGCAGCGACCCTGACCAACGCGGCCTATCAGCCCCACTTCATGTCGGAGGGAGGGGTGCCCACTTTGGAGATGCAGGTGCTTGTCCCTTTGCAGGAACCCTCCGAGATGGGGCACAACATCGTGACCGCCTGTGAGGAGCTGGCCCCTGATTACGCGGTGCAGTCACAAGCGGCATACGGAAGGGATTTAGATCCGTTTGTGCTGACCCGTGCCTTGGCCACATTTCAGCGGAGTCTGCTGAGTGGAAGCAGCCCTTGGGACCGCTGGCAACAGGGAGAGCTTGCCATTTCTGAGGCTGTGCAGCACGGAGCGGAGTTGTTCGGTTCAGAGGGACTGGCCTGCGACCGGTGTCACACGCCTCCTTTGTTTACCGACCATGGCTTTGCCAACAACGGCCTCGATGCGGTGTCCACGGACCCCGGGCGGTGGGTGTTGACAGGCGATCCCGCGGACAGTGGCGCATTTAAAGTCCCCACCTTGAGGAACATAGGATTTACGGCTCCCTACATGCACGATGGCCGGTTTCAAGACTTGGACGAAGTTTTGGAACACTACGCCAGCGGCGGTGCTGGCCATGCCCATCAAGACAGTGGATTGGTGCCTTTTGTCCTTACGTCAGAGGAAAAGTCCGACCTGATGGCCTTTTTGCACGCCTTGAATGACACTGCTTTTGTGAATGATGCCCGATGGTATCCTTAACCAAACGTATTTTCAAACTGCCTTGAAGATCCAATTCCCCACTGTGGGCACCCTGTGTGCCTTTCTTTTTCTCCCTCTGGTCGTTTGGTCACAGCCTGATGCTCCGGATGATTTGCAGCTCGAGCCGTTGCGCACGTGGATCAAGCAGAACTGGTATGATGGGCTCTTCACGAACCTGGGGTACAACAACGCCCGGGAGCAGATGTACGGCTTTGTGGACGCTTCAGGGGGACAAATCGAGTGCATCTATACGGGGTTCCAACAGGGAAGCGGTTTTGTGACTTACCCCAATCCCATCAATGCCGAGCATGTCGTGCCCCAGTCTTTTTATGGCTCTGCATCTCCTATGAAATCCGACATCTGGTCCATCCGGCCCTGCCACGGGTCTGCCAATTCAGCCCGTTCCAATGATCCCTACGGTGAGGTGGCTGATGGCAGCGCCCAATGGTACGGTGTCGACGGCTCTGGCAACTACCTCAGCACGGGGTCTACGCCGTCCAATGCTGATGAATTCAGCGAGAGCACGGGCAGCATTTGGGAACCCCGAGAGGAGTTCAAAGGGGACATCGCCAGGAGTGTGTTCTATTTCTACACCATGTACCCCACACAGGCGGGTGACATCTCAGGCGTGTGCGACCCTGCTGTACTTTTTGCCTGGCATGAGCAGGATCCAGTCAGTGCTGTGGAACTGACGAGAAACAACAGAACGGAAATCGCCCAGGGCAACCGCAACCCCTACATCGACCATCCCGATTGGGTCTACGATGGTTGGTTTTGGGAGCCGCCCAGTGACATTCCCGGCTGCATGTTGGCCTCGGCCTGCAACTATGACGAATCCGCCACCATAGACGATGGCTCCTGCATTGTCGTGGGAGGCGCCTGCAACGATGGGAATGCCGAAACCCTCGGGGATGTCTACACCGATTGTGGATTGCCCGATTATGGCTGCGCAGGTACGCCGATAGACGTGCCTGGATGCACCCTCCCGGGGGCATGTAATTTCCAATCTGAAGCTACCCTGAACGACGGCTCTTGCATCTTTCTTGGCGACCCCTGTGACGACGGCGATGCCACGACTTTGGGCGATGTCTATGGCGATTGCGGGATGCCAGGTTATGGATGTGCAGGCATCCCTGGACCGCCCACCACACCGGAAGGCCCCATCTTGTACAGGGCTTCTTTTCACACCAATGGACTGCAATACGGCTTCGACGGCACGCTGGACGGTGCTTCCGCAGCGGGTGAGGAAGAGTGGACCTTGGGGCCGGCATCTTCTACCGAAGCCATGTGGACGGAGGAGTTTCAGAACGACACGGTGATGGCCGTACGCAACACCGATGGCCTTGTGACTTGGACCTCTCGCGAGGTGGATGTTCAAGGTGTAGAGGACTTGGCTGTTTCTGGCGATTTCCAAGGGAGTGGTGGCATGACAGGTCCTATGGATTATCTCGAGTTTCAAGTGTTGATTGATGGACAGCCGCTTTACCTCGATGGTCAAACGGGTGATGGTTCGACCACCGTGTTGCCCTTGCTGTTGCCGCCGGCATCCACGGTACAGCTCCAAGTTCAGATGAGAAACAATGCTCCGGGAGAGGTGTGGCGGTTGGACGAAATCACGGTGTGGGGTACGCCGCCAGAAGCACAAGAGTGTGCGTCTGACCTCGACGGAGATGGCATCGTAGCCGTGGGAGATGTGCTGCTGCTTCTGGGTCAGTTCGGGTGCTTGTCGAATTGCACCTCTGACATCACCGGGGATGGAGCGGTAACCACCGCTGACATGCTCGCTATATTGGCAGAGTTCGGGATAACCTGCCCTTGAAACCCATTGAGAAATGAAGATTTTGTCTGCCTTGTTGGTGCTGATTTGTTCGGCATTGACCCTCCAATCACAAGTGCCGACACCGGCGGAATTCCTAGGGTACGAACTCGGTGACCGGTTTACCCGGCACCACAAGGTGGTAGACTACGCCAAGTCCTTGGCCGCGGAGTCAGAACGGGCCGTTTGGGAGCCTTATGGCCGCACATCAGAGTTCCGTGAGCTCGGAGTCCTTGTAGTGACATCCGAGTCCAATCAAGCGCGCTTGGAGGCGTTGAGGATGGCCAACATGGCCCGAGCGGAAGGACGCGGACTTCCTGCAGACGACCCCGGTGTGGCTTTTGTCTGGTTGAGTTACAACGTCCACGGCAACGAGGCCGTGTGCACCGAGGCAGCACTGCGCAGCATGCACGCTCTGGTGACGGGCAAGGATGCAGGAGAGGGCGATGTATCAGATTGGTTGGAAAAGACCGTGGTCATCATGGATCCCTGTGTCAACCCCGATGGCCGGGACCGCTATGTGGCCTTCCAAGACCAGACTTCTGGACTCAAGCCCAATGTTGATCCCGGCACGGTAGAGCATGATGAGCCTTGGCCTGGAGGACGCAGCAACCATTACATGTTCGACATGAACCGCGATTGGGCTTGGCAGACCCAGGTCGAGACCCAAGGGCGGGTGACGGCCTACCGCCGTTGGTTGCCGCAGGTGCATGTGGACTTTCACGAGCAGGGGGTCAATTCACCTTACTACTTTGCCCCCGCAGCGGAGCCTTATCACAAGATCATCAACCCCTGGCAGCGCAAGTGCCAGGAGCACATTGGAGCCAACAACGCCCGTTGGTTCGATGCCCGTGGGGCATTGTATTTCACCCGTGAGGTTTTTGACCTCTTTTACCCTGCTTATGGGGACACTTGGCCCCTTTACAATGGCGCCATCGGCATGACCTACGAGCAAGGGGGAAGCAGCCGTGCCGGTCGGGCGATCACGACGGCCTTGGGCGATACTTTGACCCTGGCCTATCGCATCCTCAACCACCACGAATCGGGCCTCAGTACCGTGGAGGAAAGCGCCCGCCGGCATGAGGAACTCATTGGTCAATTTGCCGACTACTACAGCAAAAACGTGTCGGACCCGTTTGGCGGTTACGCAGGGTATGTGTTCCCGGCAGGACAGGACGCTTCTAAAATGGCGGAGCTGCGCCGGGTTTTGGATGTCAATGGCATCGGGTACGGCACGGCTCCTGCGGTGTCGTCCATTCAGGCATACGATTACGCATCGGGCCGCACTGCAAAGAGGACGGTGCGGGCAGGAGACCTGCTCATCGATGCCCACCAGCCCCATGGCGGCATCCTTCAGGTGCTCATGGACCCCGATCCTGAGCTCTCCGACAGCATGACTTATGACATCACGGCTTGGGCTTTGCCTCATGCTTTGGGGCTGCAGGCCATGGCGCTGAAAGGCAGGGTGCAGGTTTCGGGTAAATGGCAGGAAGCCCCCACATCTCAGCGCGCGGCGGGAGCGCAGCGTCCATATGGTTGGGTGTTGCCTGGCAGCGGGGCCGATGCCATTCGCGGCTTGGCCGCCTTGCTGGCTGAAGGGGTCACAGTGCGCCGCGCCGATTCAGGGTTTTCAATCGACGGGAACGTATTCTCGGCGGGAGATTTCGTGATCACGCTCCGCAACAATGAAACCGTGGCCGATTTGGCCGGTGCGGTAGCCCGTGCCGGGGAAGCCAGCCATGCTGCTCCTGTGGCCGTGACTTCGGGCCGCGTTACTGCCGGATATGACTTTGGAAGCAGCCACTATGATGCCATCCAAGCACCCCGCATCGCAACCGTAGCAGGAGAGGGGGTCAGCTCGTTGAGTGCAGGTGAGATTTGGTATCACTTTGAGAACAACCTGCAATACCCCATCGACCGCGTCGGCGAATTGGGTGATCTGGACTTGGACAACCTCGACATTGTGGTGCTGCCCAGCGGCTGGTACCGCATGGACGACGGTGACCGCAACGATCTGGCATCTTGGGTTCGGGAAGGAGGTCAGCTGGTCGCAGTAGGCGGCGCATGCAGCGCATTTTCTGGCCAAGAAGGCTGGGGTTTGAAGCGCTATGCCGAGGGTGAGCGGGCCGAAGTCCAAGCCGAGGAGGCCCGCATTCAAGAGGCCACCGATGAGCGCAACGCCCACGACAATGCCGCCCAGGGACTCGATCCGCTGCCTTTTTCTGCGCAAGGCCGCGACCGTTTACGCTATGACCTGCCCGGCGCCATTTTCAGCGCCGCAGTTGACGATACACATCCGTTGGCAGATGGATACGGCAGCAAATACATGACCCTGCGCACATCTGGTCGCCGCTTTGCGGCCCTCGAAGAGGGCAATGTCGCGGTGTTGCCTCCGGGTGACCAAGGCCGCCCCTTTAGCGGTCACGCCGGAGAAATGTCCATTCCCGCGCAGAAAGGCTCGCTGGTGGCGGGCGTACACAACATGGGCCGCGGAAGCGTGGTCTACCTCGTGGACAACCCGCTCTTCCGCGCCTTCTGGAAGTCCGGTCACCGCCTCTTCGACAACGCCGTCTTCCTTGGCCCGTCGATGTAAGTCATATATCAATTCGTAGGCGGCTAGGGCTTCTTGGTATTACACATTATATTTCTAAGTCGAAATATGCGGAATGCGAACAAGCCCGATTTTGAACCGTTGCGGTCCGTCGAATAGTACGGGGAAGCATGGGTTCTTTGCCCTTTGCGCAGGGATGGCAAGAGACGTTGCCCTGTTTCAGGGGAAGTGGCTGCCGTTGCTTGGGGTCTTCATGTGCCTGCAACAAGGCCTGAAGGCGCAGGTAGAATTTACCTTTTCCACCAGTTTGCAGGGCTCCTACCACAGTGCGGGTACAGTGGGCTTCACCGACGTTGACAACAACGGGTGGGACGACCTGGTCATTTTTAACGAAGGCCACGATGTCGTGGTGGAATTCCAGGGGCCCGAGGGGTTTTATGCTGTCGAAATGGCGACGGTCAGCAACTCAAATCAATGGGGGGCATGCATTGGCGACCTCAACAACAGCGGTTCCAAGGACCTGATCGCTGGAGGCTCCTATGATGGGGTCCATCATCTGAAGATGTTGCCCCATGGCCCGGGGCCCTTGGAAAACCTCGACAACGGTTCCATGTTCATGCAGGGATGCGCCATGACCGATCTCGATGGAGATGGGATGCTGGATGTTTTTGCCTGCCATGACGATGGGCTGAGCAAGCTGTGGAAGGGCGTTGAGCAAGGCGGTCTTGAATACGATGCCAGCCTGAT
>DDCX01000076.1:12088-28443 GCA_002336475.1 Flavobacteriales bacterium UBA1995 | reverse complement strand
GTTCTCGGCGCTGAACTCGCTGCCGTCGGGGGCGGGGTAGCGGCTGTAGTAAAAGCCGTCGCCGACCCAGCTGGCGCCGGAGAACTTGACCCACTCGAGCACGTCGCCGGTTTCTTCACCGGTCTCGAGGTCCATCACGCGGATCTCCTGCCAGTCGCTGCCGGCGGCGTTGCGCATGACCACGATGTACTTGTCGTCATCGGAGGCACTGGAGAGGCTGGCGGTAACGGTACCGTCCTCGCTCAAGGTATTGGGGTCGAGGAAAACTTGGTCCTCGCCATCGAGGCCGTCGCGGACGTACCAGACGCTTTGGTTTTGCAGGCCGTCGTTCTTGCTGATGTAGTAGCGGTCGCCAATCTTCCGGGGGGCGCCGACCTTCTCGTAGTTGAAGATCTGCTCGTAGCGGTCGCGGATGGCGTTGCGGAAGGGGATGGCGTCCAAATGACCGCGCGTCACGGCGTTTTGGGCCTCAACCCAAGCACCGGTCTCCTCGCTGCGGTCGTCTTCAAGCCACCGGTACGGGTCTGCTACTGCAGTTCCGAAATAAGTGTCTGTGACCTCCTCGGTGCGGGTTTCCGGGTATTTGAAGCCTGTCATGGAATCGGGTTGAGGAGCGGTGCCGCATGAAGCCCAAACGAGGACTGCGGCAATGGGGAAAATCAAATTTCGCATGTTGTGAATCGGGTGGCAAATTAGACGACATGAAGCACAGCGACGAAATAGATTACCGCATCCATGGCGATGACCTTCAAACGGTAGAGGTAGAGTTGGACCCTCAGGAGACTGTCATTGCAGAAGCGGGTGCGATGAACTGGATGGAAGAGGACATTGCTTTCGAAACCCGAATGGGCGATGGCTCGGAGGCCAACCAAGGGATGCTGGGCAAGCTGTTCGGCGCAGGCAAGCGCATGCTCACCGGCGAAAGCTTGTTCATGACGCATTTCACGAACCGGGGAGTGATGAAGCGGAAGGTGGCCTTTGCTGCTCCGTATCCCGGCAAGATTGTTCCCGTGGACCTTGCCGCCCTCGGCGGTGATTTGTTGTGCCAAAAAGACGCTTTTCTGTGCGCTGCGATGGGCACCTCTGTGAGCATGGCCTTTAATAAAAAGCTCGGTGCAGGATTCTTCGGAGGTGAAGGGTTCATCCTTCAAAAGTTGCAGGGTGATGGATTGGCCTTCTTGCACGCTGGAGGAACGGTTGTCAAGCGTGAATTGAATGGAGAAACCCTCCGCGTGGATACCGGTTGCATTGTGGCTTTTGACGCGACTGTTTCTTATGACATCGAGGCTGCTGGCGGCTTGAAGAGCATGTTGTTTGGAGGAGAGGGATTGTTTTTGGCGACGCTTCGAGGCCAGGGTACGGTGTGGCTGCAAAGTTTGCCTTTTAGCCGATTGGCAGACCGGATTCTCATGAATGCTCCTTCGATCGGAGGGAAATCCAAAGGCGAGGGGAGCGTACTCGGAGGGTTAGGCAGGATGATGGATGGGGTCTGATTAGAGGCAGATGCAGGATGTCCTGGTGACGTTTTGTGTTTGGACGAAGGGCGGTTAATTGCCTACCTGAGCTTAAATACTGGGGATGAAATTGTTTTTTTCGTCGATAAATGGGTATATTTATCATTGCCCAACCCAGATTGTGCTCACATGAACCGTCTGATTACCCTTCTCTTTTGCCTTTTCTGTGCAGCATTTGCGCACGGACAGGCTCCCTCTTATGGTCTTTCCGTGGAAGTCTTCGCGGAACACGATACCGGTCCTTTGGCCGGTCAGACTACGTATCGAATCTTTATGGACTGCGTCAACGCAGACGACATTGTGTCGGCTGTGAGTGGAGATGCCATCTTTCCGATGGACCTCTCTACGACGACCACATTCTATCAGGATGCCCTCGGTGCTGCTACGCCCAATGCGGTGAATCCGTTGCTCTTCGGTTTCTTTCCGCAGTTGGAGTATGACACTTGGGTCACGGTTGGCATTTCGCAACAACCTGATGGTGCGGCAAATGAAGGTGAAATCAGCACCGTTGAAAGTCCCACACAGGCATGGGTATTGGGCTTTGAGTCGGGCGGCAACTTGGTGATGGACGACGCGACAGGAGGGGCGTGGTTTGTGACCCAGAATTATGTGAATGGAATCGCGGGCGATGACCTGCAGGTATTGTTGGCACAAGTCACTACAGACGGAGACATTTCGGGTACGCTTTTGGTTCAGGTATTTGAACACGGTGTGGGCTCCTCGGATTTGAGGTTTCATTTGAGTTTCGACGGAACCGATGGCTCCGGGGCGGCAGGATGTACCGATCCAAACGCTGACAACTACAATGCTGGTGCGGCTGAAGACGATGGGACTTGCTTGTATGGCGGTTGCACAGATGCTGCGGCATGCAACTATGACCTTGAGGCCAATGACGATGATGGATCCTGCATTTTGGCGGACCCGTTTCGCGACTGCGACGGTGTCTGTCTTGCCGACGCCGATGGCGATGGATTTTGCGATGAAGAAGAAGTCGATGGTTGCACGGATCAGTCGGCCTGGAACTTTGACGTTGATGCCACTGAGGAGGACAACTCCTGTATTTATTTCAACGCCTGTGGAATTGAAGCCGATGCGGTTGTAGAGGCCAGCAGTTTTGATTTTGATCCGAGCGTGGTAACGATGGAAGTCGGTGCGACTGTGGTATGGGTGAATGTTGGAGGCTTGCACAACGTCAATGCCACAACGGATCAGCTTACAGGGTTGCCTTTTGACAACCCTCAGCCGTTTACCATTTCTGCTGTTTTGGGGTCTACGGAAGGCACCTGTCTCGGTTCCTTTACGTTCACTGTACCAGGGATTTACGACTACAACTCTTCGGTTTCGAACCAGGCCAGTTTGGGCATGGTAGGCACCATCATTGTAGGTGTCGGAGGTTGCGATGATTCTGATGCAACCAACTTTGATCCAGCGGCAGAATTTGACGACGGCAGCTGCATTTTTTCCGGATGTACAGATCCAGAGGCCAGCAACTATGATGTCACTGCTCAGATTGACAATGGCAGCTGCTTGTACCCCGGATGTACCGATGACTCAGCGGCCAATTACGATGCCACGGCCAACGATGATGATGGCAGTTGCTTGTATGCGGGATGTACCGATGTTGCCGCGGGCAACTACGACCCGCAGGCCAATACCGATGATGGAACTTGCTTCTACCCGGGTTGTACCGACCCAGAGGCTTGCAACTATGACATTGTAGCCGACACGGAGGATGGAAGTTGTTTGGATGCCCTGACAACCTGGGGCGTTGATTACTTGGATTGTGATGGGGCTTGCCTCAATGATTCTGATCAAGACGGTGTATGCGATGAGGATGAGGTCGACGGTTGTAACGATGTTACTGCCTGCAATTACGATGCGGGTGCCACTGAAAATGATGGGACATGTGATTATTGTTCTTGTACTGGAACGGGAGGCGATACCTCTTGGATTTCGGGCGATACCCTGGAGGTGCTGACGTTTGTCGATGATACTGTAGGGTATGCATTGGATGTGGAGTGGGTCAAAACCCACACCTCAGGGGCGTTGAACGGCATGTCCACGTACCGATTTTATGTGGTGGCCAACGGAGCCTCTGATTTGTTGAGCTCTTGTTTTGGAAACAGCCTGAACCCGATGTTGATCCAGTCCACAAGTGACTTCTATCAGGACGTGATAGGCAGCACTTTTGGAACAGGAATCAACCCCTTGTTGCTGGGCGCTTTTCCGGATGTGGCTTATGACAGTTGGGTGACCATCGGACTAGATGCTACGCCACCTGCTGGTTACAGCAACATCCAGAGTGCCCAAAGTCCAAATCAGAACTGGGTAGCTTCATTCAATGCGGGTGGAGAATTGCGCATGGACGATCCTGTCGGTGGCGCTTGGTTTGTGACGTCTTCCAACCTCAACGGCGTGCCCGATGCCGACCTGCGGGTGTTGGTTGCACAGTTCACCACAACCGGGGTCGTATCCGGCACCTTGCCGATCCAAATATTTCCGCAAGGAGATGGGGCCAATGAGCAACGCGCTGCGTTCACATTCACGACCGAAGGACTCGGTGAGCCAGAATTGACTGCGGTAGTCGGTTCCGGTGGGGAAGGGGGCAACAATTGTGGTTGCACAGACGCTGCGGCCGACAATTACGACGCCACTGCTGACTATGAGGATGGCACTTGTCAATTCTTGGGTTGTACCAACCCCAATGCGCTCAACTAT
Source organism: Flavobacteriales bacterium UBA1995 (assembly GCA_002336475.1). Lineage (GTDB taxonomy): Bacteria > Bacteroidota > Bacteroidia > Flavobacteriales_D > Sanyastnellaceae > UBA8752. The sequence goes on along the minus strand of DDCX01000076.1, from coordinate 24,211 downwards.
GATGGCACAGCCAATACCGACGATGGGTCTTGTGTTGTGCCTGGTTGCACGAATGAGGAAGCCGACAATTACGATCCTGAAGCCAATCAGAATGACGGGTCTTGCATCCTGACGGGCTGCACCTACAGCGATGCGGCGAATTACGATCCTACCGCCAACACGGATGATGGCAGTTGCATTTACTATGGCTGTATTGATCCTGAGGCGGACAACTTCGATCCCACCGCCAACACCGATGACGGCGGATGCATGTACCTCGGATGTACAGATCCTGAAGCCGACAACTTCGATGCTGGAGCCAATCAAAGCGACGGAACCTGCGAGTACTTCGGATGTACGGTCCCAGTGGCCTCTAACTTTGATCCGTCAGCCAATGTGGACGATGGCAGTTGCCTTTTCCCAGGTTGTACCAACCCTGAAGCGTCCAACTATGACGCTACGGCAAACGAGGATGACGGCTCGTGTATCCTCGAGGGATGCATGGATGTGACCGCTTCGAACTATGACCCTGAAGCCAATGCGGACGATGGAAGCTGCACCTATCCTGGTTGTACCGACGCTGCTGCCTCAAACTTTGACCCAGAAGCCAACCTGAACGACGGAACTTGTTTGTTCCCCGGTTGCTTGGACAGCGATGCCGTGAACTACGACCCCGGTGCCAATGTGGATGATGGCGGTTGCCAATACGGTGGTTGTATCGACCCTGATGCGGTCAATTATGATGCCTCTGCAGACGTGGACAACGGTACGTGTTTGTATGCGGGCTGTACCGATGCCGCCGCTTCTAACTATGACAGCGGCGCCAATCAGGAGGATGGGTCTTGTATCTACCCCGGTTGCACCGATGCTGCTGCATTGAATTACGATGTCATCGCCAACGAAGACGATGGCTCTTGCATTTTCGGCGGATGTCTTGACCCTGGAGCTTGTAATTACAGCGCTACTGCGGATGTTGAAGATGGTTCTTGTGTCTATCCCGATGTCGTGTACATCGATTGTGACGGCAACTGCCTGAACGACGGCGACGGCGACGGTGTTTGTGATGAAGACGAATTCAGCGGATGTACGGATCCGTTGGCCTGCAACTACAGCGCAGGGATGACCGAAGACGATGGCAGCTGTGAGTATTGTTCTTGCTCAGGAGAAGGCGCTGCTGGATTGGACGCCTTTGACTACGGCTCCAATGAGGTGGGATATGGATTGAAGCTCTCTCGGGTCATGGACCATACAAGTGGTGCATTGGCCGGCATGACGACTTGGCGTTTGACGGCCACGTTAGGCCATGTAGATGACATGTTGTCAAGTGCTTATGGCAACGATGAGTTGCCCCTGCAGGTGTCTTCAACGGCGCCATTCTACCAGGACGTATTTGGAGGAACTTTTGCCAATGGTGTCAACCCCTTGTTGTTGCCGAGCTTCCCTGACTTGGCGTATGATACTTGGGTGACCATCGGCATTGAAGGAACCCCCAATGCTGCTGCAGGAGAAGGCGACATTCAAAGCGCCCAAAGTCCGGGTCAAAACTGGGTGATCGGTTTTGATGCAGGAGGTGAAATCTTGATGAACGACCCGACGGGTGGTGCTTGGTTTGTCACCAATGTTTACAACAACGGCATCGCAGGCGATGACCTTGAAGTGCTGTTGGGTCAGTTTACCACTGCAGGTGTATTAACAGGAGTACTGAATTATCAAGTTTTCATCGAAGGAAATGGAGCGAATGACGTTCGGGTAACCTCGAGCTTCTCGTCGGCTGATTTGGATGGGTTGGACGGTCCCGCTTGCGGTTGTTTGGATGAAACAGCTGACAATTATGACCCCGGTGCAGACTACGACGACGGGTCATGCGAGACTGCAGGTTGCACGGATGCTGCAGCAGACAACTACAACAGTGCGGCCAATGTGGACGACGGCTCTTGCCTCTTCAGTGGGTGTACCTCTTCAAATGCTTTCAACTACGATCCACTGGCCAACAGTGACGATGGCTCTTGTATTTTCTTCGGATGTACCCATCCTTTTGCCACCAACTTTGACCCGGAGGCCAACTTTGACGATGGTTCTTGTGTGATTCTTGGATGTACCATTTCAGGTGCCGAGAACTACAACCCTGAAGCCACCGAGAATGATGGCTCCTGCATTTTTGCGGGATGTACCAATGCTGATGCGAGCAACTACGACCCGCTTGCATCCATCGACGATGGTTCATGTGTGGTTCCAGGTTGTACCGATGAATCGGCGACGAACTACAACCCCGAGGCTACGTTCAACAATGGAACTTGCGCTTATCTGGGTTGCACGGATGATGAGGCATGCAACTATGATGCATCGGCCTTGACAGACGATGGCAGCTGCCAGTACCCCATTGACCTGTATGAGTCTGCGGAATATGACTGCAATGGTGATTGTGTCAGCGACTTAGACGGCGATGGCATTTGTGATGCTTTTGAAATTCCCGGCTGTACCGATGTTATGGCCTGTAACTATCAGGGAGCAACCGATGATGATGGTTCATGTGAATACTTGAGCTGTGCCGGTTGTTCCGACCCGGAAGCCGACAACTATGCAGGCAATCCGCTGATTGTGAATGACGAACTCTGCGAGTATCTCGGTTGCACGAGTCCAGCGGCAGACAACTTCGACCCGCAGGCCAACGTCGACGATGCCAGCTGCTTGTTTAGCGGCTGTACCGACCCTGAAGCAGACAACTATGATGCCCAGGCCAACGTGGACACCAACTGTATTTACCTCGGTTGTGTGAACCCAGCAGCGGACAACTACGACCCGGCAGCCAATACGAACGATGGATCTTGTGTCTTTTCGGGATGTACGGATCCAGAGGCGGACAACTATGATCCGCAAGCCAATTCTGATTCCAATTGTCTCTACTTGGGCTGTTTGGATACCACGGCTTCGAATTACGACGCAGGGGCCAATACCGATGATGGAAGTTGTGTCTACCTCGGTTGTACCGATGAGGGGGCCTGCAACTTTGATTCAACCGCCAATACCGACGATGGAACTTGCGCCTATCCGGCCTCTTCAAGCGTCGATTGCAATGGAGACTGCCTGTTGGACACCGATGGTGACTTGGTATGCAACCCCGATGAAATTGCGGGCTGTTTGGTGCCAGGAGCATGCAACTACAACCCCGATGCCACAGATGGTGGTGTGGTGTGCGATTACACGGCTTGTGCGGGATGTACCGACCCCACGGCGGACAACTATGACGCTTTGGCTACGCTGCCAAGTGGCGATTGCGAATACTTTGGTTGCACAGACGCTGCAGCAGACAACTTCTCTCCAGGGGCCAACGTCGATGACGGAAGCTGTTCCTATGGGGGGTGCACCGACCCCGAAGCCTACAACTTTGATGGCAACGCTTCTTTGGACGATGGCAGCTGCTTGTATGCAGGTTGCGTAGACCCTGAAGCTTGCAACTTTGATGCGGGTGCCGATACCGATGATGGAACCTGCACCTATCCGGCTCCAGAATACGACTGTTTGGGCTATTGCATTTCCGATTACGATGGTGACGGGATATGTGATCCTTTTGAAGTCCCTGGCTGCACAGCTCCTTCGGCATGCAACTATGACAGCGACGCTACCGAGAACAACGGATCCTGCGAATGGAATTCTTGTGTAGGGTGCACAGATGCAGCGGCTGACAACTTCTCGGAAACGGCATTGACCGACGATGGTTCGTGTGAGTTTGGGGGATGTACCGACTTCACGGCAGTGAACTATGAGACTCAGGCCACCTTTAACGATGGCAGTTGCTTGTATGGCGGATGCACAGACAATGGCGCTTGCAATTACACTGCCGGAGCCAACTTTGACGATGGGTCTTGTGAGTTCATCTCCTGCGCGGGTTGTATGATTACCATTGCCTGTAATTACGATCCTACAGCGCTGATCTTTAGTGTGGAAGTCTGTGAATTCACCTCTTGTTGCGGTGACCCTGCAGCGGACAACTACGACGCTGACGTTTCAGAGTACCTCGTCGAAGGGTGCCTCTATGGTGGCAACCCTCCATCTGTTGATGAAGCGGGGTGCGACTTGCCGTTTGCTTGCAACTTTGGCGATGAGGTCAACGATTGTGAGTTTGCTTCATGCGCGGGATGCCTCGATGAAGGCGCCTGCAATTATGATGCAGATGCTACGCTGGCCATTACTTGCCTCTATCCAGAAGACCTCTACGGAGTGGGATATTTGGACTGTGACGGAGCCTGCTTGAACGACGCCAACGACAATGGGCTGTGCGATGAAATTGAGCCCGTGGGTTGTACTGACCCCAATGCCTGCAATTTGGATGCACAAGCATCTTTGGATGATGGCTCTTGTGAGTATCTGAGCTGCGGCGGCTGCACGATCGCATCGGCTTGCAACTATGATGCCTCGGCTTCGTTCAACGACGGCTCTTGTGACTTTGCATCTTGTGCAGGTTGTACCGATGAAACAGCCTGTAACTACGCTTCTGACCTCACAATTGAAGACGGTACGTGCATTTACGCGCAGCCCGAATACGATTGCAATGGCCAGTGCTTGGAAGACACCGACGGTGACAACATTTGCGATGCCTTTGACGAGCCTGTCTTCGGTTGTGATGATGCCGCGGCCTGCAATTTTGACGCCCTGGCAACGGACAACGATGGTACATGCGATTATTGCTCATGTTTCATCACTTCTTCTGATACCGAGGGTTACGGCGTAGACGTAGAGGTCCACGCGGTAGATGGTGTGGCAGGTTTCACGACCTACCGCGTATATGCCACCACGGCCTCTTCCGATGATTTCGTGAGTGCCGTCACTGGTTTTTCTGGAGTCCCGCTCGAGGTTCAAACCACAGGAACGTTTTTCCAAAGCTCCATTGGCGGTGTGACACCTTCGGGGATTACGGATTTGCTGCTCGGATTTGTTCCGGACTTGGAATATGACAGCTGGGTTACGATTGGCCTTGAGCGCAAGGCGGACTCCGGCATGGGAGAGGAGGATGCCGCAACGGTGTCTGGAGTCTCACCCAGTTGGACGGTCGGTTTTGAATCGGGCGATGACATTGCCATCAACGACGGCACAGGTGGTGGCTGGTATATTTTGAACTCGGCATCCAATGGAATTGCGGGCGACGATCAGCGTGTGCTGCTTGGACAGTTCACCACGGACGGTGACCTGAGCGGAAACATGCGGATTCAGGTTTTCCCGAATGGCAATTCAGAAATGGACTTGCGCTATGTGGTTTCCTTCGGAGCTCCCAATTGTGGTTGTACCGACCCCGATGCTTTGAACCCCGACCTCGATGCGGCCTATGACGATGGCAGTTGTGAATACCCAGGTTGTACGGATGCTGCGGCAGACAATTACGATGCTGGAGCTGATGTGAACGACGGCAGCTGTGTGTACAGCGGTTGTACGGACCCTGCGGCCGACAACTACGACCCACAGGCTACGGTTTTTGATGGCAGTTGCATCTTCTTTGGTTGCACGGACCCACTTGCGGGCAACTACGACGACTTGGCCAACACCAACGATGGCTCATGTAGCTATGCGGGTTGTACTTCTCCTGCGGCTTCAAACTTTAACCCCATTGCCAATGTGGACGATGGATCCTGTTTGTTCGATGGTTGCACGGACGCTTCGGCAGCCAACTACGAACCTGGCGCCAACAGCGACGACGGGTCGTGTCTGTACCCCGGTTGTACGGACCTCGACGCAGACAACTACAATGCTCAAGCCAACGTGAACGATGGCAGCTGCGTGTTGTCGGGGTGCACGGATTCAGAAGCACAGAACTACAATGCTGCAGCCAACAATGAAGATGGCAGCTGTGAATACCCCGGTTGTACTGATCCTGCTGCAGACAACTTTGATGCAGCGTCCAATGCGGATGACGGGTCATGCCTGTTTGGGGGTTGTACCCAAATGGGGGCCTGCAATTATGACCCTGCAGCCAATGACGATGATGGCACGTGCACGTTCCCAGAGGACCTCTTTGGGGCAGACAATGTGGATTGCACAGGCACATGCAACAACGACACGGATGGTGATGGCATTTGCGATGAGGATGAGGTACTGGGTTGCACCGACGGTGAGGCCTGCAATTTCTCAGTCGAGGCCACCGACGATGACGGCAGTTGTGAAAGCCAAAGCTGCTCAGGTTGCACAGACCCAGAAGCTGACAATTACGATGCTCAGGCTACCATCAGTGACGACTCCTGCGTCATCAGCGGTTGCACTTATCCGACAGCGGCGAATTACAACCCCGAAGCGACCGTTGAAAATGGATCTTGCACGTTTGGTGGATGCACCAACCCTGCGGCCATCAACTACAGCGTTTTGGCCGATGTAGACGACGGCAGCTGCATCCTGTTGGGGTGCACCGATCCCGATGCGATCAACTTTGACCCCGCAGCTACTTTGGACGACAATACCTGCCAAGTCTATGGCTGTACCAATCCGCTTGCGGTCAACTTCGCTGCCAATGCAGTCTTGGATGACGGGTCCTGCATTATCGCGGGCTGTACCAATCCTCTGGCCATCAACTACAGCGTTTCTGCCACGGTTGACAACGGATCTTGTATCGTGCTGGGCTGCACCAGTCCAACGGCTGACAACTACGACCCGAACGCGAACATCAATGACGGTTCCTGTGTGATCGGCGGTTGTACCCTCTCTTTTGCCACGAACTACAACCCGTCAGCGACCTACGATGACGGAAGCTGTATCATCTACGGTTGTACCAACCCGTTGGCTTTGAATTACAACTTCTTCGCCACCCAGGACAACGGCACCTGTTTGTTTGCGGGCTGTTTGGATCCACAAGCGGACAACTACAATCCTGACGCGACATTCGACAACGGTGACTGTGATTACTTAGGCTGCACCGATGCCGAGGCTTCCAATTTCGATGTTGGTGCCAATACCGATGATGGTTCATGCCTGTACCCCGGTTGTACCGATGCTGCAGCTTCTAACTATGATGCGGGAGCCAACACAGATGATGGCAGTTGCATTTTCCTTGGTTGTACCGACGAGACTGCCTGCAATTACAATGCTTCCGCCAATTCAGACGACGGTTCTTGTGACTTTGTCTCTTGCTTGGGTTGCATGGACCCTGAGGCTTGTGATTATGATGCAGAGGCGACCCAAGATGATGGCTCATGCTCTTACCCAGAGGACCTCTACGGCGTGACATGGCTGGATTGCTCGGGCACTTGCTTGAACGATGCGGACGGGGATGAGGTGTGCGACGAAGAGGAGGTCCCTGGATGTACCAATGACATTGCGGTCAACTTTGACCCCTTGGCTACAGACGAAGACGGTTCCTGTCTCATCGAAGGCTGTATCGACAGTACTGCATCCAATTTTGATGCGGGCGCCAACCTCGATGACGGATCGTGCATTTACCCCGGTTGTACCGATGTGGAGGCCGACAACTATGACGCAGGCGCCAACAGCGATGACGGCTCTTGCATCTATTTCGGGTGCACGGATGCTGAAGCCGACAACTACGATGCCGGTGCCAACAGCGACGATGGTTCTTGCCTGTATCTCGGGTGTACAGATGATGCGGCCGACAACTATGACGCCGGTGCCAACAGCGACGATGGAACCTGTATCTATTACGGTTGTACAGACGTTGAAGCCGACAATTACGATGCCGGGGCCAACAGCGACGACGGTACCTGCTTGTACTATGGCTGCACGGACGTTGAAGCCGACAACTACGATGCCGGTGCCAACAGCGACGATGGTTCTTGTTTGTACTACGGTTGTACCGATGCTGAAGCCGACAACTATGATGAAGGCGCCAACAGCGACGATGGCACTTGTGAGTACTTCGGTTGTATGGATCCTTTGGCCTCGAACTACGATGAGGGTGCCAATGTTGAAGACGGTTCTTGCACCTATCCTGGCTGTACGGACAGCTTTGCTGACAACTATGACCCAGGAGCCAACCTCGAGGATGGCACTTGCCAGTACTTGGGTTGCACCGATCCAGCGGCCATCAACTTTGACGATTTCGCCAATGTAGACGACGGTTCTTGCCTCTTCTTGGGTTGTACCGATCCAGAGGCCGACAACTACGATCCCGATGCCAACTATGAAAGTGGCACGTGTGAGTACTTGGGTTGTACGGACCCAGAGGCCGACAACTATGACCCGGATGCGAACGTCAACAACGGCTTCTGTGTCTTTGTAGGATGCACGGATGCAACTGCGGCGAACTATGACCCCCAGGCCAATACCAATGACGGTTCTTGTCTCTATGGAGGTTGCATCGATCCCGCTTATCTCGAGTACGACGCCACCGCGGATGTCGATGACGGCTCGTGTGTCACTTTGATTGTGGAGGGTTGTACCGATGAGAACTTCACGGAATTTGACCCAGCAGCCAACATCGAGGATGGCTCATGTGCCACACCTGTGGTGCTCGGTTGTACCGATCCGAACTTCTTGGAGTTCGACCCCGCAGCCAACACCTATGATGGCAGTTGCGCTGTTCCCGTGATCGAAGGCTGCACCAACTCTGCCTTTGTTGAATTCAATGCTTCGGCCAATACCGATGACGGATCCTGCTTGACCCCTGTCGAATCTGGATGCACGGACCCCGCCTTCGTGGAGTACAATGCGGCAGCCAATACCGACGACGGATCTTGTGTGACTCCGGTGGTTGAAGGCTGTTTAGAGCCTGAAGCCTGCAACTTCAATCCCGAGGCCAACACGGCCGATGCCTGCGAATATCCGATCGACCTCTACGGCGTGGATTACTTGGATTGCGCAGGAGAATGCTTAAACGATGCAGACGGAGACGGTGTGTGTGATGAGGATGAAGTGCCCGGTTGTATGGATGATTTGGCGGTGAACTACGACGCGGCAGCCACCGATGAAGATGGCAGCTGCTTGTATCCCGGTTGCACTGATCCGCTCTACATCGAATATGATGCTGACGCTGATGTGGACGATGGCTCGTGTGCGACGCTCGTGCTCGAAGGTTGCACGGACCCAGACTACGTTGAATTTGATGCCAATGCCAATGTGGACGATGGATCATGCCAGATTGTGGCCGTCTATGGTTGCACTGACCCAGCGGCTTGCAATTACAGTGGAGGCTACAATACCGAGGATGGAAGCTGCATTTATGCTGCAGACATCTATGGCAGCGACAACGTTGATTGCTTCGGGGACTGTCTGAATGATGCGGATGGAGATGGTGTTTGCGACGAAGAAGAACTCGATGGGTGTACAGACCCAGCGGCGTGCAACTTCAGCCCCTCCATCACAGAAGATGACGGCAGTTGCGAGTATTGCTCTTGCTATGAGCCCGAGGTGATTGCTGGACCGGATACCCTTTACTTCGAGAGTGACAGTGCTGGCTATGGATTAGAGCTAGTGCGCGTCATGGAGCACACAGAAGGAGACCTTGCAGGCCAGACAACTTACCGCGTTTTGGTGACCGGTCAGAGTGCAGCGGATAAGCTTTCAAGTGTCTTTGGAAATGGAGATCTGCCATTGAACATCAGCACAACGACCGCATGGTATCAAGACCCTGTGGGCTCAAATTATGGTTCTGCCATTAACCCGCTGTTGTACGGCTTTATTCCTACGCTTCCTTTTGACAGCTGGGTAACCATTGGCATTGACCAGACACCCAATACAGCGTTGGGAGAGGCCGAAGTCCAAGGCGTGAGCAGTCCGGGCCAAAACTGGCTGGCTGCGTTCTCAGCTGGAGGCGACATCAACATCAATGACGCCACAGGAGGTGCATGGTTCGTTACCAATGATGCGAGCAATGGTATTGCTGGAGAAGACCAGGCGGTTTTGATTGCCCAGTTCACCACGGATGGTGTGGTTTCTGGAACGTTGAACTTCCAACTCTTCTTGGAAGGTGATGTAGATGTGGACATCCGTCCCACGGTGTCTTTCTCCTCAGAGGGGATGGCTTCGAGCCTGCTCTCCTTGTGCGGTTGCACCCAGGAAGGAGCGGAGAACTACGATCCCAATGCGGTGTATGACGACGGTTCATGTGCCAGCGGTCCTGGGTGTACCTATCCGACTGCGGCCAATTATGATCCGAATGCGGGTTACGACAATGGCTCTTGTGAGTTTGCGGGTTGCACAGTGGACTATTACCGGAACTACACGACCTACGCAACGGTCGACGATGGCAACTGTTCCGATGCTCCGCCTTGTCCGGACTCCAATGGAGACGGCATGATTGGTGCACTCGAGATCACCGACTTGCTGGTGTTCTACAACACCGATGGTGGTGGTTGCGGAGTCTTGTCGCCATTGAGCCCCATTGAGCTTGGTGTTGAGCCTTGTGCTGTCCCTGGCGCCGATTGTGGCGACCAAGGTTGTACTTACGCCAATGCGGTGAACTTCGACCCCGGAGCCAACTTGGATGATGGATCATGTTTCTGGACCGGTTGTACGGATCCCACGATGCAGAACTTCGATCCATTGGCCAACCTCGACGATGGAACCTGTGTGACGCCCATTTGCTGGGACTTTGACTTCAGCGGTGCAGTGGGGATCCAAGACCTCTTGGACCTGTTGCTCCTGTTCAACCAGTCCTGCGGCACAGAATAAGCTTAACCGCGAAGCTTGCTTTGCCTAGGGGGGTGTTTCCGTGTGGAGGCACCCCCCTTTTATTTGCAGACTTAGATCAGCGATGAAGTGCGAGTGCGCCCTCGAAGTCGGGGGTCCATGACAGCCCGACACTCCAACCAGCCGCTGGCCGCCATGTGGGACCAACAGACCAAGCGGGGCCCGTATTCAAGCGAAGCCCGTGGCGTTCCCATCCTAAAATCAGCCGCAAAACCCCATCGCTGCGCCAGAGGACTCCGGTTTCGACATGGTGGCTCAATCTGGTCTTGGTGAACCGGGCTGAGGTTCCAAACGACCGCCCCATGGTCAACCCCAACTCTAAAAGGTGGCTGCTGCCTTGGAGTGTTCCTCTATGCCAAGCCCGCCACTGCAGATTTTCCCACCCCATTTCGCCTTGCCCTTCGAGCCACCAGCTGGGCCGCCACCGAACGGAGTCCAATGGAATGGGTGAAAGATGAGGTGCAGTCCCTTGGGAGAGGTGGTGCAAGGTCAAGGCTCCTCGGAAGGCAGGTTGGCTTTTTTGACGGGCCGCTCTGGCAGGCGAAAACCCAACGCTGACCGCCACATCAAGGCGCGAGCCACCATTGGCGTCATCGGCCCATTCTTCCCCGCTTGGGGATTGGGGGTCAAACCCGCCGGGTCCATATTGTGCGTTCCAGCTCCAAGAGGAGGGCGTCAGCCGCCAGTTTGACAGGCCAATTGACAATCCTGCATGGGCTTTGAGTCTCGGGTTTACGAAAGCCGATGCCGAAGCGGAGATGGCCAATGCGCGTTCCATCCACCCTGTGGAAAGCGGATCCTCTTTAAAGGCCACGCCAAAGGAGACAGGATCGGAGCCTTTGCGGTTGTATCCGCCTTTTGCGGCAGGTTGCCACCCTGCACCGAACCAGAGCCCGTTCAATGGTTCGGCGTTTCCATTCCATCGCGTGTCGGACTGCAGGCCGAATTGCAAAGGCTTGTCGTCCATGGCCCATGCAGCTGGATGCTCCAGTCCTGGTGTCACGGAGATCCATGGTGGCAGAGATGCTTGACCATGGAGCATGGCGGGAAGAGCAGTTGCAGTGCACAGCAGGGCCACAGCCCAATGGGACCGCTGCAGGTTGCGGCTTTGGCGCAATACCAAGACGGCCAATATGGGAGGCACCTTGATCATCTGACCATTTTGAGGGGCTGCTGCCAGCTGATGGGAAGCCCGCCATCAGAAACGGCTTCAAAAACCACGTTGTAGACCCCCGGCGAAACGGGTGTGCCCTTGTTTATCGCAGTTCCCGTCCAACCCACAGGCAGGCCAAGAGCATCCGTGGTTCCCAAAGTGACGCCTGCAGAGAAGGGGCCGTGGGATTCTTGCCAGACCACTTGTCCCCAACGGTCATAAATGGTGATTTGCCATTCTTTGACCCCACTTCCCCTCGGATAGAAAATGTCATTGACACCATCTCCGTTGGGTGAAAAAGCTTCGGGCAGCCAGACATCTGAGGGCGGAAGCAGACATACGGTGTGGGTGGTGGAATCTGCACATCC
>DDCX01000076.1:0-12047 GCA_002336475.1 Flavobacteriales bacterium UBA1995 | reverse complement strand
GCGATGTCTACTGGGCTCCATTGCCATGTCCCGAAGTCTGCGCCATTGGAGAGGTCAATGCAGCGGATGGGTTGGCTGTCCCAAGGAATGCAATCTGAGGCGGGGGCGATGCTGAATGAAGCACTGAGCGGGGGGTGGCTGGGAACCAAAATGACGGTGTCTTGGGCGCAGCCATCAGTGGGGTCATACAGGCTCCATTGGAATGCACTCCCTGCGTTTAACGTCAATGAGTGCGGACCAATACCGAGGGTGTCTCCCTCGACAATGTGCATGAGACCTGAGGGTTCAGGCGCTTCGAGCAAGGCGTCGGTTCCCTCTCCAAAACATGCGGTTGGTCCAAAATCAATGCTGCGTTGAAAAGGAGGGAGGACTTCCACGAAAATGCTGTCAGCAGCAGGGTCTGAACAGCCATCATCGACCAATACCCACCACCATTCGGATGAAGCTGGGGCGATGCTGCGTTGATAGGCAGGCAAACCACCGTCTGACCATTCAATGGACAATTGTTGCTGCGCTAAACCGCCGTTGGCCGAAACCTCTAGTGCCGCTGTGGCACCGGGGCACAGCACGGAATCTGAAGCCGATAAAGAGACCGACAAGGCGGGGAGGATTTCTACGGCCCATGAGCTGTAGACCTGACAGACGTCACCGGTCCATTGCAGTTCGATGAGGTGGGAGCCGCCTCCGAGTTCTTGGGTGGAGCCGCTTGTGGGCCAGGGAATTCCATCGACCGTCCAGTTGGAATCAGAGGACGGGGGGCCGTTGCCCGCATCGGTGGGTGTGGGCGGTGTCCATGACGTGCTGTTGGAGCACAGTGTATCTGATCCGTCAAGAAACAGGGTGGGCCAAGTTGGAGCGACTTCGACCGATGCCAGCAGCGAATCCGAACAACCCGCTGGGGCTGTCCATGTGAGGCTGTGCGCGCCCGGGCCTGCAATCGAAGGCGTCCAAGTCCAGTTGTTGTCGGGATTCGCGGTCACCCCAGTGCCTGTCCATTGTGCTCCGGGAGACGGGTTGGGCAAGGCTATGGCGCTGTCTGTCGAACAGGATGTCCAACCACTGAGGTCTAAGGATTCGGGGTGGATGATCACATCCATGGTATCGCTGCACCCGTTGACTGAGTAAGCGGCTTGCTGCACTCCTAAGTCAAATGATTCTGACAACAATTCCCAGTCACAGTTTCCTAAGTCAGTGGCGGTTCCACTGGTCAATGTGGTCCATGACCCACACCAGGGACTCGCTTGCACCCCTGCATTGACCAGCAAGTTGCCCGCCTCTCCGCTGCAGGCGTGAACAACATTGGGCGTGATTTGGGTTTGCCTGTTGAACATCCAAAGGGTGTCAGAACACCCGTTCGGCGCGGCATATACCAATGGAGCCCATTGGCCATCTATGAGCAAGCTGGGGTCGTACTGTCCATTGGTGGTGCTTGCGGAGTCGATACCAGGTCCAGACCAAATGCCACCCGGAGGATAGAAACCTGGAAAAGGGACAAAGGGCAGTTGTTCGGGGCAACTGGAGCTTGTGGGACCGGCTTCAACCGGTAAAATGACGCCAAAAGCCGTGCGGTTGCAGCCCTCCATGGTGTAGGTCAAGGTGAAAGGACCAAATGGGGTGTCCTCCGGAGACCAGACACCGTTTTGTCCATCCCACCCCGGGCCCGACCATTGGCCACCGGGGGGTGAATTCGGCAGTGTTACATCAGGTTCCGAAGCGCAGACATTGTCCAACTCTATGGTGTCAGCAGGTGCTTCGACGTAAACCGCAGTCTGACCGGAGCAGCCCTGTACAGTGTAGGTGACCACATAAGGGCTGTTACCGGAGGTGGAGTCCGCTTCTGCGGGGTCAAAGATGTTGCCGTTGAGCGCAGGACCGGCCCAAACGCCTCCTTGTGGCCACCCTTCCATCTCAAAAGGGGGCGATTCAGGGCAGGTAGCCACGCTTGGAGGGACGTTAAACGCAGGCACTTCAAATACGGCGCTCGAGGTGCAGCCGGCATTTCCCAGGGTTGAAAAGACAATGTCATGGAAACCAGGACCGCTGGAATCGGCAGAAAAAACCCAAGGCGGTCCAGAGATCCCCGGGCCCGTCCATTCTCCAGCAATTGGCCCAGCGCTGAGTTCGAGGCTTTGACCTGGACACAACAGGGTGTCGGATGTCCAAGCGCCCAGATCAATTAAGGTGATGGCCGCAGTGCTCGCGCCGGTGATTCCCGTCTCCGTTTCGGTGGCCGTGATGGTGTAAACGGCGGAGGCTGCTGGGCAAATGTTCCATGGACCTGGACCGGGGAGGAGCGTCCCGTCGTCTCCTTGTAAAACAAAAGTGGTGGGGCCGCAGCCGCGGGGTGTGGCGGCGATCTCGGTGCAACCTCCCGTGCACACGGTGTCTGAAGTGATGCTTAAAATGGGGGCTGGGGTGCATCCTGAAGCAGTCCATTGGGCCGAAAGGTCTGTGACCCATATCGAATCGCAAGCATCCCGCAGGCCGATTGCCATGGTGGCTGTAATCTCACAATTGCCTTCAATGTTGGCCCCTTGTTCTAGGGGGAGGGTCAAGGTACTGGCGCTGCCTCCAAGGCAGCTGATTCCTTGAGCAGAAGCGGTGTCCACGTTCCAGATGGTGCCATTTTCTCCTACAAGTGTCAGGCTTGACCAGTCAATGAGGGCACATTCAATGGGAGGAGTGAAGTTCCATTGTACGGCCGAAAACGGGCAAGAGCCTGTCCCGTTTAAAGTGGAAATGGGCGGTGTTGGAGGAGGTGGATTGGCGGACCAAAACAAGTGGAAACCTTGGGGTTGGGCGCTTGCGTCCGAAATGAACTGTACGGTCAATGCACCTTGGGTGCTGTAGCCTTGGGGGTTGGGAATGCTGCCATAAAGGGTGTCCAGTACAGGGGCGTTCGTGGTCGCCCCGTCGTAGAGCACCATGTAATCAAACAAAAGGCCACTGCCAGGACTGGAGGGTTCTAACTCGATGGGACCTAGAAAGCCCACCTGCAATGGGGCGCCTGCGTCAATGGTGAAAGTGAGGTTTTCGTTGTTTCCGTATGCTTCATTTGGCCCGCCTGAATCGGTTAATTCTCCAATGCACTCCGTTACCGTGGAATCGGACATGAGAAAGGGGCTGCTTTGTGCGGTGCAAGTCTCGTCCCAGCCCGCTGTGAAAACAGCCGTCCAGCATACCATGAACAAGGCCGGAAATGCCCGTGTATGCCCGCAGAAATTCACAAAGTGTCGGTTATGAGAATGACTGGACTTTGCACCGTGTTGGACACGTTGCCTGCCCTGTCTGTGATCCTAAAAGTCAGCCGGGTTTGCTCATCACCACCATTGCCCAAGAGGAAGAGGGGGGGCACGGTCACTTCGAAAGTGCCGCTGATGTCAAGTTCCATGCCGTCCGGGGTGAGTGGTGGAATGTGGTAGGTGTCCGGCGCGTTCAACCTTTCGTCTTGGATGTCCAAAGCATGTCGGTCGGGGTCTGTCCAACCCAGGTCTCCTTGGTGGTCTTGGTACCCGAGGGTGACAACCGCGTTTTGGGATGCCGACTGAAACTCCGTGGCGTTGATGGAAATCCAAGTCAGTGTGGGAGAGACGGGATCGGGTTCTTCGGGGCTGCATCCCGATGTGGCAGCCGCGACTGCAGCAATCCAGAGCACAGAAAACAGTGGGTTGAGGGAGGCCAGGGAATCCTTCATAGGGCAATGCGCAATCGGTACAACAGCCCAATATAGTTGGGACTGTTTGTGGAAGGGGCCCGCGTTTCTGAGGTGCCATCGGTGGCCCTGATTTGTAAGGTCCACTCAGATCCTGGAGCGGCGTTGCTCAAATCTACCTCTGCAAAGAGCCCATACTCTTCGTTGCTGCCAGAAAATGTGGCCGCTGTGAACGTAAACGGAGGCGCACCAAATGCACCTCCATCGGAGGCTGCATCTGCATCGGCTACGTCCAGCCCAAGTGCCCAGTGGCATTCGATATCCCCTTGTGGAATCAGGTCGTCAGATATGGCGGCGAAGACTTGAATGGGAGCGGCGTCTACTACGGTGGGCTGAAGGCCCACCCCTTCAGCCCGGGCATATGGTTCGCCAATGGCGCCTGGTGGAAAGGCTGCGAAGCCATGGATTTGCGGCGGCAATGAGGTGCCTTCGGCGGGTGCAGTATTGCCGTTGATGTCGGGTGCTCCAGCTTCGATCCATGCAGAGATGGCCGCGATGTATTCTTCTCTGCGTTCGTCGTAGTCGCTTTCTTCGTCCACTTCGAGCGGCATCATGCCGGAGGTATTCGGGATCTCGACGGTAAGCCTTTCGTGCAGAAATGACGCTGACACATTGCCCGGGACCACCCTGCGGTTGAAGGTCATGCTGGCATCGTTGGCAATGACAGGATGGTTGACCAGGGTGTTCCAGGAAGAGCCGACGGTGCGAAAATCCGGCTCAAAAGTGCCGTCGTGACAACCGCTGTTGGCGCACGTAGGGCCGAGGATTTGTTGGTGCAGCCATGCAAAATTGCCCTCGGGCAAAGGAGGCACGGCAAGGCCCTCGGTGGCCACAACAGGTGGCAGTCCGTCGTAAGGATTCAAAGGTGGCTCGGGTTGGCATCCAGTTCCAGCAAACATCCAGCTCAGCCAAAGGATGGAGGCAGTCAGGGTGGTTCTATGATCTTGTATCATCAGATGCGGTTAAACAAGCTGTCGGTACCGGGATGCACATAACCCGCGTTTTGAACTTCGGGCATCACGCCCAGCAGATCGCACACGGTCATCATGGTATCTGTGACCATGCCTACTGGATTGTCCTCGCCTCCAATGGTGAGGCCTTGGGGAACCGTTGGGCCGGCCATCATCGTGAAAATGCGCATGCTGTTTTCATCGCTGTGGTCATAGGCCCTCCAGTCGTTTTCATCGATGATATTGTTGGGCTGCAGGTTGCGTCCGCATTCTGGGGTCAAGATTAAGGTGGTGTTGCCGGCCATTCCTGGAATCGACTGGATGTGGTTCCACAAATGTCCGATGGCATGGTCTGCGCGGTGCAAAGCCGACAAATAGGAAGAGAAATTGGAGTGGCATGCATCCACTCCCCCGAGGTTGACCATGGTGAACGCGGGTTTGAATTCAGAAAGCACTTCACAGGCAAACCCAACCGTGCCTGTATCCCGGTTGTCGCTCACCGGAGGAACGTTGACGGTGCCGTTTTCAACCTTTTGATACATGAGTTTCATGAAGGCTTTGATGTGTTCTTTTTCTTCGTCGGTATTGTTCAATCCACCTCCGAAACCTCCGCTGCCGTCCGCTCCAAATTGCTGGTCCAAAAAGGTCTTCATGCGCCGAAGCGGCTCTAGCTCGTTTTCTGGGTGATAGACTTGTGCGTCTGCAAAGGCGGCGTCTCCAGCACCAGCGAATGTTACGAGTGGTGCAAAGAAATTGCCAGCGTATTCGGCACCGTAATTGGGGTGCTCGCTGTGGTTGAGCAGAGGGAGTGAGCCTCCGATTCCATCGCCCACAAACCAGGTGTCGGTGGCCTGGTAACCTCCGTGTCTGCGGAGGTATTCAAATATGGTGGGTTGCAGCGGACGCTGCTTGAGGCCTTGTCCACCAGGAACTGCACCTTGAACCAGGGAGTTCATGCCACCGAAATGTCCTGCGCTCAGGGCGCTGACTTCGGCAAAAGTGGTGCCAATGGACTCGATGGATTGGGGCAGGACAGCGGGGATGGGGTTGATGCCTCCGACACCGGTGCCGTACACGATTTTGGCAATGGGCGCTTCACCGGACAGCATGTTGTACATGATATTGCCTGGGTAAGGCTCTCCTTGGCTATCGTCCACATAGCGCCGGAGGTAGCTTTCTTGCAGCCGAACGCCGCCTGCAAAGGCCACCATCACGACATGGTCCGCGCTGCGGCGGCCCGATGCAGCAAACAGCCGGCCGGATGGAAGTATGGTGGGCAATGCAGCACTCCCGGCAACAGCCAATCCGCTTTTCTTGAGGAAATCCCTTCGTTTCATGGTCTTAATAATGCAAGTATTCAGCGCTCAGCGCGAAGGATGAGTACACCAATTCCGGAGTGACCGTAGGGGTGTTCTGGATGTAGTTCCGCATCCAGGTGCGCTCTGCTTGGGTAGGGTAACGCACGAGGAACCGCACATAGGTGGCCTCAACAAACTGGTCGGAGTCTGCGAGCATGGCCTCTTGAGAGGGCAGTTGGACTTCGGGGTTTTGCATGAAGTTGGCCACCAGTGTTTCACGTGCAATGTCTTGGTCTCCGATGCTTTCGAATGCTTGCTTGATGTCGAAGAGTTCAGCACTGCCCAGGGCTGTTCCGAAGAGGTCGGCATGTAAAATCGATATCCACTGGTCGATGGTCTTGGCCCTGTCTTTGTCTGCAGTGGAAGATTGCAGTTGTAAGGGCTCTAATCCGTATTGGACATCAGGTTCGACCGAACAGCCTGCCCCGATCAGGACCAATAATGCAACTGCACAAGGCCACGAGAATGGTGAAAAACGGTTCATTGGAAATCGGCGTATTCGTCAGA
Source organism: Flavobacteriales bacterium UBA1995 (assembly GCA_002336475.1). Classification (GTDB taxonomy): domain Bacteria; phylum Bacteroidota; class Bacteroidia; order Flavobacteriales_D; family Sanyastnellaceae; genus UBA8752. The sequence continues at coordinate 5,520 of DDCX01000076.1, read as the reverse complement.
AGTGATCAAAAGCTGCTGCAATGCACGGATATCGACCTCGGCGCCAACGGTTTGTTTCCATGAGACCATTTCCGCGTCGGTGATGGGGCGCACCAGCAATCGCTCAGCCCACCAGCGAACAGCGCCTTCGTCGAACTCGACGTTGTTTACCAATGCTTGCAGGTATTCTGCAGAATTCGAGATGGGTGTACCGAGGAGCACCGATGGGGCATTCAATTCTACTGCAGAATAGGCCTGGTCAAATTCAGACTCCGTAGGGTAGCGTCCAAAAAGGTCATCAAACGTAGCGTTGATGAAGTTGAAGCTGTTCATGTTGATTTCATCATAGAAGATGTTGTCACAGTAACGTCGGCTGACCTCTCGCCATGAGATGGCATTTGTCCGGTAGTCACCGACGGCCTGCAGTGCGCTCTGCATGCGCAAGGCTTGCTGTGTGAAATACAGGTATCCGCTCGTATTGCCTTGGAGCGAATCTTGAGTGGCCCGGTTGAGCAGACTTTCCAATTCGGATTCCATGGCCTCCTGGCCAAACCCTTGTAAAAAACGGCCCGACATGTCATCGCTGAGCTTGCGGTCATAAAGGGCCACATACTGGAGGTCAGCGCCCATAAGCCGTTCGACCAAAAGGGAACGTGCTTCGATTTCCAATTCCCCTGCCCTCAAGGCTGCACGTTCTGCTTCCAATTCCATTGCCAATGGCTCTCTGCCAATGAGATCGATGAAAACCCTTGTTAGATAGGCATCGACCAACACGGTGGGAACACCGCTGTACGCTGGAACGGTATTGTTTTCGAAAACAATGCCCTCTGGAGAGCAGCCGGAAAGTCCTATTAGACCTAACAGGAAAATGGTTCGGAAGGACACAATAAAGGGGTGCATTCCCGAATATAACGTTTGGTGACTTTGAAGGTTGAATTCGCCTTTTGTCAAAGTAGCTTCGCGTTCATTATTCACCTCATGAAAAAAAGCAACGTGTTTCAGTTTTCTCGATTGTTGGTTCTGGTCATTTGCAGCGCCGGCGTTTGGCATGCCCAAGCCCAAGACCGGGCTTATGTTTTGTGCGAGGGTGCACAGGACTTTTATTCTGGTGAGGTGTTGGAGTCGCCCCGAATTGGAACGATTGACCTTTCAGCGTCAACCCCGGATTTTGAGGTATTGAGGGTGTTCAATGGCCATGCATTTGCTGCAGACTTGGCCCTTTCAGAAGACGGATCCATGGTGTATGTCGCAGCAGAGGACACCGTTTATAAACTGGAGGCAGCAACAGGAGAAATTCTAGCTGAACAACCCCTTCAGGGAGCGCGGCGCCTTTTGCTGGACGGGGACCGTTTGTTTGTATCCCGTGGAGACGTGGATCCCATGACATGGGGCTCTGTTGATTTTGACCACTATTTCGTGGCTTTGGATGCCGGAGACTTGTCTTGGGACACAGGATGGGAAGCTGCAGACAATGGCGGTCCAGGTTGGGCTTCTGAGGGGATTTGTGTGAGTGAAGGCGCTGTTTATGTGGCCATCAACAACGCCTTTACTTTTGGAGAAGAAGTGGGCCTCATTGGCCGAATTGACCTTACTACAGGGGCTTATACTGAGACCGAACTCGGCCCCGATGGACTGAATCCGGTCCACTTGTTTTCTGGGGATGATGGGGCGGTTGTCTCTGTAAATGTTCAGCAGTATGACGGCACTTCATTGAGCCGTTGGACAGGAACATCCGACGCCGATACGGAGGTCGTTGCAGACGTCACAGCAGGCTGTGGTGCGGCAGATTGGCATGAAGGAGGTGTGTTGTACCAGGTTTATGGAGAAGCGGGTTTCCGTAAAGCCGATGGTGCAACCCTTGCTGCAGAAGAAGGGTGGAGTGGCAATGGAGGTTCTGTATACGCCATGCAGGTGCTTTCATCGGGCCAAGTGCTATTGGGTACCACCGACTTTGCGACTGCGGGCGCGGTTGAGATGTGGGACTTTGAAGCTGGCTTGCAATGGTCTATCCCCGTGGGAATAGCACCCGGAAAAATGCAGGTTTCGATGACGGCCAGTGCTGTTCAAGAAGTGGAAGGCCCCCGCACCATTGTGGAGACGGTCGATCTGTTGGGACGGCCTGTTAAATCTGGGAAGGGGATGCTTCTGCACCTGTGGTCCGATGGAACGGTGACCAAAGAGTTGCGTCTGGCGGATTGAGGACCGGGGGCCTCCTCCTAGATGGCTTGGATTTTATCCAAAGAGGGAGTTGACCCCGTAAAAGTCAGCGGTGGTCTTCAGGAGGCTTTTGTGCGCCTTTTCTACCGCAGGCATGTTGCCATTGGATTGAAAATTGAACCACTTTCCGGTAAACGATGAATGGCCCTTGTGCTTGGCGTTCATCCCACGGATAAACGACTGCATGCTGCATCCATTGAGGTGGGGGAGTTGACGCGCTAGGAACTCATCCAAACCCACTTCCATTGGGAAAACTTCGTTGCGCTCAAACCAGTTTTTTTCTGGCTTCCATCGGTCTTCTGACCAGCGCAGTTCAAGCTGAGGTATTTTACTGTGAACGTGCAGCAATTCGCCTTTCTGCTCCAGGGTGTACACTGCACCGGATTCTGCTTCATGACGGTAGCTGATTCGCATGCTACAGGATACGGCGTTTTGGCTCAAAAAACCGCGGAAACAGCCATCCACGGGCCGAGAAGTACCAAAATGGGCCCCAGTTTGTAAAAAGCGGTTGTGTTTACTACCCGTCTCCGTAAGCGTCGTTGTGGATTCCACCAACAGCCCGACCGCTGGGATCGATGTTGTCCTTCAGGCTGGCGTCCCATTCAAGGGCTTTTTCTGTGCTGCAGGCTACGCTTTTGCCACCGGGGACGGTTGAGGCTGCGGCGGCAGAGGGGTAGTGCCCTTCAAACAATTTGCGGTAAAAGTAGCCTTCCTTCGTAGCGGGCGGGTGAATGGGAAAACGCACAGTTGCCCTTTCCATTTCGGCATCGCTGACCTGCGCTTCGGCATGGTCGCGCAGTCCGTCGATCCAACCGTATCCAACACCATCGCTGAATTGTTCCTTTTGTCGGTTCAGTATATGTTCAGGGATGTAACCCTCGAATGCTTGTCTGATGGCTGCTTTTTCGATGCGTCCATTGCCGCCCATTTTAGTCGCGGGGTCGAGTCCCATGGCGTAATCAATGAATTCCCGATCTAGGAAAGGAACGCGGGCTTCAATTCCCCATGCCATCATGGATTTGTTGGCGCGCGCGCAGTCGTATTGGTGAAGGCCGAGCACCTTGCGAACGGTCTCCTCGTGGAATTCCTTGGCATTGGGGGCCATGTGGAAATACAAGTACCCCCCAAAAAGCTCGTCAGCCCCTTCACCGCTGAGCACCATCTTGATGCCCATTGCCTTGATTTTTCTGGCCATGAGGTACATCGGGGTGGACGCCCGGATTGTGGTGACATCGTACGTTTCGATGTGCCGGATCACCTCTGAAAGTGCATCAATGCCTTCCTGAATGGTAAAGTGAAGCCCATGGTGCACCGTTCCAATGGCTTCTGCCACCTCTTCAGCTGCAGCGAGGTCTGGAGAACCGTCTAGGCCTATAGAAAAACTGTGTACACGCGGCCACCAAGCTTCGGTATTACCTCCGTCGTCTACGCGCCGTGCGGCGTGCTTCATGGCGATGGCAGCGATGACTGAACTGTCCAGTCCACCTGAAATAAGCAATCCGTATGGGACGTCGCCCATGAGGTGCTTTTTGACGGCCTCTGTCAAACCATCCCTGAGTTCTTCTGGCCGGTATGGCGCATCGGGCAGGTCGCCAGACATCCATTCGCGCATGTAAAACTTCACTGGGGCGTCTTGGCCCTTTTCCCAAACATGGCCGGGAGGGAACAACCGAACGTCATCGCATACTGGGGTGAGGGCTTTCATTTCTGAGGCGACCCACAACCGGCCTTCACTGTCGGTGCCGTGATACAAGGGGATGATGCCCATGGGGTCTCTTGCAATGATCCAATGGTCATTGTCAGGTTCGAAAAGGACGAAAGCATACATCCCGCTGAGCTGCTCCACCAGTTTCGCGCCGCAATTTTGGTGCAAGGCAAGGATGACTTCACAATCACTGGCGGATTGGAACCCGTAACCTTTGGCGCTTTCACTCGAGCGCAATTCGTTGTGGTTATAAATCTCTCCATTGACCGCCAAAACCGTTTTTCTTTTGGGGTCCACCATGGGTTGAGCACCACTCAATACATCTACAATGGCCAAGCGCTCATGGGCAATGATGGCGCCGGGGTGTTCCACAATCCCGGACCAATCGGGACCGCGGTGTCGCTGACAAAGAGAGGCTTCCAGTACTTTTTGTCGGTCAGAATCGACTTCTAGGGTGCGGTTGAGTAGCGCAGTTATGGAGCACATCGGGTGTGGGTTGTTGGGATAAATTTCTCAGGAACGCTTTGAAAAATCACCGCCGTTCGCAACCTTTTTCACGGTTGGGCGGTTCGTACTTTGCAGCCGTGCCGAATCTCATGAAGCAACATTATTTGTCCTGTCTATTGGTCTTCATGACCATTGGTTTTTCAGCTGTGGCTCAGACCATTATCACGGTGAACACCTTTGATGATGGGGTGGATGCCAACCCTGCGGATGGCATGTGTGATGGGGGCGGAGGCATGTGCACTTTCAGGGCGGCTTTGCAACAGGCAGCTTCCACGGCAGGTGCTGTTGAAGTCGTACTTCCGGAGGGTACTTATGCTTGGACAAACGGCGAGCTCTACATCAATGCCGGTGAGATTGCGGTGTTGGGTGGCGGAGCGCGGACCACGTTTGTGGATGCAGCAGGGTCGTCTCGATTTCTAGACTTGGGCAGCGATTTGACTTCATTCAGCTTGAACGACGTGGAGTTGCGCAATGGATTTGATGGCAACGACCCAGGAGGGGCCATTGAAAATGATTGCGATGCATTGCTTTTGAACCGTGTCTCCATCAAGGACTGCACCTCTGGCATTGGTTTTGGAGGTGGGATTCACAACCGTGGAACCATGGAATTGTATGCCTGTGCATTCTCGGGTTGTACCGCGGAAGCCAACAATGGAGGAAATGGCGGCGGCGGCGGCGGTGGTGCCTTTGGTGCTGGCGGTGCTGTGAGCTCGTGGCTCGGTTCGGGGTCTGTGTTTGAGAATTGTACATTCTCAAATTGTCAGGCCTTGGGTGGCAATGGAGGAAATGGCGGTGCTGGAGGTGGTGGTGGAAATGGCGGCACGAGCTTCACAAATTGGGGAAGCGGTGGAGATGGCGGCAACATCGGCGGCGGCAACGAGGATGGCAGTGCCGGTAGCATTGGTGGCGGCGGCGGTGGCGGTGGCTATTCTACAGGTGGATGGCTCAACCCTGGTGGTCCTGGAACTGGGGCCTCGGGATCTATGTTCGGCGGTGCTGGTGGTGATGGAGCCGTCAACGGGGGAGCGGGCGGCGGCGGCGCTGCAGCGTTTGGTGGCGCATTTTTTGCGCGGTCAGGAACCCATGTATTTCGCCACTGTACTTTTTCGGGA
>DDCX01000110.1:3477-10083 GCA_002336475.1 Flavobacteriales bacterium UBA1995 | reverse complement strand
GATGGCGCCATCATTCACACCATCGACGATACAACCGACCTCTCGGTGCGGGACGGCGAAAGGATGAGCAATGGCGGCATCGCCGTATGCGGATACCATTACAACATGACCGACAACACCGAATACCCCTTCATCGGGTTGTTCGATGCTGCAGGGCAGCCCCAGGCCGGGTTCGGCAACGGCGGCATCATCATCGCGGACAACCAACCGGGCGAATATTTCGCCATGGCCACCGCAGGTGACATCCTCTACTTCGCGGGTCGCACCAATGGAGACGTCCGCGACTTTATGATCGACGCTCTGCACACCGATGGTACGACGTATACTCCATTTGCCGTTTACGGACACTTCGAATTGGACAACGCATTGACCGACCTCATCCTCGACCTGGTGATCGATGAAGAAGGCCGTCTACTGGCTTCGGGCACGTCAGGCATCCCCGGCTTCTTCGGAGACCGTGATTTCGCCCTCTTAAGGCTGCTCCCTGACGGAACACCCGACCCCCTCTTTGGCACCGATGGACTCACCACCACCACCTTCGGCGAGGCCTTCGACGACGCCAACGCATTGGTCATCACGCCCGAAAACAAGGCTGTGCTTGTCGGCATGAGCGCCCAGACCAACAACGACTTTGCCATCGCCCGCTACATCCTTGGCCCCGTTATCGATGGCGTAGAGGAGTCGGTTGCCCAGTTCTCGGTTTATCCCAATCCCACGGACAATGTGTTGCACATGGCCCATTCAGAACACCTCACAGAATGGAGCATTCGAACGCCACTCGGTCAAACCATAGAGGCCGGTGCGCTGGACCAATCGGGCCAAATGACGCTCGGTCTGTCCCATATCCCTTCGGGTGCCTATATCTTGACTTTGGAAACCCCTCACGGCCCACAAACCCAGCGCATCTTCGTGCAACACTGAGCCGCCATGAGCGCACTGCCTCCTTGCCCCCAATGTTCGTCGCCATACGCCTATCCTGATGGCGTGCTGCTCATGTGTCCGGAATGCGGACATGAATGGAGTCCCGAAAGCCCTGAAGCCGAGGAAGAAACAGGAGAAGAAACCGTCAAGGATGCCAACGGCAACGTCTTGCAGAATGGCGATGATGTCATCGTGATTAAGGACTTGCCCGTCAAAGGCGCCCCCAAGCCCGTGAAGGCCGGCACCAAGGTGAAAAACATCCGCCTCGTAGATGCAGACCACGACATCTCCTGCCGCATCGACGGTTTTGGAGCGATGGCCCTCAAATCCGAATTTGTCCGCAAAGCCTGACCCATGGCCCGCACCCCCACCACCTCCGTCCCCCTCGGTTTCGAGGCACCCGCCTTCGCGCTCCCAGACGCCGTCAGCGGCGCCATGAGAAGCCGTGACGAAATCATGACCGGCGGACCGACCGTTGTGGTTTTCATGTGCAACCACTGCCCTTTTGTGGTGCACATCCTACCGGAATTCGTGGCGATGGCCCATGAATACATGACACGCGGCGTCAACGTGGTGGCCATCTCGAGCAATGACGTCGGGAACTACCCCATGGATGGCCCCGAGCACATGAAGGCATTGGCAGAGGAAATGGACTTCGGGTTCCCCTACCTCTACGACGAGAGCCAGGAGGTGGCACGGGCTTATGAAGCGGCGTGCACCCCCGATTTCAGCGTCTTCGATGCCCATCGAAAGTGCGTCTACCGCGGGCAGTTCGATGGCGCCCGACCGGGCAGTGAGGTGCCGGTCACCGGTGCCGATATGCGGCGCGTTCTCGATCAACTGCTGGCCGGCGAGGCCGTCCCCGAGGAAGGACAGGTTCCATCTCTCGGATGCAACATCAAATGGAAACCCGAATGAGCCAATACATCCTTGCCCTCGACCAGGGAACAACCAGCAGCCGCAGCCTCGTCTTTGATGCCGCCGGACGGATCCTGGCCATGGCCCAGCAGGAATTCACCCAGCACTACCCCCAACCGGGATGGGTGGAACATGACCCCGAGGAGATCCTGTCGACCCAACTGGCCACAGCGCGGGAGGCCGTGTCCTCGGCCGGGTTGACGATGGCGGACATCGCCGCGGTGGGCATCACCAACCAACGGGAAACCACCGTGGTCTGGGACCGCACCACCGGCAAAGCCATCTACAACGCCATCGTATGGCAGGACCGACGGACGGCGGACTTCTGCGACGGACTGCGCCGCGACGGCCACACCGAAGACATCCGGCAGCGCACCGGACTGGAAATCGACGCCTACTTCTCCGGCACCAAGGTCCGCTGGATCCTGGACCACGTTGAAGGCGCGCGGGGACGGGCCGAGCGTGGCGAACTCGCCTTTGGCACCGTCGACAGCTGGCTCATCTGGCACCTGACCGGAGGCGCGGTGCACGCTACCGACCCCTCCAACGCTTCGCGCACCCTCCTCTTCAACCTCCACGACCTCGCCTGGGACAACGGCATGTTGGACCTTTTAAGCGTGCCGGCCGCTATGCTGCCAGAGGTGCGACCGAGCAGCGGCGACTTTGGCAAGGCCACCGCCCTTTCGTCGGACGCCCCTCCGATAGCAGGCGTGGCAGGCGACCAACAGTCCGCCCTTTTCGGGCAGCAGTGCACCCGCCCAGGGATGGTCAAGAATACCTACGGAACGGGGTGCTTTATGCTCATGAATACCGGAACCGAAGCGGTGATGAGCCAGCACCGGCTGCTCACCACAGTGGCCTGGCAGATTGGAGGTGAAACGCATTATGCCCTCGAAGGCAGCGTATTCATGGGCGGTGCTGCGGTACAATGGCTGCGGGATGAACTCGGTCTCATCGGAGACTCCTCCGAAATCGAGGCCCTCGCAGCGGAGGTGCCCGATGCAGATGGCGTGGTGCTTGTTCCAGCCTTTGCCGGCCTCGGAACCCCACATTGGAACGGCCACGCCCGCGGCACCCTGTTTGGCCTGACGCGCGGAAGTGGAAAGGCCCACATCGCCCGTGCAACATTGGATGCCATCGCCCATCAAAGCGTGGAAGTTCTGCGGGCCATGGAAGCCGATGCAGGAGTGGCCATCCCCGAGCTCCGCGTCGATGGTGGGGCCACGGTGAATGACCTGCTGATGCAAGGCCAAAGCGACCTCCTCGGCATTCCCGTCGTGCGGCCCGAAGTCACAGAGACCACGGCGCTCGGTGCTGCTTACCTCGCCGGCCTCGCCGTGGGATACTGGGGCAGCACCGGCGACATTCAATCCCAATGGACCGCCGAACGCACTTTTAATCCCGAAATGGATGATGCAGGACGCAAAGCCGCTCATGACCGCTGGCAGCGGGCCGTTCGTGCCACGTTGAGCTGGGCAGAAGACCGTTGATCCCCTTGCATGATGACACTCGACCGCAATGCCATGATGGACCGCCTCCGCGAAGAGGTGCTGTGGGACGTGTGCATCATCGGTGGGGGCGCCACCGGACTGGGGATCGCCTTTGAGGCGGCCTCCAGTGGATTGACCACCCTTCTCATCGAGCGCGATGACTTTGCCAAGGGCACCTCTTCCCGCAGCACCAAGCTCCTTCACGGTGGGGTCCGCTACTTAGAACAGGGAAAAATCGCCTTGGTCAAAGAAGCTTTACGCGAAAGAGACCGTGTGCTCCACAACGCTGCAGGACATGTGCAATCTCAGGGGTTTGTCATCCCTGTTAAACGGCGCTGGAGACAGGTCTATTACGGGCTGGGCCTCCTGTGTTACGACTTGCTCTCCGGACGGCGGAAATGGGGCCGGACCACTGCACTCAATGCAGCCGAACTGCGCCTGAAGTTTCCCAAAGTGGCCGACCAAGGCGCCATCGCAGGGCTGCGGTATTCCGATGGGAAGTTTGACGATGTTGGCTTGGCTTTGAGCCTGGCCAAAGCCTCTGCGGCTCAAGGAGCGGTGCTCGTAAACCATTGTGCCGTCACCAGCCTCAACAAAACAACAGGCCAGATTACCGGGGTCACAGTCCATGACGACATCGCAGGCGAAACAATGGACATCAACGCCAAAGTCGTCATCAATGCCTGCGGCCCGTTTGGAGACAGCGTGTGCAGGATGGACGATCCACAGCACGAGAACCGCCTGCAACCCAGCCAAGGCATTCACCTGGTTTTTGATGGCGACGTCATGCCCGGCGATGATGCAGTTTTGATCCCAAAAACCGATGATGGCCGCGTCCTTTTTGCTGTGCCTTGGATGGGCAAAGTCCTGATTGGGACCACCGACACAGCACTGGACGAAGTCACGGCTGAACCCACGGCCCGAGAAGACGAAATAGACTTTGTCCTGGACCATGCCAACCGGCACTTGGGCCTTGGCCTAAAGCGCGCGGACATCCGCAGCGTTTTTGCAGGACTCAGACCCCTCATCAAAGGACGGCGGGACGAAACTGCCGACCTCTCGCGCAGCCATGAAGTCTCCATGTCTCCGAGCGGACTGGTCAATGTGCGCGGAGGCAAGTGGACGACTTATCGCAAGATGGCGGAAGACACCCTGGCCTTCCTCCTGCGCAAAAAAGCCCTTTCCTTCACGCCCGCCGACACCCGGTACAGTCGGATTGTCGAGGGGCCGTTGCCCGACAGGCTCTCCTTGCCCACCGAAGAGAAAGCGTTGCGAGCAGCAGTAACCAAAGCCGTCAGCCAAGAGATGTGCATCACGGTAGAGGACTTCTTGGCGCGCAGGTTTAGAACCCTCTTCCTCGATGCGCGGCTGGCGATCGCCTCGGCACCTCAGGTGGCCACCATGCTTTCCGAAGCACATGGGTTTTCCGCAGAATGGGCCCAAAATGAAGCGTCCCAATTCCAAAAATTGGCACAGCGCTACCTCCCTCAAGAGCGCAAGTCCGGATATTTAGAATGACTCAAAATTCGCACAGCCTCGGCTCTTTGATCCGCATCAAATTCAGACGGCAGCTCCCCGTAATCGGGAAAGTTGTGCCAAGGCAGGCGAAGGCCGCATTTCATAGAAGGCGGTTCAATAACCGCCTATCCAAAGCATGGAAACAGAGAGAAGCACCAACACAGTTTTTACCAGCTGAGTGCAAGGTCAACGCCATGGTGGCAGGCGCGCAAAAAGCCGGAACATCGGCTTTGATGTGGTGGCTCAGTCAGCATCCAGAAGTGGTAACACCGGTCATCAAAGAGCCCCACTTCTTTGACAATCCAGGATTCTTCAATGGCCCTGACATTCCCACTAAAGCCTACCACCGGGCATTTGCATTCGAAGGCAAAGACAAGGTCTACATCGAAGGAACACCCAAGACAATGTTTGATCCGAAATGTCTGGAGCGTGTGCACCGTTACAACCCTTCCGCAAAATTGATCTGCATCCTCAGGGACCCCACCATCCGGGCCTTCTCTGCTTGGAACATGAACAGCAAAAATTCCGATGAACGCGATCTGCGCACGCTTTTCCACATTGAAAAGGAACGCATCATGAAGGATGGTCTTCAAACCAAGGGGTACCTGGGGTACTTCTCCCGTGGACTTTATGCCAAGCAGGTGAAGCAAATGCGCCATTGGTTTCCAAAAGAACAACTCCTGTTCATTCCGTATGAACGGCTCATTACAGACAACCAAGGCACCTTCGAAGAGGTATGCACATTCCTTGATATTGCGCCTCCCCCCAGCAGTATCGCGATGGAAAAAAAGAACGTGATTCCATATTCAGAACCGTTGGATCCAATGTTAGAGCAAGAAATCAGGAACTGGTTCAAAACAGACATCGAAGCATTGGAAGGACTCCTAGGATGGGACCTCTCCCATTGGAAGTGATGGCTGCTCAACGGGTGGTTCTGGTCTAGAGCAAGTCCACTCTTTTGGAGGTCCACAAAAAAGTCACCGCTTTATCTTTCTCCCACTACTCCGCACAACATGGAACCATACATCGCTGAATTTGTAGGCACGGCCTTACTCATGCTCTTTGGGAGCGGCGTGGTCGCCAACGTCCTGCTCGATAAGACCAAGGGCAAAGCTGGAGGATTGATCGTTATCTGTTGGGCTTGGGCTATGGCCGTTTTCATTGGCGTATACGCCAGCACAGCCCTCGGAGGCAGTGGCCACTTGAATCCTGCTGTGACCATCGGATTTGCGGCATTTAATGGGTTCGACCTGAGCTTGGTTCCCGGTTATGTTGCTGCCCAGATGGCAGGGGCTTTTGTGGGTTCAAGCCTGGCTTGGTTGGCCTACAAACCCCATTACGACATCACGACCGATGGAGATGCCATCTTGGCCACGTTCTCCACCTCCCCTGCCATCCGAAACGCAAAATGGAACCTCGTGACAGAAGCCATCGGAACGTTTGCCTTGGTCTTTGGGGCATTGAGCATTTCTGAGCCAACAGACAGTTTGGGCGCCCTTGACGCATTGCCTGTGGGCTTATTGGTATTGGGCATTGGACTCGCTCTGGGTGGCCCTACCGGCTATGCCATCAATCCCGCCCGAGACCTCGGACCGAGGATCGCTCATGCGGTGCTCCCGATTCCTGGAAAGCGCGACAGCGACTGGTCTTACGCCTGGGTTCCTGTCGTTGGGCCCATCGCCGGCGGCCTCCTTGGGGCCTTCTTGTTTAGCTGCCTGTGAGCCGGAAGCCCGCACAAATTTCAACGCGTATCGGCGCG
>DDCX01000110.1:434-3433 GCA_002336475.1 Flavobacteriales bacterium UBA1995 | reverse complement strand
TGAAAACCGATCCAGTAGCGCTGACCAGGCAGCATGATAAAGCCATTGTTGTCAAACCGTCCTTGCGTTGTTGAAGTCAATTGAACACCGCAGGCTACAGCTTCGGAATTCAACCAAACCCCACCCACCTCGGGGGTGCATTGTACCTCGACAGATGACCAATTCATCGCCGCAGGTCTGTCCAAAGCCACAACACCGGAATCCAGCGGGAAGCCTGCTTCTGAAGTCCAGGACCATGTCAAAAACGCCTGATTTTTCGTGCGGGGTCGTGAGGCAACCTCTACATAACCCACTCCAGCACTCACTTTGATGTCGGCGATCCCCGACGACAACGTGTCCCCAACCTCATCGAGAATGGCCCATACGGCCTCACCCAATACCGGGGTGCTGCCCAAGTTTTGTGCCAGCACCCGAACTTGATCTTCTCTGCTTCGGTCCTGCATCAACCGTACCGGCTGATTTGCATGGCGCACTGCATAATGGGCCAGCTTCCATCGTCCCGCATGGTCCACCGTTGACCACGACACGGTGGGCCACACGTCGTCCAACTGCCAGTAAAGCGATCCCGCTGTCTTTTCCGATGCGCAGCGGTGGCGTTCCAAGGCCTGACGCAGGCCCTCCGCTTGGGTCAGTTGGGTCAAATGAATCCAGCGGTCCAAGCGGTCCATTCCCGGAGCTGAGGTCGAATCGGGGTTCGCGAAATAACGTCCCGAGTAGTAACGCATCATGTCCCATCCATCAAAGCCAGGCTCCAACCAGTCCATGGTACAACGCTGCCTGAACTGCAGCACACTGTCCTCAAAGTGAGCAACGCCCACTTCGGCCAAGGTTTTCCTGTTGGGCACGCTTTGCAAGCCGTACTCACTGGCAAACCGTCCAGACTCCTTGGAGTAATAATCGAAATCTGCCTTTCCAAACCAGACTCCCCAATCGTGCTGGTCTCCAGACCGTCCATTTCCCAGCCCATCCTGCGGCGCGAAATCCGGTTCAGCATGTGGCGATGAAGGCCAATAAAAGCCCCCGTCCAATGCTTCGATCAAAAGGGGCAATGCTTCTTCAAATACCGAGGCATAAGCGTCCCTGACATCTGCAGAGTCCGCCCCATGCAAACCGTAAAGATCCTGCCATCCCCAGGCGCGCCAAGCATGCTCCGATTCGTTGTTTCCGCACCACAAGGCCAGGGATGTTCTGTTGCGTAACCGGCGCACCGACTCCTCGGCTTCGGCCAGAAAATTCTGCTTCCACATGGCATCCCCAGGCACCATAGCACATGCCGACATAAAATCTTGCCAAACCAATATTCCATGGGCATCACAGAGATCATAAAGCTTTTCGTCGCCATAAACACCTCCACCCCAAATGCGGATTACGTTCATGTTTGCCGCGGTTACATGCCCCATCATTTCCGTCAGTTTCTCCCGAGACTGCACCGGAAAATGGTCCGGTGGAATCACATTGGCGCCGCGCAATTGAACGGGTTTACCATTCACTTCACATCGAAAGGAACGGCCAAAATCATCCTGTTCTCTCAGCCACTTTAGGGTGCGAACACCAAACCGGTGGGCCGCCTTTCGTCCATCTTTAGCATGCCACTTCAAGTCATAGAGCGGCTGATTCCCCATCCCCAAGGGCCACCACATTTCTGGCCCGGACCACACCAATTCGAACCGCCGGTCAGAATGCCGCTCAACGGCGAATTCCACCGCAGAGTCGCGCAGGGTCAATTCCCAATCAAGTTGTGGCACAGGACCGTCGAATGTCAGCGCATACCGCACTGAATCTCCCGTCCATTCTTGAATTTGAATCTGAACATCTGGCATCACCTCAGCGGGCCGGACCCACCTCACAGGCTTCCAGATGCCACTGGTAACCAATCGGGGTCCCCAATCCCAACCAAAATGATACATCGCCTTTCTCGTGACAGCGCTTGTCTGCTTGCCGATGGGACGGGCCTCATTGCTGGCGGGAATCGGCCATGGCGAGCGGTCCAGAATCACTTGTCCCCTCTTCACCGGACTGTGCAAGACCACCTCGAGGGTATCTCCGACAGCATCAGCAGGCAGCGCGACCTGCCAACTCCTGTGCATGTTGTCAGCCTGCAGGACGGTATCCCCCCTGAAAAGAACAGAAGCATAAGTGTCTAGGCCTTCAAAAAGCACTTGCCAACCTCCTGAATCATCAGGCAAAGGCGGCACTGGGCAGCGGTATCGCCAATCTCGGCCTTCCATCCAAACCAACGCCTTTTCTTCCATTCTCATGAATGGATCCTCAATCAAACCAGACCGCAAGAGGTCTTGATGAATGGAACCTGGCACTTCTGCCCCACGCCACGTTTGAGCCGTGTCTTGAAACTCCCAATTGGTCCATGCCCCTCCCTCGGAAAGGTCGGAGGTCGCCTCGGAAGTTCCACATCCCACTGTAACCAACAAAGGTATCATTATCAGCAGTTTAAGCACAGAAAACGAGGGGAGACGCAAGGCTAAATCAAGCATCAATGGAGAGGTCTTCTGAACATCAACGGGAATACAATGTTGGTTTAATTCATTCACAACCATAACCATGCGTTTTATGCTTACCCTCTTGGGCTTGTTTGCGGGCACATTTGCCTCACTCGCCCAATGCAACGGAGACCACGACGTTGCCATCTACAACTACGAAATTCATCCTTCGGAATTGACCATACAAGTTGGTGAATCTGTGTCTTTTACCAATTATGGTGGTTGGCACAGCATCAATGGAGAAACCAGCTTCACTGGCGAAGATTTTGACAATCCAGTACCCTTCAGTTTGCCGTCCAGTTATGCGTGGTGGTTCTTCAACGATTGCATGGGCACCGTCACTTTTGACGTTCCTGGAGTATACCACTTCGAAGATGGAGTGGGCAACAATGCCGAACATGAAGGTATGGTCGGCACCATCATCGTGGAAGCCGACGACCCTACAACTGTAGTGGATGTCATCGTGAACAGTGCGGTACACAACCTCCTCGAGGCAGCCGT
>DDCX01000110.1:0-392 GCA_002336475.1 Flavobacteriales bacterium UBA1995 | reverse complement strand
GATGCCTTCTTGGCATTGGCTGGAGCGCTCAACGCCTCCGCTGAAGACCTCTTGGCATTGCCAGAGCTCGCCGACATCCTCCTTTACCACGTGGTGGGAGCTCAGGTGCTCTCTACAGACCTCGCCGACGGTGCTACCGCCACCACACTGAACGGAGCCGACGTCACCGTCACGATCAACGGCGATGGCATCTTCATCAACGATGCCCAAGTCACCGTGGCCGATATCGTCACAGACAATGGTGTGGTTCACGTGATCGACGCTGTGCTGTTGCCCCCGACAGAGCCAGAGACCACCACGGTGGTTGACGTGATCGTCAACAGCGACGTGCACAACCTCCTCGAGGCAGCCGTCATTGAAGCCGACCTCGCAGGCGCCCTTTCTGGAGAGGG
>DDCX01000133.1 GCA_002336475.1 Flavobacteriales bacterium UBA1995 | reverse complement strand
CATTGAAACTACGGATGGCTTTGTGGCGGACGTGATGGAAGCCCTGACGAGCCGCCCCAACTTCGAGGCCGAGAACTGGTTGATTTTGGTATCGACCGACCATGGGGGCATCGGGTTCAACCACGGGGGAACCTCCATTGAAGAGGAGACGATGTTTTTTCTCGCCAGCGGCGATGGAGTGGAACCTGCTTTGTTGCTCAAGGACACACTTGACATCCTACCCGCTCCCGAAAACTGCGTCGCACCTGGAGCCGCCGAATTGCGCTTTGAAGGCGGTGGCGATGCGGTCTTCATTCCCGACAGCCCGGCCTTACAGCTCGGCGCGGACCAAGACTTCACCCTCGAGGTCCGCATCCGCACGCAAGCCACACCCGATGTGGCCATCATCGGCAACAAAGACTGGAATACAGGCCTCAACCCCGGGTTTGTCTTCTCCTTTGAATACCCCAATGGCCCAGCCTGGAAGGTCAACATTGGCGATGGCAATGAACGCGCCGACGCCAATGGCTCAAGCGGTGTGGCCGACGGCCAATGGCACACCCTCTCGTGCTCCTTTGACCGCGACGGAATGATGCGGCTCTACACCGATGGGGTTTTCTCCGCCGAAGAGGACATCTCTGATGTCGGCAACATCGATGTGGGCAGCGGGTGGTTTTTCGGTTCGGACATCCTGGGAGCCTACAGCTACACGGGCGCCATTGCAGAGGTGCGGTTTTGGCATGGCGTGCTGGCCGAAGAAGCCATCTCAGCCTGGCACTGCAGCAGCTTGGACGACGCCCACCCGAACTGGGCCTCCCTACAAGCGCATTGGGCCCTGACCGAAGGCGAAGGCAACGAAGTCAGCAACAGCACCAGCGTTGGCCTTGTCGGCACCGTGCAAGGTGCGGAATGGGACCAACCCGAAGGCGTGATCACGTTCGATTACAGCAACACACCGCGCATTGTCGATGTGGCGGTCACGGCCTTGGACCACATGTGCCTGCCTCTCGAATCCGATTGGAACCTAGACGGCATCTCTTGGGTCGACGGATGCACCACCACCGGTGTGGCGCTCTTGGACCGCAGCACAACCAAGACCACGCTCTTCCCCAACCCTGGGACGGACAAGTTCCAGATCACGGGCCTCTCACCCAAGGCCTCCATCGAAGTGTTCGACCCCTCTGGCCGGTCTGTCCACTCGGCCCAGCCCGGGTCGCCGACGCACACCGTGCCCCACACAGCGGGCCGCGGCGTCTATATCATCCGCATTGTGGATGGAGAGCAGCGCCGTACCCTCCGTTGGGTGCGGCAGTGATCCAAACCTGCTTTAACATCAGCATCTACATGAAAAACGTCATTGTTTTCACGCTTGTCGGAAGTATGGCCCTCTTTTTTTGGCAATTCCTCTCCTTTGCTGGCCTCAACCTTCACGCGGACGCTCAGGCCCATACCCCCAGTAGGGCTAGGTATTGGAATCTTTTGCCGACATTGGCCTGAAGCATGCTCTCGCTTCTTAGGCAGTCGACTTGGTGAAATCCCGCGAGGCCTCTGCCCATTCCTCGAAGGATTCAGAATGCGACATGGGGGACTGAAGCTAGTCTTTCATAGGCCTTTCCTTTCCGGACGGATCGAAACCCTTGAGGTCATCATGACTGGCCAATAAAGGCGCCATGGTGTCACGGCCCAACCTGAACACGAGGTCATCGTCAAAGTCCACGACGAATGCCTTGCCGAGCACTTTGAGGCAGCGGTGTCCAAACAACTTGCCCTGCGTAACCTCTTCGCCCTCAAACCACGGGGTAAGAATGTCAAATGCTACGCTGGCTTCCTTCATAAAACTGGGATCAAATCTACCCGCAAAGAAAGCCTGCAGATTCATGAGGACTGAACTACAATTTGACTTATTCAAACGCGTCACTCTGCCCCCACCCACTTGTTTAGGTAATTGAAAACCACATATCCAAGCCACTCGGGATAGGTTTTGCGCGTTTCGTGCACGACTCTGTATTGTGTATCTAACCTATTAACTTGGGGCACAATCTATTTTCGGGCCATGCAACTTGTGCCTCTCATTTTTTCCGCTGCTCAATCCATGATCCTTGGTGGTGCTCACGGAGCGCAACACATTGAAGTGTGTTACATACAGCCCGTGCATCGCCGATTTTTATGGCACTGGTGCGGCGGGCCGCCGCGATTTTATTGGGCACTTAACCGATTTAAACTCAGATCGTAAATGGGCAGTGTTTGTGCTCCCATTTACCTGAATTTGAACCTAATAAGGAAAAACAGTCCCAACATCTCTCTTCAGTAACCCAATCGGATGAACATCAGATTTTCTCAATCCATCGTTGTTGCCCTTTTTTTCGTGTTGCAAATGGGAACGGGACAAGGACAAATGGTCTCCGTTACCTGGAACCTCAACATGACCAACGAGACGGTCGCTGCAGAAGGCCCCTCAGTGGCTGGCGGCACCGATTTTGGATTCCCTGGGGACAACCCAATGAGCGATTCTGATGGAGACGGCATCTGGACCCTCACCACTGAAGTGGCTTCCGGATACACCGGTTACTACACCTTTACCNNTGGCGACTGGTCATGCAAGGAGAACATCGCAGGTCAAGACTGCGCAAATCCTGTCATCTTCAATAACCGCCAATTGGAGAACATCACAGAGGACACTGTGATCAACACTTGCTTCGGACAATGCTCTACCGATGGAAGCTGCAACGCACCCAATCCTTGTGATGAAAATTGTTTTGGGTGCACGGAACCTAGTTCTTGTAACTACGACAGTGATGCCACAGTCAATGACGGGTCATGCGTATGGAACCAAAACATTGACTCAGGGTTTCGATACATACACAATGTCTTTGATGAGGTTGTAGTTAGTCAGGACGTAGCGTATGGCACCAACATTAGCATAATCACCACCACGCTAGGGATGCCGCCGGCACCTGAAAATTTGCTTCTGGACATCTATGAGCCGGCTTACGACACTTTGGAGGAACGACCTCTGTTGCTCTATTTCCACACAGGTAACTTTCTTCCCCAATATGCGAATGGCAGTGCCGTAGGCAAAAAAAACGACAGTTGCGCAGTCGCCATTTGCACGGAATTTGCAAAAAAGGGTTACGTGGTAGCCAGTTGTGACTATCGGATTGGATGGAGCCCTGTTGCCGCGACGCAAGAAGAGCGTGCATCCAGTCTTGTTCAAGCCATTTATAGAGGGGTCCAAGACAGCCGAACTGCGGTCCGATTCTTCCGCAAATCACAAAATGAAGACGGTAATCCTTATCGTATTGATGGCGATAAAATTGGGATGATTGGAGACGGCACAGGAGGATACATAACACTTGCAAGCGCCACAATCAATAACTATGCAGACATCATCCTTGACGATTTAGGACAGCCCATTACTAAGTTTTACTATGATCCAGGTGATGGTTCTTCCATTCCTATGGTGATCGAGGACATTCACGGAGACCCCGACGCGACAACGGACACATTCGCTCCTGCTTCGTCCGGTGGATTCCAATTGTGCATGGCTAATCACCTAGGTTACAGTTCTGACTTCAACTTCCAAATGAACCTCGGCGGTGCGCTGGGTGATTTGAACTGGTTGGATGAAGGCGACGTACCAATGGTGAGCTTCCAATGCCCACACGATCCTTTTGTCCCGTATGAAACTGCGGTATTGGTCGTTCTCACAACCAACGAACCCCTTGTGGAGGTGAGTGGTGCGTATGACATCCACTCAAAGATCAACGGTTATGCAACCAACAACAATGCCGTGTTTGCTGAGATAGGGCTGTCTGACCCGGCAACAGCATTGGGCAATCAAGGCTGGGATGGATTGTACCCCATCATGAATAACTACAACGCAAACAACGTTCCAACTGAGCCGTTTGATGCTTCACCTTGGCAGTGGTGGAGCGAAGCGGCACTTGGCGCTTATGACGATGCCAATGGAACATCTTACTTGCCCACGCAGCTCATCTTAAATCCCACAATGGGCCCAACTGAGGCATTGGATTGGATTTATCAAATCGTAGATTATGTGTCCATTCGGATGGCCCTAAGTCTATCATTAGTCTCAATGGCCCTTGAAGGAACTCCTTGCGATGACGGAGATTCGAGTACCAGCAATGATGTTTGGCTACCCGGATGCGTGTGCGAAGGAGAACCAACAGGTTGCAACGACCCCGAGGCTTGCAATTATGACTCCTCTAGTGACACAAATAATGGTTGCGAATTTGAGAGCTGTTTAGGATGCACCGACCCAGCGGCCACCAATTACAACCCAATCGCTACAGTGGACAATGGATCCTGTGCTTATCCCGTGTCGGGATGCACAGAACCTGAGGCGGTCAATTACGACCCGCTGGCAGCAATCGACGACGGATCCTGCTTTTTCGACTTGGGTTGTTCGGACATCGGTACGGGCTTATTCGAAAGCCAGCCGCTAGGACTTTATCCCCTGCAGTCGGCAGGCATGGTCGGGATTCCGATGAATACGTCGATTGCTTTGCACGTGCCGTCAACGATCGAGGAAGAAGGAACGGGCTTCTTTTACGGGGTCCAGTCTTTTGTGCCTGATTATGCAACCTCGGAGGTGCCAGGCATCAGCTTGCCGGACTTACCGGGCACGATGATGGGCAACCATCAGGCCTGCCTTGAACTGGTGGGCACACCGACTGCGGCTGGAACCTATCAAGTCGAATTGGTCGGGGAACTGTACATCTTCATCTTCGGCAGTCCCTTCCTCGCAGGAGAATTCACCTTGTCCCACACGGTGGTCATCGAGGCAAACCCCAACCCCATCGCGGGATGTATGTACGTGGGGGCAACCAATTATTCGCCGCTGGCCTCGGTCGACGAAGGTGCATGCATCATTCCCGGCTGCATGGACGACGAAGCTGTCAATTACCACCCGGTTTTCACCCAGGACGACGGCACGTGCGTCTTTGACGATGACCTCGGCGGAAGCACCTGCCCGTCCGACCTCAACGGAGACGAGCTCGTCGGGGTTGCCGATCTTCTCATTCTACTCGGCGAATTCGACGCTTTCTGCACACCATGAAACCATGAACCATACACCCTCTCTCTTTCGCCTTGCCGGCCCGCTGTTTCTGATAATGTCCTCCTTAGTCGTGGATGCGCAGCTACCATCTGGCAGCATCGCACCGGATTTCACCGCCACAGATATAAACGGCGTCGAACACAACCTCTACAGCCTCTTGGACGAAGGAAAGAAAGTCATCATTGAATTCGCCGCAACATGGTGTGGCCCTTGCTGGAGCTACCACAACACAGGTGCCCTCGAAGACATTTGGGAGACTTATGGCCCTGACGGCACAGACGAGGTGTATGTATTCTTCATCGAAGCAGACGACACCACCACTCCTGAGGACTTGGAAGGAACTGGAACTGCGACCCAAGGAAATTGGATCGAAGGCACTGGGTACCCGATCATCGACAACGGCGGCAGCATCTTTGACGATTACGCCGGAGCATACTACCCCACTATCTACACCATCTGCCCCAACCGCATGCTCAAGGAAAGCAGCCAAATCTCGGCTGACGACCACGCCGCCATCTTGTTTGCCAACGACTGCGCGGCGGCCAATTTGGCCAGTGACGTTGCCCTGCTCGAATACGTGGGAGACGGATCCGGTTGCATTGGCTTCGACACAGATATTGCCGTCGAGATGATGAACCTGGGGCTCAACACCTTGACCTCAGTCACCATCGGCATGTTCGTCAACGGTGTCCAAGTCGGACTCACCAACTGGACGGGCAGCCTTGACACCTATGGCATCGAGGTAGTGACTTTGCCGCCATATGCGTTCAGCGGGGATGCGACCTATGAACTCAGGGTGACCAGCGGAGACATGAACTCCGCCAACGATGTGATCGAGGCCGAATTCGATGCTGGTGTACCGGCCACCCGTCTCCTCCACATCGAGATCCTGACCGATGGGTGGGGCGAGGAGACCGGGTGGACCGTCGAAGACGACGCGGGAAATGTCATTGAATCCTTGGCCCCAGGGTCGCTGGACAACACCACGACCTACACATGGGAGGTCGAGGTATCGGCAGACGGGTGCTACAAGTTCACTTTGACGGATGAATACGGCGACGGATTGTTCGGGAGCCAATGGGGAAGTCAGGATGGATACTGCACTGTCCGCTCTGTCCACCAGTTCCCATACGTGGCGGGTGACCCGATTGCCTCCTTCATCCTCGATTATGATGGAACCAGCGGTTTTTCCGCCCTCGAGAGCAACTTAAATGCATCTGAGAACTTCACCGGAGACGGCGCCTTCGGGTGCACGGACCCGTCCGCGGCCAACTATGACTCCGACGCTCAATTCGATGACGGATCTTGCATCGAGATGGCGGGTTGTCTTGAAATCGGACAGGACTTTTGGGCGGAAATGGTGCCGTTTGGAATCCATCCGTCGTTTTCGACGTCGTACTTCGGTGAACTGGATTGGTACGATGCGTCGGAAGACGTTCTGGTGACGGGTTGGGTGTTGAACGTACCCAACACCATCACCGACCCAAGCAGCGGGGTAGATTACGGGGTGCATTCCTTTGACATACAGTCGGTCTCCGGTTTGCCGGAGGGTATTTCCGCTGAATTGAGCGAGGAGTACCTCACTGGCGGGGAACA
Source organism: Flavobacteriales bacterium UBA1995 (assembly GCA_002336475.1). GTDB lineage: Bacteria > Bacteroidota > Bacteroidia > Flavobacteriales_D > Sanyastnellaceae > UBA8752. Next base: position 1,182 of record DDCX01000133.1, on the reverse strand, counting down.
AGCATGCTTAAGCCTGTCCGGGTATGCGCTGGAACAAGGTGCGCATCAGGTTCAAGTGGCGGGCGAGATGAGCATTTCCATCTTCAACGCTCCGTTTTCCATCGGGACTTTCACCGCCACTTTGGACCTATTGGTGCAGCCGAACCCCAATGCCATCCTCGGTTGCACCTACCCTGGCGCATCCAACTTCAATGTCGTCGCCAATCAAGACAATGGCACCTGCATCTTTCCCGGCTGCATGGACCCGGCCGCCATGAACTACCATGCTATGTTCAACGAGGACAGCGGCAACTGCCTCTATGCGGACGACGTCTCAGGCCCCAACCCATGCCCGTCGGACATCAATGGTGACGGACTCATCGCTATCGCTGATCTCCTTGTCATCCTCGGCGACTTCGGAAACCCCTGCACGGAATGAATGGCCGCTCTCTCCTTCCTGTTTTGGCCATGGTCTGGGTCTGCTCTATTCCAGGTCGCCTGATGGGTCAGGCCACAGAAATTGTCGTTGAGACCTATGCCGAAAACATTGGTATGGTGGGAACAACCGACTTGACCGGCTATAACACTTACCGTATCTATGTCAAATTCGCTTCTGATCAAGATTTCTTGACAGCAGTGTATGGTGATGTTCAATTTCCTACCCGGATTCAAGGAGGAGACAATTTCTTCAACTCAGCTTTCGGAGGAAAGGACAATGAAGGGTATAACCCTGCGCTCTTCGCGGTATTCCCCGATCTTGAGTTTGACAGTTTTATCACGATTGGAATGGACGCTCCCGCAGTGGTTGCCAATGGTCAGGCTGCCATCAACGCAGTAGGTGACCCTTTAGCAGACTGGATTCCAGAATTTGAACCAGGTGGCGGAGCCGTGGGGTCTGACATCATCATGGACACCCAAACAGGCGGCGCTTGGTTTCCAATTTTCCCTAACACCAACGCATATGCTGGTGAAGACAGCCTCGTATTGATCGGTCAATTCACCACAGACACCACACTCTATGGAGTGATCTCAGTCGCCACTTTTGTAGGCGGTGTCCAGTCCAACGATGATTTGGTCCAGCTCCCTTTTAGCAGCAGCCCTAATGCGGTGTTCGGTTGCACAGACAGCAATGCCACCAATTACGACATGGGCGCCAACGAAGACAATGGCAGCTGCGTTTATACGTGTGACTATCCTGCTACA
>DDCX01000036.1:7440-27520 GCA_002336475.1 Flavobacteriales bacterium UBA1995 | reverse complement strand
CTGGACCCCATTCAAGCGCGCAAAGTGACCGCCAACCAAGACCGAGAGGAGGCCATCCGGTCGGCCTGTATTCAGGCGCGCCCCGGCGACGTGGTCCTCGTGGCCGGAAAAGGGCACGAGAAGTACCAAGAGATCCAAGGTGAGAAACAGCCCTTCGACGATGTGGCCGTGCTCACCGCATCCCTCATGACCCACTGATTCCGAGACGATGCTGTACCACCTCTTCGACCACCTCCATCAGATTTCCGACATCCCCGGTGCCGGCCTGTTCCAGTACATCTCGTTTCGGGCCGCTGCCGCTGCACTGATTTCTCTGCTGGTGTCCATTGGTATTGGCCGCCGGATCATCCAATGGCTGCAACTCAAGCAAGTGGGTGAAATCGTCCGCGACTTGGGATTGGAAGGGCAAATGCAAAAGCAGGGAACCCCCACCATGGGCGGCATCATTATCCTGAGTGCCATCCTGATTCCGACACTGCTGTTGGCAGACCTGACCAACGTGTACATCCAGTGCATGCTGCTGGTCACTGTGCTCTTGGGTGGCATCGGTTTTATCGATGACTACATCAAGGTTTTTAAGAAGAACAAAGAAGGCCTCGCAGGGAAGTTCAAGGTCATCGGCCAAATCGCCGCCAGCCTGCTCGTGGCTTCGATGCTGTTCTGGAATCCCCAAGTCCGGGTCAAAGAATTGGCCCCTGCAGGCAGCGCAGAAGCCATTGCACAACAAGTAGAAGACACCGACGGCGACGGTTGGGTGCGCGTGGAACACCGCTCACAAAAGACCACCATCCCCTTTGTCAAGGACAATGAGTTTGACTATGCCAAGCTCACCCAGTGGGCCACGGACAGCCCCTGGGCGCAGTTTGCCGTATTTGCCCTCATCGTCACCTTTATCGTGACGGCTGTCTCCAACGGCGCCAACCTCACCGACGGCATGGACGGCTTGGCCACGGGGACCAGCGCCATCATCGGTATGACCCTGGCCATTCTGGCCTATGTCTCGGGCAATGCCGTGTTTTCTGAATACCTCAACGTCCTTTTCATTCCTGATTCGGGAGAGCTGGTGGTGTTCATCTCTGCCTTCGTGGGCGCCTGCATTGGGTTTCTCTGGTACAATGCTTTTCCGGCACAGGTCTTTATGGGAGATACCGGAAGCCTGGCCCTCGGAGGCATCATCGCCACGTTTGCCATTGCCATCCGCAAGGAGCTCCTGATCCCTGTGCTGTGCGGGATTTTCCTCATCGAAAACCTCAGCGTCGTGATGCAAGTCGCTTGGTTCCGCCACACCAAGAAGAAATACGGTGAAGGCCGGCGCATTTTCAGAATGTCGCCCCTGCACCACCACTACCAGAAGGCGGGCATGCCTGAAAGCAAGATCACCGCCCGGTTCTGGATCGTCGGCATTCTGCTGGCCGTGATCACCATTGTCACCCTCAAGGTCCGTTGATGCGCGACGCGGTGACCATACTCGGTGCCGGCGAAAGCGGCGAAGGGGCAGCCAAGTTGTGCCACAGCCTGGGCATGCCCTGTCGCGTCAGCGATTCAGGTGCCGTATCCGCAGAGCGCAAATCCTCTTTGGCCTCCCTCGGTGTTGACGTCGAAGAAGGCGGCCACGACCGCGGTCTCATAGAGGCGGCCAACCTCGTGGTAAAGTCACCTGGAATTCCCGCTGATGCAGCCCCCGTTCGGTGGGCCCGCGAAGCAGGAGTCGAGGTCATTGGTGAGCTTGAATTTGCAAGCCGGCACACGCACGCACGCATCGCAGCGGTCACCGGAACGAATGGCAAAACGACCACCACCGCACTGCTGCACCATTTGCTGCGCACAGGCGGAATGGACGCGGGCTGTGCCGGCAACATCGGGACCAGTTTCGCCGGTGCGGTAGCAGAAGCACAAGGAAGGCCCGAGGGCGACCACGCCATCTGGGTCGTCGAGGCTTCCAGCTTTCAACTCGAGGACACCACAGACTTCAGTCCGCACGTGGCCATCCTGCTGAACATCACGCCAGACCACCTCGACCGTCACGGCGATGTCGAGGCTTATGGCGATGCCAAATGGAACATCACGGCCCGTCAGACGGAAGCCGACCACCTCATCGTCTGCGCAGACGACCCCGGGCTGAGTGCCCTGAGGTCGCGCCGACATACCAAAGCCCAGCAGCACACCGTGCAGCTGGCACCCCCTACAGAACGCGCGCCAGCATTGGCCGCACACAGCATTGACAAACAACGATTCACATTCCTCAATCCCCCTTTTACCATGAGCATGCAGGAACTCGCCCTTCAAGGCAAACACAACCTCTACAATTCAATGGCCGCCGGCGTTGCCGCGCGCATCCTCGAAATCAACGACGCAGACCTTCGCGCCGGCTTCACGCACTTCCGCAACATGGAACACCGCTTGGAGCACGTCTGTGACGTCAACAACATCAGCTTCATCAACGACAGCAAAGCCACCAATGTCAATGCCGCTTGGTATGCACTCGATAGCATGACCAGTCCCACCATTTGGATTGCGGGAGGCGTAGACAAAGGCAATGACTACACATCACTGATCCCACTGGTTGGCGATAAGGTCCACACCCTCATTTGCCTGGGCAAGGACAACACCAAGCTCAAGCAGACCTTTGCTACGGCCGTCACGCGCATCCTCGAAGTAGAGAGTGCCGAAGAAGCCGCATTGCTCGGGTACAACATCGCCGCTCCCGGTGATACCATCCTGCTTTCACCGGCATGTGCCAGCTTTGACCTCTTCTCGAGTTACGAGGAGCGGGGACACCGTTTCAAGGCCGGCGCACGTTCAATCTGAGGCCATGCCCAATCCGTTCACAGAATTCCTCAACAAGCACCTGCGCGGAGACCGCGCTACCTGGGTAGTGGCCATCCTGCTGGTCCTCACCTCCCTGGTCAGCGTGTATTCCGCCAGCGCCACCTTGGCGTGGAAACAAGGGGGCAATTCTGTGGGCATCCTGTTTCGCCACGGCACCTTCTTGATGGTGGGTTTGGGATTCATGTGGGCCATCCACCGCGCGAAGTTTGCTTGGTTCTCGCGGTTGAGCCAACTCGGCATCCACATCGCATTGGTGCTGCTGCTTTTGACCGTTTTGGTGGGATCAGAAATCAACGATGCCCGGCGTTGGATGGACATCGGCGGTTTCCGGTTCCAACCGTCGGACATCGCCAAAGTGGCACTCGTAGCCTTTGTGGCGCGCATGCTGGACCGCAACAGGCTGGTGCTGCATGACTTTAACAAGGGGGTCAAACCCATCGTGGGGTACATCGCACTCACCTGTGCGCTCATTTTGCCCGCAGACTTCTCGACTGCCGCCATGCTGGCCCTGGTCTGCTTTCTGATGATGATCATTGCAGGGGTGACCTGGAAGCCACTCGCCATCACAGCAGGGTTGGGAGCAGGAGCGGGACTGGCGGTGATTGGATTGGCCACCGCCATGCCGGCATTGTTTCCGAGGATGGGCACATGGATCGCCCGGGCCACGGGATTCCTAGGCGGGCGAGGAGGCTCGGACTCCACCCAAATTGATTTTGCAATGCAAGCCATTCACCAAGGTGGATTGCTGCCCCATGGCCCTGGCTCAAGCATGAGCAGAAACGCCATGCCCGTGGCATATGCCGACATGATTTACGCCTTCATCATTGAGGAATGGGGGGCCATACTCGGCGGCTTCGGTCTCATTCTGCTCTACCTCATCCTGTTCTCTCGTGCCATCCGCATCGGGACACGATGTCCCAAACATTTTGGAGGCCTCCTCTCCATCGGACTTGGCCTGATGCTGACCTTGCAAGCCTTGGTCAACATGGGTGTTGCCGTGAGCTTGCTCCCCATGACTGGTCAGCCTCTGCCTCTGGTCTCTATGGGGGGGACATCCATCATTTTTACGTGCATCTCCATCGGCATGATCCTTTCGGTGAGCCGGAGTTTGACCGATCCCGAAGCCGCTGCACCCGTGGAACCATCGGGAAGCCGACACACCCGTCCTCTCGAGCCCAGCACCTCCTAAGCATGGAAGCGGCTCCGTTGCGCATATTGATTTCAGGAGGTGGCACGGGTGGCCACATCCATCCTGCCATCGCCATTGCCGAGGGAATACAAGCCCAACAACCCGACGCCCAAATCGAATTTGTCGGGGCATTGGGCCGCATGGAAATGGAGCGGATACCCGCAGCAGGCTATACCATAACAGGACTGCCCATCACCGGCATTGACCGCAAATTGAGCCGCCGCAACCTGGGTTTTCCGTGGAGGCTCATTCGCTCGCTCATCCTCGCCCGACGCATCATTAGGCGCTTCAAGCCCGACGTCGCTGTCGGTGTCGGCGGATTCGCAAGTGGCCCCTTGCTTTGGATGGCTTCAAAAGCGGGCATTCCTACGCTCATCCAAGAGCAAAATGGGTTCCCGGGCATCACCAACCGACTGCTGGCCAAACGTGTACAACAAGTGTGCGCCGGATTTCCAGGACTCGAAAAGTGGTTTCCTGCCGAGAAGATTGTCGAGACGGGCAATCCCCTGCGCAAAAGCATCGTCGACCGCTTGGGACCCTCCCCGATCAAAGCCTCGCACAATGTCACGACCGCGCGTGCGCACTTCGGACTGCGCGAAGACAAGCCCGTACTGCTCGTTTTGGGAGGAAGCCTGGGTGCGGCTTCTATGAATGCCGCCGTGAGACAATTGCTGTCCTCAGGCCCCCTGTCCAAAAAAGGCTTTCAGGTTTTGTGGCAATGCGGAGGCCGATACGAGCAAGAGCATACCACTTGGGCCGAAGCCCACGGAGATCCCTTGCTCGTGGTGCGCGGTTTTATTGACCGCATGGACTTGGCATATGACGCCGCTTCCATCATCGCCAGCAGGGCAGGTGCCATGTCCATTGCTGAGCTGGCATTGGTGGGGAAACCCACCTTGCTCGTGCCTTCTCCACACGTTGCAGAAGACCACCAAACCAAGAATGCCCGCTCCGTTGTGAACCGCCAAGGAGCGATCATGCTCTCCGACGACAGGGTCGTACGCGATTTGGGCCAAGAAGTGCGCCAATTGCTCAACGATGCTGAAGGCTGCGCCTCCATGTCCAGTGCTTTGCGGGACGCAGCACGTCCAGAAGCTGCAGCAACCGTTGCCCAAGCGGTGATTGAATTGGCACGCACATGACACAACGGCTGTTCTTCCTGGGCATAGGCGGCATTGGAATGAGTGCCTTGGCACGCTGGTTCCATGCCCAGGGCGCAGAAGTCTCAGGTTACGACCGCAACAACACTGCCCTCACCCAAGCCCTTCAGAAAGAGGGGATCGGTGTAGACCACACCGGCGCAACAACGGCCCTTCCCCTAAGCCTCCAAGAAGACATCTTACAGAAAAGAACCGACCGATGGACCATCGTTTGGACACCAGCCGTTCCCAGTGAATTCAGTCTGCTCGGCCGACTGCGCCAAGCCGGTTTCACAGTGCACAAACGTGCTCAAATCCTGGGCAAACTGAGTGAGAACAGACCCGTATTGGCCATCGCTGGCACCCATGGAAAAACCACCACAAGCACACTGCTGGCACACTTGCTGCACACTGGAAAAATACCGGTAGAGGCCTTTCTTGGGGGGATCTCATTGGGAGAGGGGTCCAACCTGCTGATGGCTGGCCGCGGGCAAGACCGGCCATGGATGGTCGCCGAGGCAGATGAATATGACCGCAGTTTTTTGACCCTCCATCCCACTTGCGCTGCCATCACCTCCATCGATGCAGACCACTTGGACATTTATGGCACACATGAGCAGATGCTTCAGGCCTTCGGTCAATTTTCAACCCAAGTGAAAGCAGGAGGGCTGTTGTGGCATGTCGACGTGGTCAAACCCCTTCAAAAAGCGGCATTGAACACCCAAGCGCTCACCCCAGAAATCTATGGTGAGCTCGACCCAAAATCCACACTGTCTGACCGGGGATGGGCAGCAGGTTATGCCGAAGTAGGTCCCTCGGGCTCTGAGCCAACCGCCAAAGCCAAGTTCATGCTTCACCTAAAGGACCACCCCCCCATGGAGGTGCTCTGGAACATGCCTGGGCCACACAACGCTGCCAATGCCACCGCAGCTGCTTATCTGGCCTGTCGCGCAGGAATGGACCCCGCTGCTATACCGTCAGCCCTCGCTGCTTTCCCCGGTGTGGCCAGGCGCTTTGAAATCAAGTACCGCAGTGGTGGCAAAGCCATCATCGACGATTACGCCCACCACCCCACGGAGGTTCAAGGTGCCATCGCTGCAGCGCGTCAAACCTTTCCTGGACGCCGCCTCACAGGCGTCTTCCAGCCCCACCTCTACAGCCGCACCCAGGACTTCATGGATGGCTTTGCCCAAGCCCTTTCTGAACTGGACAATTGCCTCTTGTTGCCCATCTATGCCGCACGCGAAAACCCCATCCCCGGCGTGGATACACAGGGCATTGGGGAAAAGATGGTGGGGTGTCCAGTAGAATGTCCACCGGAAATCCGGTTTTTAGATGCTTTAGAGCAAATGGACCCGGAGGTTCTCCTCTTCATGGGCGCCGGTGACCTCGATCGCTGGATTGACCCCGCATGGGACCGGATGAACAAAGACACAACCACATCCTGAATCAACTTCTTTTGAGCCGCATTACTCCACCAAGTCAGCCTTTACCTGAGGCCACCTCCCGGCCCAACAGCCGGTGGAAGGTATGGTGGACCATGCTGCTCATGGTTCCTGCAGCCCTTGCATTTACGGCTGCTGATCGCGCTGCCGACGCTGTCCCTTGCTTGGCCCTTGACATCGAAGTTGACCAGATGGAAGGGATGTTTTTTGTGGATGCCCCTACCCTTCATGCCCTCGTTACAGAGCGGTTCAACCTGCTCAACACGCCTATCTCTTCGCTCCCCCTCACCGCTTTGCACCAGACCATCTCGGAGCAAAACGGAGTGGCTTCGTGCAAGGTAGAGCCCACCCTGGGCGGCGCATTGAAAGTTCAAGTCACGCAGCAAAGGCCTTTGGCACGGGTATGGCTGCCTGACACCGTATTGTACCTGGACGAACAGGGAGGCACCCTGGCACTTTCGCACCGGTACACCGCAGACGTCCCTGTGCTGCATGCTCCCAACATCGAAACGGCCAAACGGACACTTCCCCTCCTCAAGAAGATGGACTCCACTCCCTTTTGGGATCAGTTGATCGATCAAATTGAAATCGCAGACAACGGCGCAGTGAGCCTCCGTCCCCGCATTGGAGATGTCATTGTGGAACTGGGGGGTGCTTCGCAATTGGAATCAGATTTGAACAGCAGGCTCGACCGCCTCTTGACGTTCTACACGACCCTGATTGAAAGGGGCGACCTCCGGCAATACCGGAAAATCAGCCTGCAGTACGACGGCCAATTGGTCGCCTCCAAATGAAACCCAACCCTCGCACAACTCCCCACATGGAACAATTCCAACCCCATCAGGACATCGTCGTCGGCCTCGACATCGGCACCACCAAAATCGCGTGCATTGTGGGTCAGAAAAATGCCCACGGCAAGCTCGAAATCATAGGCTACGGCAAGAGTGAGTCTATCGGAGTTACCCGCGGTGTTGTGGCCAACATCGAGCATACCGTCCAATCCATACGCACGGCTGTAGAAGCCGCTGAGAAGTCGGCCAATGTCAAAATCGAAGTGGTCAATGTCGGGATCGCGGGACAGCACATCAAGAGCCTTCAACATCGCGGTCAACTGATCCGGACGGAGACCGAAGATGAAATCACACGCAGCGATGTTCAGCAGCTTGTCGATGACATGCGCAAGCTCAAAGTCTTGCCTGGCGAAGAAATCCTGCACGTCCTTCCACAAGAGTTCACCGTAGATGGAGAACCCGGCATCAAAGAGCCCGTAGGCCACACTGGCGTGCGCTTGGAAGCCAATTTCCACATCATCACTGGGCAGACATCCGCAGCCAAGAACATCTATCGCTGCATCAAGCGCGCAGGGCTGCAGGTGGACCAGTTGATCCTTGAACCCATCGCTTCGAGCTCTGCGGTATTGAGCGAAGAAGAAAAGGAGGCTGGCATCGCTTTGGTGGACATCGGAGGCGGTACCACCGACATCGCCATCTTCCAAGAAGGCATCATCCGCCACACGGCGGTCATTCCTTTCGGAGGCAATGCCATCACAGACGACATCAAGCAAGGCTGCGGCGTTCTCAAAAAGCACGCTGAAGCCCTCAAGAACAAGTTTGGATCGGCCCTCGAGCGGGAGATGGCAGAAGATCAAATCGTGGTGATACCCGGCTTGCCCGGACGCCCGCCCAAAGAAGTGTCACGCCGCAACATCGCGGGCATCATCCAAGCCAGGATGTCAGAGATCATCGAGCACGTGCACTACGAGATTAAAAACAGCGGATTGGAACGCGAACTCATTGGCGGCATCGTCGTCACGGGAGGTGGAAGCCAACTGAGCCACGTGCGCCAATTGTTTGAATACCTCACCACCATGGACTGTCGCATTGGCTTTCCCAATACCCATTTGGCCCAAGCACCAGACCGAAGCTTGACTGCTCCTACTTATGCCACTGGTATTGGTCTGGTTCTTCTCGGATTTGACAACGAAGGCAATCCAGATATGGAAGATTCCAGGCATCAAGAAGCCAAGGAAACCATGGCTGGCCCACGGCGCTTTCTGCAGAAAATCAAGGATTTCTTTGAAGACGAGATCCCTGAATAAGCCTCAAGCCAACAGCATCCAAATCCTCTTATCCACGACGAGACCGTGAACGGAAAGCCGACCCCACCATCAAACCAAGGCATTCTTCGTTTTTCTTGTCGCGATGCTGTGAAGGGTTGAAAAGCCCATAAAACCGCAGCAGTAATCCACTCCAATAGGAAACCTCAGATGGAATTTGCACTCCCCATTACCTCTGGATCGCCCATCAAAGTCATTGGTGTAGGTGGCGGCGGCTCTAACGCCGTCAACTACATGCATGAACAAGGCATCAAAGGCGTCGACTTCATTGTGTGCAATACCGACAACCAAGCATTGGAAGCCTCCAATGTTCCGGTGCGCATCCAACTTGGTACCACGCTTACCGCAGGACAGGGAGCGGGCAGCCGACCAGAAATCGGAAAAAATGCCGCCATCGAAAACCTCGATGACGTCCTCAACAAATTGGAGGACAACACCACCATGGTGTTTGTGACTGCTGGAATGGGTGGAGGCACGGGTACAGGAGCAGCTCCCGTTATCGCTCAAGCATGCAAGGATCTTGGAATCTTGACGGTAGGGATTGTGACCGTCCCCTTCAATTTCGAAGGAAAACGCAGGGCCACTCAAGCAGGCGAAGGGTTGGAAGCGATGCGCGCAGCAGTAGACACATTGCTGGTCATCCGCAACGACAAACTCCGCGAGCTATTTGGAAACCTCGCACTCAAGCAAGCATTCTCCAATGCAGACGAAGTGCTCTGCACGGCAGCCAAAGGCATTGCTGAAGTGATCACGCTGACGGGAGACATCAACGTGGACATGAACGATGTCAAGACGGTGATGAGTGAATCCGGTGCTGCCATCATGGGTGCTGGAAGTGCCAGCGGCGAAGGCCGGGCCATGACAGCCGTGACCGAAGCGTTGGAGAGTCCCCTGTTGAATGACAGTGACATCACCGGTGCCAACTTCGTCCTGCTCAACATCACCTACGGCACGGACGAAATTCTGATGGATGAAATTTCTGACATCACCGACTATATCCAAGATCAAGCTGGCGCTACAGCCGAGGTGATCTGGGGATATGGCCACGATGCAGAACTCGGAGAAAAAATATGTGTAACGGTCATCGCCACAGGTTTTGAAGCATCTGCAGAATTGCCAGAAGGCCCCACAGTTTCCAAACTGAACCTGCAAGACGAAGCCCGAGAAATCACGGCCCCCTTGTCCGGTCCTCTCGGCGGCATTGCCCTCGACAATCCTGCAGGGGCGGTGGACTTGAGCAACGAAAGCAATACAGAGGCACTTCCGCATTTAAAAGGCAACAACCCTGAACTTGGCAACACCCAAGATCCACGAGAAGTCCTCCTTGAAAACAGCTGGCACGCTGCAGACATTACTGGTGAAGACAACGACGCTGCACCCGACCTCTTTGGTAAGGTCACCGATGCCCAAGAAGTGACCCTGGCCCACAAAGAAGTGGAGCACACCGCGGAAGAGCAGCCCATCGCACCTCAAGTCGAATTGCAAGACACAACCGCGCCCGTTGAAGCTGAGACTCCAGCAGCTCCACTAGAGCCAACACGCATTGGTGCTTTTAATGTGCTTGACCTCGACGAAACCAGTGACGACAACCTGATTCCTGAGGAATTGGGTAACGTGGCTTTTACCAATGAGCAAGTCAATACGGAAGCGCCTGTCACTCCGCCCGTTTCTGAGACCCAGCAGCCTGTCCAAGCTCAAGCGCAACCGATTCCAACGCCACAACCGGTACCCGAAAAGAAAACCGTGGCACCTGCAACTCCCAAACCGCAGTTTCAGGAGAACAATGACTTGGCTGAGCGCATTGCAAAGCGCCAGAACAACATCGAATCCTATACCAAGCGGTTGCGCACCCCAAGCGGCCTGACCGAGCTGGAAGATGAACCCGCATACAAGCGCCGGAAGATCCAGCTTACTCCTACCCCAGGAAGCAACGAATCGCAGGCCACCCGACTCAGCATTGACGAAGAAACGGGCAGCCTCAAGACGGACAATCCTTACCTACACGACAACGTCGACTAATCCTACCCCAGTGACGCTACAAGACCGCATCAGCGCAGACATGAAAGAGGCCATGAAGGCCAAGGACAAGGTGCGCCTCGCCGCCTTGCGGGACATCAAGTCCAAAATCATGCTCGCCGTCACCGAGTCCGCAGACTCCGACACCCTCGATGATGCTGGCGTAACTCAGATCTTGTCCAAACAGCTCAAACAACGAGAGGACACGGTGGTCATCTACAAGGAGCAAGGCAGGGACGACCTGGTCGCAGAGGAAGAAGCACAAGCCGAAGTCATTCGGGCCTACCTGCCCAAGCCCATGACCGAAGCAGAATTGACAGAAGCCGTCACCTCCCTGATGTCCGAGCTCGGAGCCACCTCCATGGCCGATATGGGTAGGGTCATGGGCGCAGCTTCAGCAAAATTCGCCGGCAGAGCCGACGGCAAGGCCATCAGCGCCATAGTGCGCAGCAAGTTGGGCTAAACCCACTTCCTACTTTTCTCGAATTTCGTGCCCATTAACAGCTGTATGCGTTCGAGCGGAACCTGCAGTGCATACCTTCCATGAGGTACCTGCGCAATTATTCTGCGACTCATACCGCATGCCATTGAACGGATTCAACAGAAAACTGTTGTTCCGTCATGCAGTCAATGCTGCACACCGCGAAATCCATATCACAATGAATACACTCCTCATCACAGCAGCCCTCCTGCTTCAAGGACCCACCGGCACTCCCACCGCCGGCGGAGAAGAGAACCGCCTCAGCGTCAATCCCACAACGAGCACAATCAACTGGGAAGGAAAAAAAGTAACAGGCAGCCACAACGGTGACATCGCCATTCAATCCGGCTTCATCAACACCGAAAGTGGACTGATTACTGGAGCTACAGTGATCATCAACATGACCACCATCAACACCATAGACCTTGAAGGCGGCAGCAAGGAAAGCCTCGATGGGCACCTCATGAGCGACGACTTTTTCGGTACTGAACAGTTTCCAACCGCCCAGTTCGAATTGAATTCCATCAATCCAGTGCGTGCTGCCGATGGAATGAATTTCGTGGCCAATGGGACCGTCACCATCAAAGGGCGCACTGCAGAAGTCTCCTTTCCCATCAAAGTCGATATGAGCGAAAACGGAGCCTCCATCTCTGGAGAAATGGTCCTTGACCGCTCTCAATTTGACGTTCGCTTCAGAAGCAAGTCATTTTTTGACGCTTCACAACTCGGAGACAAATTGATTTACGATGACTTTACCATTGGCTTCAACCTGAACGCCAAATAAGTCGGACCAACATAGAACCACCGCCCTCGACATCTCGCATGTCGGGGGCTTTTTTATGCCTCTTAGTATCCGGTGTGTTCGCACAAACGAACCTCAATGCAGGATCAGCCTGACGTCGAGGCCCCACCACCCACCATCCAAGGTGCGGTCCATTTCACGCAAGCCAGCATCCGGCTGCCCCACATTCCATCTGGCCGTCAATTCACCTTGAAAGAGGGGCTGAATTAAAGGGCGCAATGCAGCCCCAACGTGCAAATCAGCATCCTCACCTTCACGGACAATGCCAAGCTCAAGCCCCATTCCCCAGCGGTTCCAATTGTAACGCAACGCATTGTGCTCCAGCGCCAACACGTTGCCCGACTCCTCGGAGCTCTTGGATGTAAAGGCATTGGTAGGCAAGATTTCCATCACAAGGCCACCGCCAGCCCCCAACCGCCATCCCGGAGCCAAAGTGACTTCCGTACGATACAAAATGGGCATCGAATAAGAAGCCACGATCCACTCCATGGTCACCGTCGACAGCGGGGCTGAATTCACCGCAGGCATCCAATCTGCTTCAACTGCCCATATCCTTCGCGTCTGCTCAAACCCAAAAGACAATTGGCCAATCTTACCAAGGCGCCGGCGCACCGAAACCCCATAGCTGCGGGTGCCGCGCTGTCCCCAGCGGGCAAACAAAGGACTGTCCACCACCTGCAAAGGTTGACCCCGCCAACCCACACCTTCGCCCAACCCAGGGCGACCCAACGGCAACGACGTGAGCAACCGAACATCCAAGGTCCAATCCTCTTGTGTTCCCTGTGCATGGGCCACTGTGGAACCCATCATCAGAATCAGCAGGCAGCGCACCATCACTTTCATGACTGCATCCATCCCATCAATGCCAATCCAATCATACCCGCGGTGACCAACAACATGGCCCAGCGCAATCCCTGATGGCCGATGAACGGCTCCCGGTGACGTCCGTGGAGCAAATGGTTCACCCTCAAAGCGTCCTTAAAAGCAGCGCGGTGGATACCAAATTGCAACAACACCCCTTCACCACTCTGATCGCGTTCGATGGGGGCTTTTTCAAAATCGATGCCTTGTGCGACCAGATCGCGCTCAAATTCCTCTGCCATTTCCGCATTGCGGAATTCAAACACATGGTACCGGTTGTCTGCGGGGTGGGTATACCAGTTCGTCAAGCGCATCTCATTCGGTATTCCATCGCGTGACATATTCCAAAGGCTTCCGGTGGCCTTTGGCCGGCCATTCACCCTCGGGATAACCCATATAAAAAAGGCCCATGCCTCGAACACCTTCCTTGTGACCCAAAGCCGCAATGGCCTCCGGATGGCTCAAAAATCCAGGCGTAGACCAAAAACCTCCGATGCCATGGGCGGTGCACATGAGGTACATGTTCTGCACGGCTGCTGCCAACGCTGCTTGATCCTCCCACAAGGGGAAACGCCCCTTCTCATCGTGCTGAAGTCCCAACGCCACAATGGCATTGCACCGCTCGCCACGCGCTCGGATTTTCTCGGCCTTGCTGTCCAAGGCAGCGTCCCCGGCATGTGCGCGGTATGCACCCGAAAGCCCTTCCATCAAACGTACCGCAGCCCCATCCATAAACACATGGAAGCGCCAAGGTTGGGTCAATCCATGGTTCGGTGCCCAAGTTCCGTGTTGAAGCACCTCTTCGACAATCTCCCTGTGCACCTTCCGACCAGAAAACCGTTCGGGGGAAATGCTCCTGCGGTCGAGGATCAAATTGCTGCTGTCACTAATGCTGTGTCGCATGGGGTTCAATCAAGTGAATCGTAGTTCAATCGGTCCAACAAGTACACCATGGAGGTCAGCGCCGCTGCCCCCAGTTTCAATTCGCGCTCATGGACGTTCTCGAACACATCGCGGTCGCTGTGATGATAGTCGAAATAGCGCTGTGAATTGGGGCGCAATCCCACCATCAAAGGCCGCTTTCCGGCCGGCATCTCCTTTTTGAGTGGACCGATGTCCACACCTGCTCCACCCCGCCTCAGATCACCCACCCCATAATCGCCCAAGACCTCTTGCCAAGACCTCACCGCTGCCGTACCCGCGTCAGAAGCGTCAATGGAGTAACCGCGAGGTGCATCGCCACCTGCGTCACTCTCAACGGCTGCTACGTGCCATTCACCCTTCTCACGCGCCCGCTGCGCGTAGGTCTTTCCACCATTGTTGCCGTTCTCTTCGTTGATAAAGAGCACCACACGCAACGTATGTCGCGGTTGGTACCCCAATGCGTGCAACGTCCGCAGCACTTCGATGCTTTGTACGATTCCAGCACCGTCATCGTGGGCCCCTTCACCGATGTCCCAGCTGTCCAAATGCCCCCCCACTACAATGTAACGGTCTGGGAATTCCGACCCGGTCCATTCGGCAATCACGTTCGCCTGTGACTTGTCATCATGGAGTATGCAACCCATGTTCAATCCAACACGCACTTCCTCACCGGCGTTGACCAAACGGGCGATGCGACGCGCATCTACTGTGCTCACCGCAGCAGCCGGCACCTGCCTGACTTCATCGTTATAACGCATGCCTCCCGTATGGGGGAAAGTGTCCATCGCATGGGTCAACGACCTCACCAGCGCCGCCATACCCCCATGGCGTGCTGATTCTACCGCACCCTTGGACCGCTGCTCATATGCACCACCATAAGCACTCCCCGCATTGATCATCAGCGGGTCCATGGGACGGTTGAAAAAGGCAATCCGGCCCGCAAGTCCGTCCTCTCCGAGGCTATCGAGCTCAGCGAAATCCCGAAAAACAGCCACATCACCTTCGATGTCCCCTGTTGTTCCAACGCTGCCCCCTAAAGCCGCCACGCGCAGAGGCTCCCGCTCTCCACCATTCACCCTCATCCAAGCCTGTTCTGCTCCGCCACGTTCCCAATGGGGCACGATGACCGGTTGCATCCTGACTTCTCCAACTCCTAGAGCCTGGAGGGTCTTTCCTCCCCACAATATGGCCTCATCTGCTTCAGGTGACCCACTTAAACGCGGCCCCACTTCCTTGCATAAAAACCGCAAATCCTCATAACACGCACCTTCGCCCAACACTTGCTGATGGATGCGCGCCAACATGACCGAATCCTGTGTTGACCAAGGGTCAATGGATGCTGTTTCTTGAGCCTCCAATCCCATCGCCGCGGCAACTCCTGCCATGAGCAAAACCAAACGCACCATCAAATTTCCTTTCACACTTACTGAATCATTCATGACATCCAACTTCCATTGTTCAAATCCAGTCCCTGGCCCGTAATCCCCCGTTGTTCGGGAGACATTAACCACGACACAAAACCAGCCACATCCTCGGGTTGACTCATGCGTCCGGTAGGCAGAACAGCACACTGCTCAGCGTGACTTGCCTCATAACTGATGCCTTGAGCATCGGCCATGCGCTGAATCGAATCCTTTGCCATCGCTGTCTCGACCCACCCAGGGCAAATCGCATTGATCAGTATACCATCCTCGCCCCATTCCACGGCCAAGCTCCTTACCAAACCCAGCACGGCTGCCTTTGAGGTGACATATGCCGACTGACCAGGAACACCAAATCGCGCCAAAACACTCGAGGTGACCAAGGCGTGGGTGACCGCCTGCTTTGCGCGCTTCAAATAGGGGTATGCCACCTGAAGTGTGACATAGGCCCCGGTTACGTTGGCCCTCATGATTTCATCCCAGCGGTCCTCCTCTGCATTTACAGAAAATGCATTGGGTCCACCTATGCCCGCATTGGCAAACACGCCAACGAGCTCACGACCACCAACGTCATTCATGACCTCCCTCAAAACATCATGAAAAGCCAGCCTATTCGCCACATCCACAGCCATGCTCACATGGTCATCTCCAAGCAACAGAGACCGCGTCTCCTCCAATGGATCTTCCCGCCGGCCCACCAAGATCAGAGCATACCCGTCCCTGTTCAATCGAACGGCTGTTGCACGACCAATTCCTGAGCCAGCACCGGTTATCAAAACTGTTTTACGCATAATGCGAAGATGGGGCATACTAGAAAAGAGAAAGGCCCGACTTGCGTCGGGCCTTTCCAATGTTTGCGAAGAGCTTAGACCCTTCGATGTGACGCTTGATCAGCAGTCGGTACCGAAGGCACCCAAGAAGATCAACAGGTCAGACGTTGTGGTCTGTCCGTCGCCATTCAAGTCCGTAGGACAAGGGTTGGCAATATCGAACGTACAAGAGCCGTCGTCGTTGGTAGCAGTCCCATCATAGTTGGCTGCATCAGGGTAAGTACAACCCATCACATAGTTGGCGAAGTCGCAGAGCTCATTGTTCTCGATGTCTACACTGTCAGCCGACACATAGTTCGGAGCAAATGGCAGGGTGCAACCTTCTGTACAAGCAGTGCCGAGGCCTACTGAGAAAGTTCCAGGTCCACCACTTGTATTGTTAAACGCAGATCCTGAAATGGTCCAGCTCACCTCACTTGGGAAAGAACCGTCAGTTACGATCAGCGTGTAGCATCCAGCAGCGTCAAGACAAACCGCATCCGTGTCGAAGTCACCGCCGTTCTCATTGCTCAACAAACCGCCTTCAGCAACGAGGTTGCCAGCAGCGTCATAGAAGCTATAAGTAGAACCGTTCCATCCGTCACCGAAACTGTCAAACATGTTGAACTCGATGAATGCACCGAAGCAGCATGAACCATCGTCCACAGAAGCGAACGGATTGTAGTTCACAGCGTCAGAGTTGGTACAACCGAGGCAGCTAAAGTCACACAATGCGTTGTCAGCGAAGTCCACTGGTCCATTGTAGTTACAAGCTGTTGTATCAGCACAACCCGTAGATGGAGCTGGAGCACATGTAATAGACAATGAGATGTTGTATCCAGTCGTGCTAGAAACACAGCTCACAGAACCGTCAGAAGTAAATGAAACCGTCACAGAATCAGTACCGATCACGAGGCTCTCATCAGGATCAACGTCGCTGTCGTAGAGGTTTACTCCAGTGGCAGCATCGTCGATAATCAGAGCATCCCAGTTCTGCTCAATCAACGTTCCAGCAAGGTCTACAACGATGGTGCCTCCGTTTGGATTCACCAAGTTGAAAGACCAGCTTTCGTTGTTGTCGTAGCAGTACTGCCATGTCTCTGTATCGCAGTCCAAGCAGCTGGTGTAATCACAAGGGTCATTGACGTCGTCAACGTTAGCATCCATGTTATAGTTACAAGCAAGCTCTTCCATACATCCATAAACAACGGGCTCACACGTGATGCTCATTGCAAATGGACCTCCGAGAGAACCAGAACCTGCGGCTACGAGCAATGCGTATGTGTTGGCATTGTCATCGCTGATGAACTGGAATGTCTCACCATTGTCACAAGTCTCAGACATCGTCTCAGTGTTGTCACCTTCACTCCAGCAGATCAAGCTAGAGCAAGTGCCACTGCCACCGAAGATGGTGAAGGACTGCTCGATTGTGCCACCTGCAGGAAGGTTGAATGGGCTGGCCTCCAAGGTGAAGGAGGTGCTCTCATCAGAACCAAACTGACCACCAGTAGCGAGATCGCCATCAGGTCCAGACAAGGTGTAAGAACCATTGCCGTATGTGCAGCACATGCCATCTCCAAAGGAGTCAAACATGGTGAAGGTGTAGTCGCCAGGAGCAACACAAATGCTGAACTGGTTTACACCAGCAGAGATGCCACCGGACAACACTGTCGCTCCAGCAGAGTTTACCAAAGCATAGGTGTTCTCACCTGGATAGTTGTCAGCGACAATCTGCAAGTCCAAGCAGACAGTAGGATCAGTAGAGCACTGACCACTGCACAAAGCAGAAGCTGCACCGGAAGTTTCGATCACGTTCGCCGTAATTCCATCCAGCTCGTCACCTTCATTGGTGAAGTAAACGGTGTAGTCACCACCACCGAGTTCGAGGTAGTAGTCGTTGAACACAGTTGGGAACAATTCACCAGCAGGAACAGATGCAATGGTGTCACCATTGAAGACAATCACTGCACTGATGTTCTCGTAGTTGTCAGTGTTCAGGCTGTTGACCTCAAGCACAGCATCAGGAGCATCAATCTCTTGGAAGAGCTCAAATACAGTATTGACTTCAGAGCCACAAGTGCTCACCGTGATCAACTGCTCCATTCCGCCGTTGTCGAGGGTATACCAGATTCCAGAACCTGATCCACCACAAGCGTTGGTGCCACCAACACTCGTTGCACCACCAGTGTTACCGGTTACAACATCACCACAAGCAGCAGCGATAGCATTGTCACAACTGTCGTTCGGTTGCGTTACTCCCACATAGAGGCAGTTGGCATTCACCGTAGCATCTGGGTTGTAGTTAGACGCCGTTGGGTCAGTACAGCCAGAGATCTCAGCAGAGAGGCTTACGCTATATGAGCCGCAATCATCAGGCTGGGTTGTCCAAATGAACAGATAGTAGCTGTTGTCATAGTTCGGAGATGGGATTGAAATGGTCGCTGGACCTTCCTGTTCAGTAGCGAAGTACTGGTTCATGTCAGTCTGAACTGAACCTTCTACAACACCAGAAACCATATCGGCCAAATCTGTACAGTCATCACCGTTGTAGGTGGCATAACCAACAGCACCAGTTCCAGTCGCATCAACAGTGATGTTGTAAAGGTTGTAAGGAGCCTCAACAGCAACCTCATACCAAACACCATAAGCCGTAGCAAACGTGCTCAAGCTAGGCATGCCGAAGTCCTCGTCTGGACCAGAGCAGCACAGGCTACCGTCATATGAACCACCGTCAACCAAAGGAAGAGCCAAGGTGCACAGGTCGTCATTGTTAGGGAATCCATCGGGACAGAGTGCACAGTTCGCCTCGATCACGATACCCGTTTGAGTAGATGCACCACTGTAGTGTCCAACACGTACCAAGTAGCTGTTACCCTGCAAAGCGTTGATGCTCACAATGGAGTTGAAGGATCCAGTCGTTCCTGAACCACAACCTGCAATACCGGAGTCATCGTTGGTTGCAATTGGCGTCAATGTGCCATCGGTTCCTACTGAGAACACAATCACGTCTGTGTCAGTCACACCGTTGTCAACATCAGCAGATGCACAGGTATTGAATGTGACTTGATAGTCGTTGTCGGCGTTAAACTCGTACCAGATGGCACCACTCGCAGATATAGCATTTCCAAGAACGGTAGTTCCGCTGTATTCGTCTCCATTGGAGTTGGCAAGAGAACCTGTGAGGATAAGCTCACAAGCGATGGCCTGAGCGTCAGACGCATTGTCATTTGCAGGTGGGAACTCACAAGTGTTATCGTCCACAGAAGCGGAGATGTTGTAGTTGTTGGCAAGTGGGTCAGTACATCCTGGGAATGCACAGTCGGTAACGTCTGTTCCACCAAATGCAACGGGGAAACCATCAGCCGCTCCGTAAGTCAAAGCTGCGTACTCGTTGCCCAAGTTGTCGGAAATGGCCCAACCCTCTGTAGTGAAGATGGCACCAGTACTAAAGGTGTAGCAGCCGATGTCCAAGCAGTTTACCACTTCCTCGGTAGTAGGACCAGGATCCATAGTTCCTGTATAGACGGTATCACCTGTCTCCTCGCTCACCAAGTAGTAATCATTGCCCGTGCTCCAACCTGTTCCAAAGTCGTCTTGAAGTGTCAGGTAGAATCCGAGTTGACCGTTGTCACAAACAACACATGAGTTGTCGTCAATGGTCGCGTCTGGGTTGTAGTTGATCGCCGCTGGCAGGGTACAACCGCTCAAGCAAGTTGCTTCGTCGGCACCGAATCCGATGTCGTAAACACCCAATGAACCGTCATGCAGGATGTTTCCAGCAAAGTCCATGATATACCAAAGGGGTTGTCCCGCTGGGGAGCCTCCACCTCCAGAGAACTGGAGACATGCGTCGTTTGGAATACAGAACTCCCAATATCCATCTACCACTGACCCTTCAAAGTCAGGGCTATACAGGTCGTTGTTGTAACCAGCAGACAGCAAAGTGTCTTGAGTGGCAGGATCGATGATGTAAGCCGCATTGTTACCCCAGAACAAATAAATGTCGTGGTTGAGGTGCAAGATGTAGCTCGTGCTGTCAGGATTACCT
>DDCX01000036.1:1055-7423 GCA_002336475.1 Flavobacteriales bacterium UBA1995 | reverse complement strand
TGCTGTCCGTACATCCACAAACAACTCCACCTGTTGCAACTCCAAATATTCCAAAACCGTCGTTGGCAGTGAAATCATAGAGAATTGATCCTGTATTGTAATCAATGATCTGCCACTCTTTTTCTCCAGGATAGATACCACCGGAAATCTCGAGCACGTAGCACTCGGTAGTAGAAAGGCAGAAGAAGTCATACCCTTGGGCACCTGGGTCTACGGTGAACAAAGCGTCGTCCAAAGAACCAGAGTTCAAGATCTCACCAGCTTGGTTTGAAAGCGTATATGACGCTCCGTCCCAGCCGTCACCAAAGGTGTCGTACATCATGAATTGTGCCAGCACGTCGTCGGGGTTGTCACAACTCGGGAAAACACAGCTGCCATCATCGACAGTAGCATTGCCATCGTAGTTCAAAGCCTCTACGTCTGTACAACCACAGACCTCAGCCGTCAGGCCATAGTAGAAACTGACTGTACCACCACCAGTGTCGCTCGCGATGACGTCACCGGTGTAAACGTTCACCATGGTCCAGCCAATCTCGCCGAGGAAGCTTCCCCCTCCACTCACTACCTCGAAACAAGCACCCACTGGGATACAAATGGTGTCTTGACCAGCATTTGGACCAGCACCGCTACCACCGGTACCCGTCACAGACGCATCCAATGAGCCTGAAGCGATCAAAGCGTCGTCGGCATACACCTCATAAGTGTTTCCGTTCCAACCATCTCCCCATGAGTCTGTCATATTGACAAATACCATGGTTTGATCTGTGTCAGGGCAAACGTCGTAGAGACATGACCCATCGTTCAGGGTAGCAGTTTCATCGTAGTTCAACGCTGCACTGTCATCACAACCGGGGACATCAGATGTTAGGGTAAATACGAAAGTCGAACCCGAGCCTCCTACTGAGCCGCTGCAGTCACCTGTGCAGTTAAAAGGAGCTGAGTCGACGCTCATATCAGTACCTCCGTCGCCGAAAGTGTCGTTGATGTAGACCGTGTAATCGCCTGCGCCATAGGCTCCGACTGAATAGGTGTTGACGTCGCCTGCTCCACCTGGGAACAACGCTAAACCGTCAACGTTAAGAATGGTATCACCGTTAAAGGTGACTATGCACGATGTCACCTCATCCGGATAATTGTCCGCAGTAAAGATGATGGATTGCGCCTGTAAGGACGCAAAGAGGGCCAAAGCAAACGTGCTAAGGGTACCTCGAAGAATGAGATTTCTCAGGTTCATGATTAAGGTTTTTTCCAATTGCCGGAGCAATATAGCGGAAACACAACCGAATCAAGAATAGAATGACCGTGGAAATCGGACTTCAGCGGCATGTCCCCTTCACCCCCTCGAATCAGGTCGCTGATTATCAGTCGTTCAAAATCAAAATGGCCCCAGACTAAGATGTCTGAGGCCATTTATAAGTTGCGAAACGGCCCAAAAACAATTTTGTAACCGTCTGATATAATGGTGTTTTACTCCGTGCAGGCGTCTCCAAAACTGATCAAGAACTCGAGCAAGTCAGCGGTTGTAGTGGCACCATCTTGGTTCAAGTCAGTAGGACAAGGACTCTGCAAAATGAACTCGCATGTCCCATCATCTTGAATGGCGTTCGGATTGTAATTCTCAGCAATGTCATACTTACAGCCTCCACAACCGTCAAAAATGCACTCTTCCAAAATCGTGATGTTCGCTTCAGGATTGTAGTTGCAAGCCACGGAAACCGTGCAACCAGCGACACAGTCTGACTCACCCACTTCAAAGTACACAGGGCCAGCAGGTGCACCACCAGAGGTGATGCCACTCGCAGTGCCCAACAGGGTCCAACCGACTTCCACTGGAATCACGCCAGCAGACACCTCGAGGTAGTAACAACCGTCTGCCAAGCAAAAGTTGTCAGTTCCACTTGTACCCTCTGGAGTTACTGTAAATCCTACGCTAGGGAGTCCACCTTGAGCAAGGAGCAGCCCATCCACACTGTACAGACTGTATTGTGCGCCGTTCCATCCATCCCCAAAGTCATCCGTCATCTGAATGCGCACACAACTGTCATAGCAGCAATCATCTGTGGAGATGGTCGCAGACTCATCGTAGTTGCAAGCCTCCGCGTCCGTACATCCCGCGCAGCTTTCGTAATCACAAGATCCGTTGTCTGAGGTCGCTGCAGGATCAAAGTTGCATGCTCCAGAATCAATGCACCCACAGACCACACCTCCAAGAGAGAAATTCACGGAACCAATGGCGCCCGACACCACTTCTCCTTGGACATTTGACAACGTCCAAGTAATCTCTTCATCGAAGTCACCTCCACCAACGTTCAGGGCATAACAGCCTTCCACCAAACAGAAGGTGTCAAAGCCCTCATCACCACCAAGGAAGTTGTCTACGTCCAAAATGTAGGCGGCACTGTCCAAGTTGCCCGAAAGCAAGGTGTCCCCGCTCGCGTCAGTCAGGTAATAGTTCGCACCGTTCCATCCGTCGCCGAAGCTGTCAAACATGTCCAGTTTCAAGGCGATTCCGTCGGTGGCATTGTCGGGACAAGCGCAGCTCAAGAAGTCACAAGACCCGTCTTCGATGTTGGCGTCCACGTTAAAGTTGCACGCAACATCGTTGGTACAGCCTTCCACCGCAGGTGCACAGGTCAAGCTGATGGCCACGGTACCATTGTCATCGGTAATGGGGTCACCGTCGGCATCTTCTGCGCTGACATATGCATAATAATGACGGCCAGGCTCAGAGATGAACTGCACCCAAGCATCATTCTGGTCAAAGAATCCGCAGTTGATGAAGTCTGCCTCTTCAGAAGCGTAAACACCATCTTCTACTGTCAGGACACATTCGAACAGCTGGGGAATTCCACCTGCACAAACCGCGTCACTCACGTAGAGGTTCAGCTTGGAGTCAATGTTGGATCCACACAAGCTGAGCGTGTGCAAATCACCGGTTCCTTCGAACGTATACCAGACGCCTGGACCGGGCACAGGGTCACAGCCATTGATCAGGTTTGGAGCTCCCAAATTCGTAGCACCACCCGTCGAGCCTTCGAGGGAAGTGTTGCAATCCAAAGACTGGGCTGTTCCACAGGTGTTGTTAGAAGGCACAACCCCTGAATAATCACATGTGCCGTCATCCATCGTCGCCGTTGGATCATAGTTGGGAGCCGCATTGTCCATACAACCGAGGTACACTCCGTTGGTCAGGAACTGGTACTGTCCGCAATCTTCGGGATCTGTAGTAAAGACGTAAAACAGGTAGTCTGTGTTGGGCTGAAGCACAGTGAAATCACTGATTTCACCTGCACACTGTTCGGAGACGAGACAACCCACTTGAGCCTCGAGGTCCCCACATGTCCCCACATCAAAAATCGCAAGGCCAATGTTGGCCGCATTCAAGTTGAGGAGGTCAAAGAAGAAAGTCTCGTAGTCCAAGCTGTTGAACTCATACCAAACACCATAGCTCGTTTGGAAGCCTGCCAAGAAGCTCACGTCTACATTGTCAGGGCTTGAGCAACAAACAGAACCAACATGAGGCACTCCATTTTGCAATTCAAGTGCACTGCTGCAGTCGTCGTTGATCGGCGCACCGCTTGAGCAATCCACACATTCTACAGAAAGCAAGAATTCATCACCGCTGGTGTACTCGCTGAATCGGGTCACATAGATGTAATAGTCCTGGCCTTGTTCCACATTGAAGGCGACTTCACTCATAAAGCCCTCAGAGCATCCGTCATCGTTGCCACCGAGGCACTCCAAGTTGTCCAGTTCCCCATCGACCGCAGTAAACACGAACACCTGAGAGTCAAACAACGGGTTGCCTGCAGGGTTGAAGGCATCCGTGCCGCATGTTGAGAGCACCATTTGTTGATCAGACTGGGCATTGAAAACGTACCAAACGCCCGCCGCACTGATTTCCTGGCCTGAGCAAGTGGTGCCGTTGAGGCCCTCACCGTCAACGGCATAGGTCAATGTACCTGCGATCTGTGCGCCACACTGCACCGCTTGGGCACTGTAGGCGTAGTTGTTGC
This sequence comes from Flavobacteriales bacterium UBA1995, assembly GCA_002336475.1. Classification (GTDB taxonomy): domain Bacteria; phylum Bacteroidota; class Bacteroidia; order Flavobacteriales_D; family Sanyastnellaceae; genus UBA8752. The sequence goes on along the minus strand of DDCX01000036.1, from coordinate 3,407 downwards.
CCGGAGGGCATTCACAGCTGCCGTCATCGTCAGTCGCACTGGGGTTGTAGTTCAAGCAAAACGGATCTGTACAGCCCAAGAAGGTGCACGATCCAGTCTCACCGAGATCGATGCCAAAGCTGGACACCTCGTCGATTCCAGTGCCATAGAAATTGTCGACCACATCTTCGAGGTACCAACCGATGTCATCGGAGTTGTCCCCTGGAGTAATGTCAAACACATAACATCCGGGCTGCAAACAAACCAGGTCTACTCCACTCGTCAATCCATCACCCTGATCCGCGTTGTCCAAGGTTCCAGTCGCAGCAATGTCTCCATCCAAATCAGAGATGTAGTAAACGCCTCCGTTCCAACCATCACCGAATGCATCCGTCATGGTGACCTCGAGAATCAACTCACCGGCACCACAATAAACACAGGTACCGTCGTCAATGGATGCTGACGGCGTGAAGTTGGTGGCGTTAAAGTCTGTGCAACCGTAGCAAGAGAAGTTACAGAAGCCACTGTCGAACACTGCGTTCGAGCTGAAGTTACATGCGGTTGGATCCGTACAACCCACGGGGCAGTTCACATCACCCAAGGTGATCCGGTCCGCTCCGCTGATGAGTTGATCGCCAAATTCTGCCTCGTCCAAGGAGCCCGTGTACACGACCTGCCCATCAAAAGTGGTGAAGGTGTAAATCCCGTTGTTCCAGCCATCTTGGAAGCTGTCGAACATCTCAAAGTTGTAACACCCTTCAGGCAGACAGACGGCATGAGAACCAGCACCACCGAAATCGACGACCGTATTGGTCTCCATGTTTCGGATGTTCCAACTGATTTCACCATCCCAGCTGCCCCCGCCGACTTCCAGAAAGAAGAAGTACTCTTCATAGCAGCATGTTCCATCATCGTAGATGGCGGCACCATCAAAGTTTACCGCGTCTGCCTCAGTACATCCGTAACAACCGTAGTCACAGTCGCCATTTGAAATGGTGGCGTTCTGATCGTAGTTGCATGCCGTAGGGTCGGTACAACCTTGACACGACAAGTATTCGCAACTGCCATCATTGAAGTTGGCTGTAGGATCATAGTTACACGCCTCCGGAGTGGTGCAACCGACATTCAAACACTCTGGATCGCCCACGTAGAAAAACTCTTGGATGGTCCCGCCAGCTATACCAGGGCCTCCTTCCAGAATCAATTGCTCACCCAAGTAGATTTCCCATGAAGCCTCTACTGCCAGGTTGTCGAATTGCAACTCCAAAACGTAGCAATCGTCGACCAAACACAGGTCCAATTCAGCCACGCCTCCTTCTGTAAACTGAATGCTCCCCAACTCTTGGCCTGCCAGATTGCCAACTGCGGCTCCTCCGACGTTGCCTTGATTGTCCACCCAACCATTTGAGAACGCATCGTACAAACGCACGGTCACACATGAGTCAAAACAACAGGAGCCATCGTTAAATCCGGCCTCCGGGTCATAGTTGCAAGCCGCATCATCCATGCAGCCTGGTATGCCGTCCAACTGGGTCAAAGAGAAACTGAAAGCCGCTGCTGGCCCTGCCGTCAGCTCACCTTCACAGGAACCCCCACAAACAAAGGGCAGGTTTTCTACGTTCACCTCATAACTGAGGCCACCATCACCGCCATCGTCGAGCAAAATAACCGTGTAGGTATCTGCTCCATACTCCGACAAATCAATGGTGAACGTCTGGTTGAATCCATTGGTGGCCCAGATTTGTCCTTCGCTCAGGTTGACGATTTGACCTTGGGTCAAACTGGTCACCGCCACACCATATTGGGTGGCATAGAAATCAGAAGAGAGGGTAATGGATTGCGCCCGGACGCCCAAGGAGAGGACAAACGTGGCAAGAAGGAAAGCCGCCTGCATATAGGCGGCACGAGAAATGCGGAGCTTCATGGTTCCAGCTGGTTGCTAATTCGGTTGAGGCTGATAAAAGTGGCATTCGTCGTCACTTTACATCAGATCCTGAGAGGAAAGATACGGCGAAATATTGCCTCCCGCAAAAATTCGAAAGAAATCTAATCGCCCACCAACCTTTGACTTCAGTCGACGAACTACCATTCATGGTCATTCAATTTGCCGCCGTACTGCCAAATCAGCACCTCAACGCCACATCTCTGCGTGCCAACTTTCGTCGAATCTTTTGACCAACAGACCCGCGGCGGACCTTGCGTCACCGCACGTCGCCGCCAACGGATCCACCACTTCTGCATCCGCAGCAACCACTCCAGCCTTTCTCATCGCCCAAAAATCAGAGGTCCTTGTTGACCTCCAAGCCCTGTCTATTGCCGCCCCTTCGTCCTGCTGCTGTGGCCTCCACAACACCTGGTGGCGGTCAAACCAGT
>DDCX01000036.1:0-954 GCA_002336475.1 Flavobacteriales bacterium UBA1995 | reverse complement strand
GCTGACCAGCCTTCTAAAAATTGGGCCAACGTTGTCCTCAACGCCTGTTGCTCTTCGGCCGTTAAATCGCGGTCGGCCACATGCACCCAAAGCCGGGCGTGGGCCGGCAACTCCTGAAACGTCATGGTTCGAAATTAGGCCTTCTGGCCTTCCCTGCTGCCCAAGGCGCGGTCCCGCAACCACGGCAACAGCACCAGCATCAGCGAAGGCATCGGCGACTGCAAGAAACCGAGCACCTCTCGGGCCACATTGTATCCTGGAGCCTCGGCTCCTCCCCTGCCATCCACCACCCAAAACAGCGCCACAACACCGCCCGACGCTGCATACATCATCAGCAAGAGCTTCCAACGGTCGCCTACACCTGCGGCCCTCAAAAACAGGGCGTCCAGCGCAAAAAAGCCCATCAAGATGAACCCCATGAGCATCCATTTGGCCCTCAACAAATCCTCAGCATCCCACCAGTGAAACACGTCAAACGTGTCGCGCGTCACATAGAAATTGTTCTCGCTCAATGGCGCAAAGCGGTCCCACCAATCCTTTCGTGCCTCATACATGCACTGGGCATCCCAATCGCACTCCTCAAACTTGTAGGTATAAAAGTCACCGAAGCGCTGGCCCACCTTGGCATAGTGATTCAACTTGATTTTGGCATCCTCCTGCACGTAGCCAAACACCACCATTCCCAAGAGCACAGCAATCCACCAAGGGTTCCGACGGGGCAACAGGGGCTTCAAATCGCTCATCCGTTCAAGCTTTTGCGGGGACTGCATCTGCGACCCTGCTCAACTTCTCTGTCCACAGGTACCACAACCAAAAAATGAATCCGTACACGAGCACGGTCCAGGTGTAATCGTGGTTGAACGACAACGCCGATGGCCGGTAATAGTTGAGGATGACCAGAGAAATGACCCGGATCAAATTGGCAATGTGAATGGCCAAAATCCCCAGCGGGAT
>DDCX01000121.1:22423-22550 GCA_002336475.1 Flavobacteriales bacterium UBA1995 | reverse complement strand
TGGCGTGTCGTCGATTTTACCGTGTTTGTCGGTGCTCCACTTTCGAATGTCGTGCACCTCAACTTCGACGACACCGGCTTTGCGGGCGCGCCCCACGATGCTCTCGCTAAAGGGACCCTTCAATAAA
>DDCX01000121.1:16410-22384 GCA_002336475.1 Flavobacteriales bacterium UBA1995 | reverse complement strand
GATGGGGCATTGTCGAGGATGCCTTCAATCCGCTCCATGACTTCTTCTGTCAACAACGGCACCACTTCAACAGCCTGGAGGTTTTCCTCGAGTTGGCTGGTCTTGGTGGCACCGAGCAATACCGTAGAAACCCTCGGGTTTTTGAGGCACCAGGCCAATGAGAGTTTGGCGAGGCTGGTTCCCAAATCGCCAGCGAGCTCACCCAAAGCGGCCACTTTTTTGAGGTTGGAATCGGTCAACAACAGGTCGGCCATCCACTGTAACTCTTCCCTTTTAAGGCGCACATCATCTGGAGTGCCGCCGTTGTATTTCCCCGTGAGGATTCCAGATGCCAACGGACTCCAAATGGTCGTACCCAAGCCCACGGTGCGGTAAACATCTTCGAATTCAACCTCGACTTTTCGGCGCACGAACATGTTGTATTGCGGTTGCTCTACGACTGGTCCAATCAAATGGTGGCGCTCTGCAATGCGGTGGGCGTCCATGATTTCAGCTGCGCTCCATTCGCTGGTCCCCCAGTAGAGGATTTTCCCCTGTTGAATCAACTGGTGCATGGTCCACACCGTCTCCTCCATGGGGGTTTGCTTGTCTGGGCGGTGGCAAAAGAACAGATCGAGGTAGTCGACCCGCAGTCTTTTGAGGGCGTCGTGACACGCTTCGGTCACATGTTTGCGGTGAAGCCCGCGCTGGGTGGGAAGCTGTCCACCTGCTCCAAAGAACACCTTGGACGATACACACCAGGTGTCCCGTGGCCAGTCGCGCTGCGCCAAGAGCCGTCCCATGACTTCCTCGGAGGCGCCATTGGCATAGACCTCGGCGTTGTCAAAAAAGTTGATGCCCGCATCGTAGGCCATGTCCAGCAGGCGCCCGCTCGTCTTGTCCTCGATTTGGTTTCCAAAAGTGATCCAACTTCCAAAGGAGAGTTCGGAGAGTTGCAATCCACTGTTTCCTAGCCTGCGGTATTCCATGGTGGCGAATTTACGGGGGAGGGCCTGTGGAACATGCGGCGGGTTTCATTGTAGTTTTAGTGCGTCGGCAATGTCCCGACTCCTCAACTTTTCTGATCAAATGGAGAATACGCCCTATACCGCGGCGGTGGCCCGCCCATTCGAGGTTTACAACAGCATATTTCTGACGCTTCCCTTGGATGGAATTCGAGGGACGGGCGTGCAGGTACCTCTGTTTCAAGAAACCTGTCGCAAAGCCTTGGCCAACGGCAGCTCTCCGCGAGAAGTGGTCGAGGGCTATTTCAAACAGGCGGGGATTGCGGCCGATGATCAGGCGGGGGTGTTGTTTCGGTTCATTCAGTACATCGAGCGGCAAGTGGTGCTGGTCGATGCATTGGAGGATGCCCGTTATGAGCGGCTCAATGACCTGCAAGGAGCGGAATCGCTCACGGGCTTGCTTCCGCGGATTGAACGCAGGGACCTTCAGGCAGAACTTAAAGAGGCCATGGTGGCGCAGCGCGTGAGGATTGTACTCACGGCACACCCTACTCAGTTCTATCCGGGTTCGGCTTTGGGGATCATTACGGACTTGACAGAAGTCGTGCGTCGCGGTGACTTCGAAGGTGCCCGCGATTTGCTCCACCAGTTGGGCTTGACGCCGTTTTTCCAAGAACAGGCGCCCACGCCTTACGATGAGGCGGTGCGGCAGGGATGGTACTTGGAGCACGTTTTCTATCCGGCATTGCCCGCTTTGGTGATGCGCATGGGGGCGGCGGCAGATGTGGATCCGATGGAGGTCGCGGCTGCATTTGACATCGGCTTTTGGCCGGGCGGTGACCGGGATGGCAATCCCTATGTCGATGCGGCGACCACCCTCCGGGTGGCGGACCGGCTTCGTGTGATGCTGTTGCGTTGTTACCGCAGGGAGCTGCGGGCGTTGCGCAGGCGCATCACCTTCAAAGGGGTGCAGGGCATGTTGGACGCTGTGCAGACAGTGTTGGACTCAGCGCTCAATTCCAAGGACGTGGGTTTCGATGTTGAGGCAGCACTTGCTGAACTCGGCGAAGTGGAGCAGATTGTGCGCCGCGACTACGGCGGTTTGCATGTATTGGAAATCCTGCGCTTGCGGGTCGCCCTGGCCATTTTTGGCCAGCATTTTGCGGCCATTGATGTGCGCCAGGACAGCCGCGTACTGAGAAGGGCTGCAGAGGCGATGGGCATCCAAGGCGACGATGTCGCTGAACTCATGGCCATGCGCACCGCACGGTTGGCTTCGGACGTAACCGACGATGTGGAGCGCGATGCTGTAGAGGTGATGTCAGCCATTCAGAACATTCAGTTTTCCAATGGAGCTGATGGGTGCCACCGGTTCATCATCAGCAATTGCCGCGGGGCTTCTGATGTGGCGCGCCTGTATGCTTTGGCAAGGACCACTTTTGACGGCGATGCGGTTCCGTTGGACTTGGTGCCGTTGTTTGAGACGGTCGATGACCTTGCCGCTGCGCCCGCTGCGATGCGGACGCTGCTGTCCGACCCGGCTTACCGCGCCCACGTGGCGCTACGTGGCGACCGCCAAACCATCATGTTGGGCTTTAGTGACGGCACCAAAGACGGTGGTTATTTGCGCGCCAATTGGTCGATTCACCAAGCCAAGGAGACGGTGTCTCAAGCTTGTTCCGAGGCGGGCGTGGAGGTGGTGTTCTTCGATGGCCGTGGCGGCCCACCGGCACGGGGTGGAGGAAACACCCACCGGTTTTATGCTTCGCTGGGTCCCGATGTCGAAACGAGGGAAGTTCAGACCACGATCCAAGGTCAGTCCATCAGCTCCAATTTTGGAACCCCGTTGAGTGCGGGCTACAACTTGGAGTTGCTGTTTACCGCGGGCTTGCAGCACCGTTTGATTGATCCTGAAAAATCGCGCTGGACACAGGCACAGCGTGACTTGATGAACCTGCTGGCCGAGAGGAGCTACGCGGAGTACAATGCGCTCAAGGCCCGCCCTGAGTTCATGGATTACCTGCAGACCTACGGTACCCTCAAATACTATGGGGAGACCAACATTGCGAGCCGGCCAACGCGCCGCAAAAAGTCAGGTCCATTGACCCTCGATGATTTGAGGGCCATTCCGTTTGTGGGGTCTTGGAGTCAGCTCAAGCAGAACGTCCCCGGTTTCTTTGGGATTGGGACGGCTTTACAGGTCTTGGAGCAGGAGGGAAGGTTGGAAGACGCTGCGGCCTTGTACCGCGATCAACCTCTGTTTGCTGCCTTGGTTGAGAACAGCATGCAAAGCATGCGGAAGTGCAATTTTGACCTTACTGCACATTTGCAGGATCACCCCGAATTCGGTGGTTTGTGGAAGACCGTAAAGGAGGAATTCGACCTGACGCGCCGCTTGTTGTTGACCGTGACAGGTCAGGCTCAATTGATGGAGCGATCTCCAGACATCGCGGCTTCCATTGATTTGCGCGAGTCCATCATTTTGCCCTTGCTGGTCATCCAACAGGCAGCATTGCAATGGATTGATGGACAGGGCCAGGCTCCGGCGGATGCCGAGGTGCTTCAGAAGCTTGTGGTGCGGAGCATGTTTGGCATAGTCAATGCGGGCCGCAATGCGGTTTGAGCTTCACTGAACCGCTCGATCCCGCAGGGGCAAATAAAAAGCCCCGCCGGTGAGGGCAGGGCTTTCCAAAGGCGTTGACGGAGCGATTAGCGGCCGCCTTCCATGTCTTCGACAGGCTGGGCCATGTCTTTGGGCAGTTCTTTCGCAGCCTCTTTGGAGGCCGTGACGAAGTCGATTTCGTCGATGAGGTTTTGGGCTCCGGCCATCTTGTCGATCACCCACATGACATAGCGGATGTCCACACTGATGGTGCGCTGGAGTTCAGGCTCAAAGGCAATGTCACCACTCATGGCTTCCCAGTTGCCATCAAAGGCGAGGCCGATGAGGTCACCGTTGCCATTCAATACAGGGCTGCCTGAATTTCCTCCCGTGATGTCGTTGTTGGAGATGAAACACAGTACCAGGTCGCCCTCGTCGTCAGCATAGCGTCCAAAGTCACGTTTGCGCAACAGGGTTTCCAAGGTGCCATCCACGACGAACTCGGGGTTGGAGTTGTCCTTCTTTTGGAGGATGCCGTCAGAGGTGGTCACAAAGTCATAATGGACCGCATCTGCAGGATCGTAGTCGCCGACGGTGCCATAGCTCAAGCGCATGGTGGAGTTGGCATCGGGATACCATTTCTTGTCTGGATTCATGGCGCGCAATCCAGCAGTGAGCAAGCGATAGCCCTTGTCGAATTTGCCTTGCTCGGGTGAAGCAAAATAGCCACGGTAAGTCTCGATCAGGCTCATGGCAGCGGCCACAGCGAGGTCCTTGTCAAGGGCCTTTTGGTCGGGATCGGCTACAAATGCTTCGAAGCGCTCTGGGTCGGTGAGGAAGCTCTTGGGGTACATCTTGTCGGCGTAGCGCGCGAAATCTCCCTTGTACTTGGAACGGACCGTCTCGAAGTAAGCAGGTTGCTGGTCTGGAGCGATGTCCTGCATGTATTTCGTCATGAGCTGCACAAAGAGATCGCGGTCGGTCTCTTGGTCGTAGTCCTTGAAAAATCCTTCTGCGCGGCCACGCAAGCTGGCTGCCGCTGCGGCTGCGCGGTCTGCGTCTTCACTGAAGAGCCCTTGTGCGCCCATGCCCACGCGGAAAGCGAACAGCATGAGATCGCAGCCGATGAGGCCTGCTTCCAAAGAATACACCTGTCCTTTCACAGTAGCGTTGGTGTTTTCGTAATAGGTCTTGAGCATGCCAAGTGCAGCGCCGTACTCTTTTTTGCGGTCGGCTGAGCTGCCCATCCAAGCCGAGAACTCGTCTTCAAGGGCTTTCTTTTTGCCATAGACGTCCAAGGCTTTCAGCCCTTTGGATTGCCCGATGTAATACTTCCAGTAGTTGGCGGTCTGGGCATACTTCGCGGCGTACTGAATGCGGACGGCAGGGTCGACGTCCATGTGCGACTTCATGGTCTTCAGCTTCAGGTCACGCACTTCGACCACACTGGGGTTGTAAAGGTCTAAGGCCTGTTGGACACCATGGCTGCTCAGGAAGCGATCGGTGCTGCCAGGGTAGCCCATGATCATGGTAAAGTCTCCATTTTCGACACCTTCAAGGCTGACTTTAAGGTGGCGCTTGGGGGTATATGGCTTGTTGTCTTCGCTGAAGTCAGCAGGGTTTCCATCGGCATCAGAATAGATGCGGAGCAGTGAAAAGTCTCCGGTGTGGCGCGGCCACATCCAGTTGTCGGTGTCGCCACCAAACTTTCCGATGCTCTCTGGGGGATTGCCCACCAAGCGGATGTCGGTATAGTCTCGGTAGACAAACAGGTAGAACTCGTTGCCGTGGTAGAAGCTCTTGATTTGAGGGCGGAAATCGGGACTGATGCCTTTTTCTTCCTCTTCGATTTGGGAAATCACAGCTTGGATGGCGGCCTCACGGTCGCTGTCGTCCATGTCAGAGGTCACGTCGGCGAGCACGCGCTCGGTCACATCCTCGATGCGCTGCAAAAAGGTCACGCTGAAGTCCGGGATGGGTTTTTCCTCGTCGAGTGACATGGCCCAAAAACCATTGGTCAGGATGTCATCTTCTACCGTGCTGAAGCCTTGGATGGCACCATATGCACAGTGGTGGTTGGTGAGTACAAGCCCTTGGTCGGAAATGATCTCTGCAGTGCAGCTGCCTCCGTTGAGGGTGATGACAGCGTCTTTGAGACAGGCTTGGTTCAGGGAATAGATGTCCTCTGCGGAGAGGTTCAGGCCCATTTGCTGCATTTCGGCTTCATTGATGCGTTGGAGCATGTGAAGGAGCCACATGCCTTCATCGGCACGTGCCGTCGTAGCGGCGAGTTGGAAAGCTGCGAAGAGCAGCAGAAAGATGCGTTGCTTCATGATGTTGTTCGTCGTTTGCATGTGTCCTTCGTTCGAACCGATGCGGCGCGAAAATAGGAGGCGAAATGTTTCGGTGGCTTTCTTACTGCTGAGGT
>DDCX01000121.1:0-16405 GCA_002336475.1 Flavobacteriales bacterium UBA1995 | reverse complement strand
CACCTCATGTCCCCCAAAAGACAGCCGTTTGGCGGGCAGGTCCATGACCAGGGGGTTGTCATAAACGCCCGCTTTCTGGTCCAACCGCACTTCGGCCGCGATGTGTGCGAGTGTTTCCAAATGCGAAGCTGGCCATTGTGCTTGATGGGTTCCAATAAAGGTGACGTTGGCCCTGCCTGTGTAAAGGGCTCGGCCACCGTCTTCCACCGTGAGTGAGAAGGCGGGGCATGGCCCAAAGCACATCGATTTGGAATAGGACAACAAGGGCCCCTTTTTGACGGACAGGTAAGATTTGGGCCCGTGACATGCACTGCTCAGCGTCAACACCAATGCAACTCCCAGCAGTTGAAGTGGGGAACCCAGGGGATTTGAAAAGGCAAGCGCTTTCACTTCTTGCGCTTCTGGTTGCGCGACTTGCGCGACTGGTCGCGCTGCTGTTTCATTTCTTCTGCGCGCTTCTGCTGCTCCTTTTGCATCGTCTCAAGACGCTCTGCAAAACCGCTTTTCTTTTTCTCAGCTTTGGGCGTGGCTTGCTTCGCTTTGATCTTCTCTCGGATCTTGTCTTCGTTGATGAAGAACTTTTTCACGGCAGTTACCTGTCCGATGGTGACGACGTTGGCCATGAAGTAGTAGAGGCTCAAACCACTGGCGTAACGGTTAAAGAAGAACAACATGAACAGTGGCATGATCCGCATCATGATCCTCATGTCGGGCATCCCTGGTTGGGTGGGAGCGGCCTGCTGGGCCATGTTCTGGTTGGCATAGATGAACATCGACCCGGCCATGAGCAGGGTGAAGCCCGAGACATGCGCCCCGTAGAATGGAATTTCAAATGGCAGGTTGAGGATGCTGTCATAAGCTGCGAGGTCATCGGCCCACAAGAAGGACTTGCCCCTGAGCTCAATGTTGGCCGGGAAGAACCGGAACATGGCGTACAACAGAGGAGCTTGAATGAGCTGTGGTATGCACCCTGCGAGTGGGTTGACGCCACTGTCGCGGTACAGTTTCATCGTATCCTGCTGCCGTTGCATGGCATCTTCCTGATCGGGATACTTCTCGTTGATGACTTCTAGGTCGGGCTTCAACAGCCGCATCTTGGCCGAACTGACATAGTTCTTCCAGGTGATGGGGAACAGCGCAGACTTGATGAGCAGCGTCATAATCAGGACGATGAGTCCTGCAGAACCAATGTACTTGGCCAAAAGGGAGTAAATCGGAAATATCACGTTGCGGTTGATCCAACCGAAAATCCACCATCCGAAGTCGATGACACGTCCGATTTCACCCCAGCCCGTGGTGCCCAGTGCATTAACGTCATTGGGGCCGAAATAGAACTGCACAGCAGCGATTTCCCTGCCGTCAATGTCCGTGGTCGGCAGGGTGACATCCATGCCGAAACGCATGTTGATGGTGGTGTCCTCTTCGTTGACCGGAGGGAGGCTTCTGAGTTTGCCTGAGTTGAAGCCCAAATCCGAGCCCACAATGGCAGAGAAATAATTTTGCTTGAACGCCACCCATTCAACGGGGTCCTCAATTTCAGCCTCGTCGTCGCGGCCTTCATAGAGATAATCGCGGCCGTGGCCTTGTTCGCGGTAGTATATGCTGCTGCGTTGGCGTTCCCATTCCAGGCCTTTTTCGTTGTGCCGGCCATCGGCTTGCCATTGAAACCCTACTTCGCCTCGGGCATCTTTAAACCGCGCCTGGACATCGAGGAGGTAGCCATCAAGGGTATAGGTGAGTTCACGCAAGGGACCATCACCGCGCGCGGCAAGCACGACCCTTTCGCTGGAAGATTCTACAACGTCGAAACGCTGGTTGTAAGACCCTTCACCCCGAGCGACCCAATTGATGTCAGATCCATCTTCGGTCCAAAGCTGAATGGGCTCTTTGCTCCAAAAGTCCAAGTAACCGTCTTTGAGTTTGGCCTTGACGAGGTTGGCGCCATCGGTAGAAATTTCTACGTCGAGTTCGTCGGTTGACAGCAGCACCGTTTGTGCCACATAGGTGCTGTCTGCGTCATTGAGGCCCTCGGAGTTGGGCAAGTCAATGACCTCTTCAGGCTGCTCTGGTGCAGGAGCTGCAGCGGTGTTGGTGTTCTCCGTTACTTCGGGAACAGGCACGAAATACAGCTGATACACGATGACCATCGCGAAAATCAGCAGGAAACCAGTGATGGTGTTGCGGTCCATTGGGCGGCAAACTTACGGGTTCACCACGCGTGAGCGAGGTCATTCATCCACAGTCCTTTCACTTTCATGGCTTGTTCGAGGATATCCCTCACACAACCAGCGCCTCCAGCCAAAGGACTAACGTAGTCTGAGACGGCCCGAACTTCTGGAACTGCGTCGTGGGGACAGCACGCCATTCCGGCAGCTTTGAGCACAGGAATGTCGGGTATGTCATCTCCCATGTAGCAGACTTGGTCGACGGTCAAATTCCAGCGTGCACAGAGCGATTCGAAGGATCCGAGTTTTTCTGAAGCTCCCATGATGACTTCTTGCACGCCCAATCCGTTCATCCGTCGCACCACTTCTTCACTTCGTCCTCCTGAAATCATGGCAAGCCGGACCCCGCATTTGGTGGCATGTTGTACGGCATAACCGTCTCGGGTACTTGCGGTCCTGACTTGCTCGCCTCCGGGCATGAGGAATACAGTGCCGTTTGTAAAGACACCGTCGTTGTCAAACACAAAGGCTTCAATCTGTTGGAGCCTTTGCTTGAAAGGGCGGGAGGAGGTCGTATCCATGGTGGTCTAAAATGCGGTTGGTCAGGATGCGGTGCAATGCGGCGAGTTCGGCCTGCTTTGCTGTGCCTCCTGCAAGAGCTGCGGTCTGCTGTGTTAAGGTGTTTCTGTCGTTCCGTGCGGCAGGGCCAGACACGGTGCTCAGGGCATTGCCTTTCAGGGCGTTGTCTACACTCTCTTCCACAAGAGGAGCCAGCATGCTCAGTGTGAGCTGGTGCGTTTCGAGGTAGGCTTCAACCGTACCGATCCAAGCTGCCGACAGGTTGCCTGCGAGAACGGCTCCGAGGTGCAAAGCGCGCCGGGAATCTGCCGTAAGCGCGAATGCTTGGGGACTTATGTTCTGGGCCCAAGCGAGCCAATCTGGGTTGTCCGATTCTACGGCTAGGGGCATGGACTCCCAGTGGGGAGATTGGCCTTTCATGAACGTCATGGGGGGCCACATCACCGCGCGGTCTTGCGCCGGGACGGGCAATGCGTCCAGGGGCACGGCGCCAGCATGGTGGGCCAACAGCGTACCTGGTCTGAGTCCTGGGGCCACGTGCTGTGCCACTTCTGCAATGGCGCCATCTGGAACGGCGATAAAGACTGCATCAGCCGCTTCAGGGGCCTTCCAATGTCCAATGTCCCGAACAAAATCTGATGACGTTCGGCTCCACCGGATGGTGTCGATGCCGATGCTGTCTAGCCGGTCCGCCCAATGCTGACCCAATCGCCCCTGTCCTATGACGTGAGCACAGCGGATCATGCCGCTTTGTTTTGGGCGGGTCTTGGACGCTGGCTTTTGCGCCGTTGTCGCACCGCCATCAGTGCGCCTCCCGTCATGATTAAACAACCCAACCACAGCAGGTTGATTTGAGGGAATACGGTGGCTTGCATGACGATGAAATCTCTGCGGATAGAGAGGTTCTCCCAGACGACGGTTTCAAACGTGGCTTCGGCGGGACGAAAGCCATCGATGCGCAGCTTGACGCCACGGCTTTCAAGCGTGACCATGTCGGGAATAACCAGGCTGTCTCGAACGATGTACAGTGCTGTGAAGTTGGTGTCAGCACCGCCACCAGACAGCCGGAAGTGTGCGGCGACCGCCAGGTCCTTGTCCAAGAGGCCATACCCGGGCTTTTCTTCGAGGGTGACGGCAGATATGGAGTCCAAGGCCAGCATGGACCTGCCGATGACCAGACTGTCCCTGCGCATGAGGTCGTGTTTGCGGCCGTCCATCCAGCCGTTTTCATCGGCTTCTGGTTCTGAGACGCGGCCCCATTTGATGTGGGTGTAGAGGTCTCGGTTCCAGAAACGTTTGGTGTCGGGTTCAGGGGCATTTCCCATTTGCTCATTGAGCTGAATCCGCGGCTCTAGGGTGAAGGCGAAGGGACCTGGGATTCCGGCAGACCAAGGTTTGGATTGGTCTTTTTGTCGCTCATTCGGAATGGGAACAAAAGTCCAATGGTCCTCCAAGTCTTCGGTGAACCGGGGAGAGGCAGTATGGTTCTCAGTGCACTGAAACAAGAAACCTTCGTTGGAGACAACCTGTCCTTTGGTGTATGATGCCGGTAGGGTTTCGTAATAGTCCACAGCAAACTTGGCATGGATGCCATCCCTGCGCCGCTCTTGGTAGCACACATAGTAGGGGCCCAGGGCCACAGTGTCTTCTTGCAGGAGCAGCAAATCTTCATCGTTGGACAACGATTCGTTGAGCATCTGCAGGTCTCCGAATCGGTTTTGGCTGATGATGTCCTTTTTGGCATTGGACAGCACTGATCCAAAAATCACAAGGGCAAACCCGATGTGGGCAATGCTCGATCCGGCATGGTCCCATTTGCCTTTGAGTCCTTGGATGATGTAGTCAGCATTTGCAGCGGCAGACCACAGGCAAGCAAAGAGCAAGGCCACGCGCGGCGCTTCCCACAGTTCGAAGCCGTAGGTCCATGAAACGATGGCGGTCAGAACTCCTGCCGACAACAGGCTTCTGAGCAGTTTTAGGAAAAGGCCCTTTCCGCTGTTGCTCTTGTAGCGCAGGTATTGCGTGAATGCGGTGATGCTCACGAACAAGAATGCCAGCGGTATTTGGATGGCGTGGTAGGTGGCGTCGAAATCTGTACCAGGTGCCAAATCGTGTGCGGCCAATTTGCGAGCGAGGTTGCTTCCGGTGGATTGATACAGCCGGTCAAACCATCCGCTAAAGGGCTCCAAGAAGTGGTTAAATACAGGCAAGCTGGTTTGAAAGCTGATGTGAACGGCAGAAGCGAACATGAGCATGCCTCCCACAAACATCCAGAATTCTCTGGTCCAAATGGGGCTTTCGGTGTCGGTACGGGGAAGGTTTTTGAGGTGTCCCCTCAAAACTGCCAAGGCCATGACCAACAGCAGACCCAACGTGCACAAGGCGGGATTGGCCACGGCAATGCCCACGGCCAACGCTGCTTGCAATGCTCCAAATACAACCCGGTCTCTTCCCGGAGGTAAGATCAAGGTGCACAACAGGGCACAGCACGCCAACAAGAATCCCAGAAGCTGTGGCAAAATGCCACTGTCCACAAAACTGTGGACAGAGGTGTCGCCTAAGATTCCACTTTTGGTCAGGAATGTGCTGTAGACCACCAGCAAAAAGCCCAAAGCGATCATCAGGTATGTGGCGGTGACGGCGGTACCCGGTTTGGCCTTGTTGATCAACAGCAGATGCGCACCTGCGACCAAAACGAGCCAGGGAACCAGGGAACTGTTCTCGACCGGATCCCAGGCCCAGAATCCACCGAAGCTGAGGGCTTCATAGGCCCAAGCGCCTCCCATCAAGATTCCTGCCCCGAGAATGGCAACACCAAAAAACGCCCATGGAATGGCCTTTCCCATCCATGTGCGGTGGTCTTGCGTCCAGAGTCCAGACACGGCCAGAGCAAAGGGCATGAGCGTGCTGGCGAAACCCAAGAACAAAGTGGGAGGATGGATCACCATCCAGTAGTTCTGAAGGAGTGGGTTGAGACCCTGTCCGTCTGCGAATTGAGGAATAAGGCTCAGGTAGTCGGGATTCAATGTCCAAGGCAACCCATGGTTTTGGGGTGCTTCTCGCAACAAGAGAAAGGGGTCGAGTCCAAATTGGAAATCACCAAACCAGAGCCCCAAGAGCATGGAGCTCAATCCGGTGAGCACACCGGCATGGATGGCCATGACAGGGGCCTCGAGTTTGCCGGGTTGGCGCCTCAAAAAGACCAGGGCCAATACCAACATCCAAAACATCCAGAGCAGAAATCCACCTTCTTGCCCTCCCCAGAAACTGGCCAAGACAAGACCTGGTGACATGGCGTCATTGAGGTGCTTCCAGATGTATTCGAATTCATACCTGTGGCAGAAAATCAGGAACAGCATCAATGCAATGGCCGCGAAGAGTCCAGCGGCTTGGGTTCGGAAGCCCCACCGGCCGAGCTTCAACCAATGGTCTTCGTTGTGGCGAACGGCTTTGGTATAACCGATGGTGGAGGCGATGCCTCCGGCAAAGGCCAAAGCGAGCAAAAGGCGGCCCAATGAGGCGGCCCAGGTCCATTCTCCGGTGTAGGCGATGTCCACGTTGGCGGGTTCTCCGTTGGTTAGTTTGCTGCGGGTGCAGCTTCAGCCAGACTGTGGCTGTCCTCGTTGTACTTACTGGGACACTTCATCAGCATGTCTGTGGCGATGAAGCGCCCTTCCTCAACCTTGCCGTACAGGTCGATGGACTCACTCTGTTCCAGTCCAGTAGGTTTGGATTCCTTGAGCAGAACTTCTCGGGTCTGGCCGTCTTTGTCGGTCATGTGAAACCGGGTTTCAGCCACGGCTTCTTCGGGATCGTATTGCACAGGATGTTCCCTGTCTAGGGTCCCTGAGACTTTGAATTCTATTCCGGGCTCTGCAAAGGCGCGTGCAAAGACAACCGACTCGCTGTTCTGTGTAAAGACACTGAAAAGGGCGCCTAGGAGGACAGCGACAAGCAGGATGACGACGATGTTGAAGCGGCTCATTTTATAGATTTCTGTTTCAACGGGATCAGTGGCTGTCAGTGCGGGCCTCTTCTTCAAGCTTGCCGAGTCTTCTGTCCATGCGCCACAGAGATAGGGCGAGCCCGGCGAGGATGATCAGGGCGACGCCCGTGACCACGTGGGCCTTGCCACTTCCAAAGAAGAAGCCTTCAAGGCTGTTCAAAAGGAGGAGTGCATTCATGTCTTCAAAGGGTCAACGCGACAACAGATGGTGGGTGCAGCGGTTCATCCGGAGGCGCAAGGTGTACATCCAATAGCACAGGGCGCCCCATCCGATCACGGCTGGATAGAAGACCGCCCTTAAACTGTTGTCGAGATCGTAGCTGTTGAAACCGGGATTCCCGTCTTTGCCGGGGTGGAGGCTCTCCGTGTAACGGGGGAGTACCATGAGCAAGATCACCAGCATGACAAATGCGAAGACGTTGTACACGGCGGCAAGCCTGCCAACCCTGTCATCATCGCCCATGGCTGCCCGAAGGATGAGGTATCCTGAATACAGAAGGACGGTGACCAGCGCACCATTGAGCTGAGGGTCAGAAACCCACCATGCTCCCCAAGTCCAGCGTGCCCAAAGGGAACCAGTGGCCAGTCCGAGTAATCCGAAGACAAGGCCTGTTTTGACGGCAGCTTCGGCGCGCATGTCCCACTGAATGCTGTCTGTTCGCAGCTGCGCCAGAGATGCCACAAATCCGAGTCCCATGATGAAAAACATGGCAAACCACATCGGAACGTGCCACAGCAAATTGCGGATGCTTTCCATGATGTTGGGTTGGTAGGGAAAGCTGAACCCCAATTCCGGGGCCTTTGGAAGGGGGGCACCAGCGATGAATGCTGGGGGAACATCTCCTTTTGCGGCTTCTTCAACGAAGCAGGCATTGCCCAGGAAGAGTGTTCCCGAAGCAGGCGTAAACAGGTATGCGTCCAGTGCCCGGGAAGGCATGGATGGAGGGATGTTGACCGAGATTTTTACGCTGTGCGGCGAGACTTCCAAAACCTCGGTTTGGATGAGCTGGTCTCCACTGCGCAGCACCACTTCAAAGGCTTCGGGCAGGTCTTCGGTTTCTGCAAAAGGTTGACCTACCGCTGTGAGGATTACAGACTGCCCGGCAATGGTCAGTTGGGAAGGGGTGGCGGAGACAAGGCCGGGTTGCAACGGGGTTGAAAAACCGCGAACGATGACATAGGCCAAGAGCAGGATGCTGCCGCCTTTCCAAAACCAATTCCAACCGCCTTTCATGCCCGCCAAATGTAGGGGAAGAGAATACACGCTATGGTGGCGGTACCAGCGCCCAATGCCCCCAAAAAGAGCGGGTATTCCACCAACATGGTCCAAGGTTCATCGGCCAGAGCACCCCGCGTAAGCCGTGTGGCCAAGATGAGCTGGGGCAAGAGCAGGGGCAACCCAAGTACTGCGGCCAGCGCACCACTTCCACTGCGCACTTGCGAAGCCACCGCCGATACAAACACCAAGGTGGTCGTCATCGACAACCCGCCGAGCCAAGCACCCAACACCAAGAGTCCTGGTTTGCCCGGAGATTCAATGCCTTGGGGCCAACCTAAAAAAAGCAGAAATGCACCCAGCACCACTGCTGTCAGGGCTGTCGTGGTCAAAACCGCATGAAACAGCTTGCCCAAAATGAGACCAAGTGGAGAGGCTGTCCATTGCAAATAGCGGCGAACATTGGACCGCTCGCGGTCAAACAAACGGCCAATGGCAGTGAAGCCGCTAAAAAGGTGAACCAGCCACAACATCGCGGTCCACGCTGCGGCACCGGTATGTTGGTCAGAAGCTTGGAATGCCACGTAAACCGATGCGACAGCAAACAAACCGACAGCAGCCAGTTGGTGGCCTTGTCGCCACTCGAGTTGCCATTCAAGCCGGGCTACCGTTCCTGCCGTAGTCAGCGTTTGGAAAACGGCCCTCATTACTTTAGCCTGAGGCTCGGGATGTTGGAGGCCACCTTGCAGAACAGCTCGGCCATGTTGCGGGCATCGTCGATGGCCCGGTGCTCGGTGCCAGACCAATTGATGCCTTCTTCTTCCAATGCCTTTTTCAGCCCCACCTGGTTTTGGGACTTCTTCCATTTCCCAAAATGCTTCTGGAAGCAAACATGGGCGTCCAGCCAATCCAGTTGCATGTCATGGAGTGCCGCATCTGTAATCAGTTGGCGCTTGTCAAAGTCACCCCAGCTCATGGGGATCACGTCTGCCTTTCCGACGCCCATCCAGTCTTCGTAGTCCTCCATGACTTCGTCGAATTGGGGAGCGAAGTCAATGTCGGATTGCCGAATGGAGGTGAGGGAGGTACAAAACTTGCTGATGACAGGGTGGACCAAAGGCCTCACAAAGGCGCAGTACTCAGAGACAATTTCTAGGTCCGCGTTGACTTTGACTGCTCCTACCTCTATGATTTCCACCCGCTTTGGACGGCTTGTCCGCCAGCACGTGGCTTCGAGGTCATACAAGATGAATGCCTTCTCCATGCTTGGCGAAGATAGCTTGGACGCAGTGGGCGATGCAGGATGTTGGTCGTTGTTTGGAAGTTGGAGGGCGCCGCTGGGTGTCAGCGCTCTTGTGCAGAGGCCCAGGAACTTCCTGAATGGCATTCCAAACTGTGTTTGTGAATGATGTGCTCGATGGCTGCGTCGCTTCCTGTTGGATCATACTCGCTCTTAAGGTCGTGGCCAAAGAGGCGGGCGAGTCCTTGCCACATAAAGGCACTCAATCGGCCCTTCAACTCTTGCACAACCCCAAAAGTGGTTTGGTTGGCCTGGCGGTCAATGAGTCGAATGAGGATCACACCTTCTCGAACTGTCAATCGCCGCAACTCTCCTTCAAACCGAACTTTTAGGGCGTCCTCCCTTGCTTGAATCACGGCTTTTCGCTCCTTCGCCGATGGGATTCCTTCAAGTTCCATTTCTAGGCTATCCATCGCCAGACCTGCATACGCAGCATAGGGCCACACCTTGATTACCCTCTTTTCCAGGCGGTTGTAACGCTTTGAACCAGGTGGGGTGCGGTGGCCTGCTGGAATGCTTGGACCGGGCTGAATGACGGCTTCATCCAGATGAACCATGGGGGGCAGACTGTCTGTTTGGGCTATGCCGTGCACAGGTGCCAAAGCCACACAGAAGAGGGCGGCTAGGCAGAAAAGGGCACGTATGATTTGCACGGACATGGCGCCTTTTGAACGTAAAACGCGCAAAAAAGTTGCTGTGTCATTCTGCGAAACGTCCCCTCCAGGCTTTTCCTGTGCTTGGTTCTGAAGTTGTTCCAGGGTGCTGGCTATCTGCTGTGTGGTCTGCTGTCTCTAAGACGGCGGTAGCAGCGGACCAATTGAGCGGAGCTTTGCGGGCTTCGTTGTAGGCCGTAAACCTGGCAGCGTCGAAGTGAGTAGAGACAAATCCAGTGTCGAACTTCCCGGATACGAAAGCGGGGTGGTCGAGCACGAAGCGTCCGAAATCTAGTGTGGTTTCTACCCCTTGGATGGTGTACTCGTCGATGGCCCTGCGCAGCCTTTCGATGGCCTGGTTGCGGTCCATGCCATGGGCACAGAGCTTGGAGATCATGGGGTCGTAATAAATCGAAATGTCATCTCCAGTCTCCACGCCGGCATCCACGCGAATCCCAGGACCTTGTGGCGCAATGTGCGCGGCGAGTTTGCCTGTAGAAGGCAGGAAGCCTGCAGGCACGTCTTCAGCGTAGACCCTCAGTTCAATGGCATGCCCTTGGATACTGAGCATTTCTTGGGTCAGCCTGAGGACTTCTCCCTGAGCAATTCTGATTTGCTCTTCTACCAGATCTACCCCGGTGATCATCTCCGTGACGGGGTGTTCCACTTGAAGGCGGGTGTTCATCTCCAGGAAGTAAAAGTTCCGGTTGGCATCTACCAGAAACTCAACCGTCCCCGCACCTATGTAACCGCATGCGGCTGCGCAATCCAGCGCACATTGGCCCATTTGCTGACGGAGGGGGCCATCGAGCAGGGCACTGGGGGCTTCTTCGACAACCTTTTGATGGCGGCGTTGAATGCTGCATTCCCGCTCATACAAGTGCACGCCATTGCCGTGTGCGTCACAGAGCACTTGAATTTCAATGTGGCGGGGTTCGGTGACGAAACGTTCCAAGAAGACGGCTCCGTTGCCAAATGCGCTGGTCGCCTCACTCATGGCACGCTGTGTTTCGCTGCGGAGCTGGTCGGGGTCGTGCACCACGCGCATGCCTTTTCCGCCCCCGCCAGCGCTGGCCTTGACCATGACGGGAAATCCGATTTCTGCGGCCAGACGCTCTGCTTCGTCCAAGTCAGTGATCTCCCCTTCGGAGCCGGGCACCAACGGCACACCCTGCAACGAAACCGCTGCTTTGGCCGAGAGCTTGTCGCCCATAGTCTGTATGCTGCTGGGACGGGGGCCGATGAATGCGATCCCGGCATCTTCTGTGGCTTGGGCAAAAGCCGCGTTTTCGCTCAAGAAGCCGTACCCAGGATGGATGGCATCTGCACCTGTTTTGTGGGCGGCTTCAATGATGCGCTCAGGAATCAAATAAGATTCGGCTGCGGTGGCAGGGCCAATGTGCACGGCTTCGTCAGCATACCGCGCAAAGGGCATGTCGGCATCGACATCGGAGTAAACAGCAACGCTTTGGAGTCCCATGGCTCGCACGGTTCTCATAATGCGCAACGCAATCTCGCCGCGGTTGGCGATCAAGACCTTGTGAATGGGACGATGGGATACAGTACTGGGCATGGCCCCACAAAAATGCGCGATTCAGCGCAAGGGATAGCGCCTTGCGATCAAAGCTTCAAAAACCCGGTCGGGTAGAACCCGTTTGAGCCGGATGGCCAGCCGCTGAAGGGGGGGAGCCACAGTGACATACAGAGGGGGCTTCTTTTGGTCCAAGAGTTTGAGCACGGCTCTGCCCATGTCTGCAGGGTCTTTGGCATGGGCTACCTCTGCGTTTACAGCGTCACAGACGGCATCGAAGCCGGGGTTGACGGCGTGGTTGGGGTGGGCGACCCTGAGCCTGTTGGCGTTGATGGCCGTTTTAAAATCTCCCGGCCTCAGCACGGTCACGCGTACCCCATGACGGGCGAGTTCCATGCTCTGTGCTTCCGCGATCAATTCCACAGCGGCTTTGGAGGAACAATAGACTCCGCGGAAGGGCAGTCCGACCACTCCTGCGACACTGCCTACATGCAGCAAATGCCCCTCAGAGGCGATCAAATGTGGTATGGCCGTTTTGCTTACTGTATGCAGGCCCACCACGTTGGTGCGGTATACGGTCAGCAATTCTTCTTCCGTGGTGTCGCCCATGGCGCCCATCATGCCTATTCCCGCATTGTTGATCACGGCATCGATGCGCCCCTCTTCCGATACGATGGTAGATATGGCGGCATCTACTGTAGCGGGTTGGGTCACATCGAGGGCGATGCTCCCTGGTTTTCCAGGGAGGGGGAGGCTGGTTTCGGAGCTGCGTCCTGTGCCCCAAACGCGGTGTCCTGCTTCGGCAAGAACGCGTGCGATGGATGAGCCAATCCCGGTGGTGGCACCGGTGACAAGAACGACTTTGGCTTGTCGGTGGAAGTCGGTTCGCATGGGAAAAAAGAGAGGGCAAGCGATTCCCATCGCACCGCTACGACCACCGTCCCTTGCTGCCTTCCGGCCCTGGGGGGTTTGGTGGGAGCTGGCCGTGGGAGACTTGCCCTCCGTGGACAAAGGTAGGACAGTGATGGTTCCATTGTACACCATGGATGTCGATATTGGGCCCGATGAACGACAACATCGAGAAGCACACTGCCAGGCCTGCAGAAGCTGGGCCCATGCGCAAGGGGATTCCATCTTTCTTGTTTGGACATGCTGCGGCAGGAGCCGGTTTGGTGTTGGTCGGGTATCTGCTGGCCTACATGATTCGGTTCGAAGCATTGCTCGGCCAATGGAGCACCCCTTTTGTGCTCACCGTTGTCGTGTCCGTAATGGTGATGGTGTTGCTTTCAGTGCGAAACGAAGAAGGGACCCTGGACTTTGGTCGGGCATTTGGTTTGTCCTTGTTGGCTGGATTTTTAGCGCGGTTGGGATACAACATGTTCATGCTGTTGCTGTTTCACGCGATGAGACCAGACCTGGTAGAAGCATACGTCGAACTAGTTGTGCGCAAGTCAGAGGAGGCTTTGGAGGCATTGAATATTGGAGGCGTGTCAGAAGAATGGGGAGGGATGGTAGAATTGTTCAAGGAATCCACGCGCAATTCCCTTTCATGGGGTGGTCAATTGGTGGATGCCTTGACCAGCTTGGTCTGGCTGGCATTTTTGGCGGCCATTGTCTCCCTCATCCTCAAACGTCGGTTGCCAGATGATGGCAGCTTCCGCGGCTGAGCTTTACCTTGCAGAAGTCCCATGGACACCGATCAACTGACATCTCCCACACGTCCTGAATGCGATTTGAGCATTGTGGTTCCTCTTTTCAATGAAGAAGAGAGTTTGCCCGAGCTCATGTCTTGGATCGACCGCGTTTTGACGGGGCGGACCTACGAGGTGGTGTTTGTGGACGACGGCTCGTCTGATGGCTCTTGGCAGGTGGTACAAGGCCTCAAGGAGCAATACAGCAACAAGGTGGTGGGCATCAGTTTTGCCAGGAACCAAGGCAAGAGCGCTGCGCTTCACACCGGTTTCAAGGTGGTCAAGGGCAAGGTGGTCATCACCATGGATGCAGATTTGCAAGACAGTCCGGAAGAAGTCCCCGAATTGGAGCGGAGGATCTTAGAGGAGGGATATGACTTGGTGAGTGGCTGGAAAAAGAAACGCCACGACCCCATCACCAAAACCGTACCTACAAAGCTGTACAACTGGGCCACCCGACGCGTCAGTGGGATTCACCTGCACGATTTCAATTGTGGACTGAAGGCTTACCGCAGAGAGGTTGTCCAAGCCGTTGAAGTCAATGGTGAAATGCACCGGTATATTCCGGTGTTGGCCAAGCAGGCTGGATTTTCCCGCATAGGAGAGCAGGTTGTGCAACACCAAGCCAGGAAGTACGGCACCACCAAATTTGGTTTGGAGCGCTTTGTCAACGGCTTTCTAGACCTCCTGACCATTGCTTTCTTGGGCCGTTTCGGTCACAAACCGATGCACCTGTTTGGCGTTCTCGGCTCCCTCATGTTCGCGGGCGGCTTTGCCCTCTTTGCAGGTATCGGCGGATATAAGCTTTGGGCCTTGTATTCAGAAGTAGCAGCCCGAAACATTGCAGACATCAGCGCCTTTCACCTTGCCTTGGCATTCATGGTCATGGGGCTGCAGTTGTTCCTGGCGGGATTCGTTGGGGAACTGGTGACGCGCAATGCGCCCAGCAGAAACGTCTATCTGCTCAAGGATACCCTCTAAGCGTTTACGGTGGGCGTTGGGTTAGGCAATGACGCCGCTTCCCAGCACCTCTTCTCCAGTTTCAACATCGTGCCATGCGGCAAATTGTCCGGGTGCAATTCCAGATTGAGGCTGGTCAAATACCAACGTGTACCCAAAGTCCGTTTTTGTGAGCTCTGCGTCCTGTAGCTGCTGGCGGTAGCGAAAACGAGCGCGAACCTGCATGCTGTCCATGGTCTCTGCGGGAGCGCGGTCAGGACGGATCCAGTGCACATTGGATGCGGTCATGGCCAGCCCTTTGCGGTGAAGACCAGGGTGGCGGTCGGACTCCCCGACGAACAACGCGTTGGTCTCCATGTCTTTGCCAATCACAAAAAGCGGCTCCACATGCCCACCAACATTGAGCCCGCGGCGCTGACCAATGGTAAAGAAATGCGCTCCAGGGTGTGTCCCGACTTCGCGGGCATGGCCCAAATTAAAAACGGGCCCGTCCCAAGGATGTTGGCCTGCCATGACCCCTTCGGAAGGGATTTCAAGGATGGGACCCTCCTGTACTTTGAGCTGTTGTTGTAAGAAGTCGGGCAGCTTGACCTTCCCCACAAAACAAAGGCCTTGACTGTCCTTTTTTTGGGCCGTTGGCAATGCTGCTTCTTCTGCGATGCGCCGGACTTCAGGCTTCTGCAATTCACCCACAGGAAAGAGGGCGTCTGAAAGTTGCTCTTGGGTGACCTGACACAGGAAGTAGCTCTGGTCCTTGTTCGGGTCTCTTCCTGCCAACAGCTGGTGCTGTCCATCTGATGTCGTGGCCCTTCTGCAGTAATGACCAGTGGCCACAGCGTCGGCGCCCAATTGGTGGGCCGCCTTTCTAAAGAGGTCGAACTTGATTTCTCGGTTGCACAGCACATCGGGATTGGGCGTGCGGCCCGCCGCATACTCTGCAAACATGTGGTCCACAATGCGCTCCCGATAAGCGTCGGACAAATCGATGACTTGAAAAGGGATGCCCAAATGTTGTGCGACCAAGAGGGCATCATTGGCATCGTCTACCCAAGGGCAGGCATTGTCGATCGTCACAGAGTCGTCGACCCAATTGCGCATAAAGATGCCGATCACTTCGTGGCCTTCTCGTTGCAATTGCAATGCGGCCACGCTGCTGTCCACACCACCTGATAGGCCCACTACAACGCGCATGGTGCGAAACTACAACGGGGCACCCGCGAAAGAGTGGTCACATCTTTCGATATTGAGCCGAACCGGCATGCGCTTTGCTTTTTTGTGAATGAAGCCTAAGCCGGGGCAACCAATTGTGGAACGATTCGTCATTTCTCCGTCCAACCTTCCGGACCCCGATACCCTTCGGGCTTGGGTAAAATCTGCTCAGGCTGGAGAATCGGAGGGCCAAAGGTTGATCTACGAAACGTTTGCGGGTAAGATGTTGCTGGCCATCCGCCGGTACATCCCCGGTGAGCAGGAAGCGTTGGACGTGCTGCAGGATGGATTTATAAAGGTGTTCCGCAACGTTGGTGGATACACTTTTAGAGGTTCGTTCGAAGGATGGATGCGGCGCATCATGGTCAACATGGCCATTGATGCATTGCGTTCTTCCAAGCAACTGCAGTTTGTAGGAGAGAGTGAGGAGATGTTGGACGTGTTGTCGGCAAAGGAGACAGAGCAATCTGAACCTGAGTGGGCCACATTGGATCATAAAGACATATTAGAGGCTATGGAACAGTTGACGCCCATGTACCGGGCGGTGTTCAACTTGTACGCTATTGAGGGCTACGCGCACAGAGAAATCAGCACGCAGCTTGGAATATCAGAGGGGACGTCCAAGTCAAATTATGCAAAGGCCCGCCGCAACTTGCGAGAGTTGTTGCGAGAGAAATTGAGGAAACAGTGAGTAAGGACCGAGAAGAAGAAAAAAAGCGCGGAGCTGCCGGGGGCGGTTTTGAGCAGGGCATGCGTTCAGCATTGGAAAAGGCGCCGGGTATGGCGGCTCCCAGTTGGTTGACCATGCAATCAGCCATGGCAGGGGGTGCTGCAGGAGGTGCGGCAGCGGCTTCATGGCGTTGGATCATTGGCCCGGCTGCTGGTGCGGCTTTGATTGGTGGCGCACTTTGGCTTTCGGACCCCGTCTCTGAACAGGCAGAGGCGGATGGTTCACCCGAAAGGGTAGACCCCGCAGTTGCAGAGGGGGATGCAGTAGAACCATTGGAGTGGTTTGAAGATGACGCCGCAGCAACCCATGAGGCATGGAGCATTGAAGGAGCGTCGGAGATAGAAGTTGTGAAAGCTGTGGAAACC
>DDCX01000094.1 GCA_002336475.1 Flavobacteriales bacterium UBA1995 | reverse complement strand
CGGTGGACGACCCGAACCTGACGGAACGTACAGCGCCCGCACCAAGCACGGCATGGTGTCCGTCATCATCCACGAAGTGGGGCACAACTTCTACCCCATGATCATCAATTCTGATGAGCGCCAATGGACGTGGATGGACGAAGGCCTCAACACCTTTGTTCAGTACCTCGCGGAGAAGGAGTTTGACCGCAACTACCCCACCCGCCGTGGACCGGCGCGCAAAATCACCAACTACATGGGGGGCGATCCAAAGCGCATTTCTCCCATCATGACAAACTCGGAGAGCATCTTCCAGTTTGGCCCCAATGCCTACGGTAAGCCTGCTACCGCCCTGAACATCCTTCGGGAGACCGTGATGGGTCGTGAGCTCTTTGATTTCGCATTCAAGGAATACGGACGCCGCTGGGCATTTAAGCGGCCGTCACCGGCTGACTTGTTCCGCACCATGGAAGATGCCTCGAGTGTGGACTTGGATTGGTTCTGGCGTGGATGGTTCTACACCAATGACCACGTAGACCTCTCCCTCAAGGACATCCAGTGGTATCAGATCTCAACAGGTGATCCCGACGTGGAAAAGGCCCTGGCCAAGGCCGAAAAGGACGCTGAGCCCGCCGACATTTCTATGATGCGCGACGAGACGTACATCTCCGAAAGCCGACTTGAGGCGCGTCCTGAACTCAATGACCACTACACGACGGTGGATCCTTATGCCGTGATGGACATTGAGCGACAGGAATACAAGGATTATGTGGGCCAACTGGACGAAGACGAGCTTAAAATGCTGTCCTCCGGAAAACACTTCTATCAATTGACCTTTGAGAACATCGGAGGTCTGGTCATGCCTGTCATTGTTGGCTTCACCTATGAAGACGGCACGACCGATGTGCGCCGCGTACCCGTGGAGGTCTGGCGCAAGGGCGGAAAGGAAGTCACCAAGGTGTTCGTTACCCCGAAAGAGGCGGTTTCCATCACGTTGGACCCCTACCTCGAAACAGCCGATACGGACCTCACCAATAACGCTTGGCCGCGCAATGTGCGCCCACAGCGCATTGACCTCTACAACGACGCTACCCGTGGCTTTGGGCGCAACTCAAGCAACCCCATGCAGCGCGTTCGCGAGAACCAAGACTACATAGAATCGCTCGAGGACTGACCTGCATCAAGCAGGCCAGAAAGACCTTGCGATTTTAGCGCACGATCAAGGGCTTGCGGATGGTTTCTCCTGCGATGCTCATCTGAACGGTATACCGTCCGGGAGCCATTCCTTCCAATGACAACGTAAACGCTCCCGCCGATTGGCCCGAGCGCAAAGACCGTCCCATGGCATCCAGAAGACTCCAGACACAAGGCTGGTCTACCCCTCCTATGCGCACAGCGTCACTGGCTGGATTGGGCATCAACTGCAGGTCATAGCGGGGACGCTCCTGGATGCCGACCACCAATGACAGCGTATCGATGTCACCCAGGTCCAAAACGTAGTCGTCGCCAATTTGACGCACCGCACCATATACTCGGTAGACATCTCCTGGCGTAGGCCCATCTGCATCCTCATTGTTGCTGGGATCATCAACATCCACACCCACAATGGTGACTGTTCCGGTAGCATCGGATGCCGTCCAAACCCCTCCATCGGGCGCGGTCATTACAGTGACTGGATCTAGACGCGCACGTGTGCCTTCTAGGCTTTCATCCATCATCTCTGCTACCGTCACGCCCGTTCCCGCTGCGGTGGCGTTCCAATAATCCAAGAAGACATAATTGGTGATGTCCATGAGCTGGGTGTTGCCATCGGCTTCCACAACGGTGCCTGTCAACTCGAGGACATCCCCTACTTCCGGCTGCCGCGGGTCGTTCCACCACGGTGGGTTGGCATCGATGATCACATTGGGGCCGATGCACATCAAGCCATTCCACGCCCCATAATCATCCTGGATGTACCATACATCACCAAAATACTCGGTCACTTTGCCCGAAACGGTCACTACTTGACCTTCATATGGACTGGTGTCTTCCTGTCCTTGGACCTCGGCACAGGTCAATGTTTGGCCCTGGCCAGCTGCGCAGATCAAAAGCAGTGACACCATGCCAGCAGTTCGAGAGAGAGTCCCTTGTAATATCATGGGGATGAATGTAATCCACGGAAGTGAACAGCTAAGCTATCTTGGCTCCATGCGCACACTTATCCTGATCGGCTTTGGACTGCTCCTCTCCTTTTCTACCACCTCTCAAACCTCCATCAATTGGGAGGATGCCATTGCTGTGGCCCCCTCTGAATATGGGTACATCAACCTGAGAATGGTCTTGAATAGCGATGGCAGTCCTGTGATCTTACATGGAAAAAGTGGAACAACGGGCGGCCTGTATTGCACCCGATGGAACGGGGTCGACTTTGATGCCCCGGTAGCGATCACGAGCGAAACCGGCTTGTTCATCAATGATGCCGAAGGTCCAAGGATGGCGGTTTCTGGTGACCGGATTGCCGTGACGTATCAATTGTCAGGACAATGGGCGACTGGCGGCCGCATGGTGCTTTCCGAAGACGGTGGCGCCACCTGGGGGACACCGATTCCGACCTCTCCTGAAGCCACTGAGGACCACTTCATGCCTGTTCCTGCATTTGACGAAAATCAACAGCCTTGGGTGACTGTGAAGTGGGGATCAAGCCCCGTGTTGGAAGGGGCGCAGTTTTGGGATGAGGGCAGTGAAACCTTTCTGGCTCCGGTAGATGCTGGCCAACCCATGGATGGCGACGCGGTCTGCGAATGCTGCGCCTCCATGCCGTTTAGCCATGACGGCCGCAACTATGATGTGGTGCGCAACAACAACAGCAACATCCGGGACTTTTGGGTGGTCAGAACAGATGTGTCCGGCTCCTGGAGCGAGGCTTTGGACATCGATCCTACGAACTGGTCCATCAACTCTTGCCCAGCGTCCGAAGCCGAAACCTGCATCTTGGCCGACGGCACCCTCTTGGCGGTTTTCATGTCGGCTGCCGAAGGAGGCAGCAGGGTCTATTGGTCCACCGCCGACTTGGAGGCATGGAGCCTGTTGGATTCAGACCGCATTCAGCCAGGTGTTGACCAGGTCGAAAACAACCCCTCCGTCGACGCCGATGGGGACCACAGCGTCGTGGCTTGGGAGAGCAATCAAGGAGGTTATGACATTCTGGTCGCCTCTGGCAGCAACTCAGCGGGAGGACCCGGAGCGTGGCCGGATGCTGCATCGGTGGTCACAGAAGGCCTGTCAGGCCACAGCCGCCGCCCAGTGGTGCGGGTTGCGGGCAACACCGTCCACCTCGTCTACCAGCGCCCTTCAGAAGGCACCTTTCACTATCGGCGGGGCACCATTGGCGCCTCCAGCACCTTACCTCCCCTGATGGTCAATGCTCCCCTTGAAGTCTCCTCCACACCTATGGGCTGGCATGTCAGTGGCCACACTGGATTCCATTGGACCGTCCATGACTTGAGCGGTCGATGCATGGCATCGGGACAAAGCCCCGACGGCAACGTCTCCTTTGGAGAAACCGGCATTTACATTTTGGGCATCACGTCGGAAATGGACGTGCAGCACTTCAAGTTGGCACGATAGGCCGCCTGCAACAGTGGTTTAGTCCAACCAAGCCACCTCTCCCGTGGCCACGTCATAGACGCCGCCCACGATGGCGATCTTTCCTTCGGCTTCAAGGCCGGACAGAATATCGCTCTCTTGGCGCAGTGCACCCATTGTCTCACGCACATTGACATGAGAGCAGCGGTCGAGGTTTTCGGCAGAGTCCTCTGCTCCAACTTCTGCTTTGGTGGCAGTAACCGCGGGCTGAATGCGGCCGAGCAGCCCCGTGAGGTGACCGTCTTCTAAACCAGCCCAAGCGCCTTTGACTGCGCCACAACGGGTGTGGCCCAAGACCAAAATCGCCTTGCTGCCCGCATACTTGGTGGCATACTCGAGGCTTGCAATCAAGTCAGGAGAAGCCACATTGCCTGCAACACGGGCCACGAACAGGTCCCCTGATGCGGCATCGAAAATCTGCTCCACGGGTGCACGGCTGTCGATGCAAGAAAGCACCGCTGCATAAGGATACTGACCTCCTGCTGCATCGGTGAGCAAAGCCGATCTGTTCCGTTGGGTGGTTTCTTCAGTAGTGGACCTTTTCACACCGTCTTTCAGAAGCGCGATGGCATCTGCCGGTGTGAGGGATGCTTGGAGTTCGGCACCTATGGCGCCTTCTAAAGACAGGTAACGGTTCATCATGATGCAAACATCGAGGGTGGATGTCAATGATGAAAAGCCTGGGGCATAGATTATTCCCAAGAATTATTATTG
>DDCX01000116.1 GCA_002336475.1 Flavobacteriales bacterium UBA1995 | reverse complement strand
TAGTCAAAGGAGGCATAACCACGAGAGACGCTTTTGAGCTTGTCGTAAAAATCAAATACGATCTCTCCAAGTGGCATGGAAAAGGACAACTCCACGCGGTCCGAAGTGAGGTACACCTGGTTCCCAAGTACGCCCCGTTTTTCGATGCACAGGTTCATAATGGCCCCCACGTATTCGGCTTTTGTGATGACCTGGGCCTTGATGAAAGGTTCCTCCACATGGTTCAGCTTGCTGGGGTCCGGGAGCTCTGATGGATTGTTAATGAAGATGGGCTCGCCCTTTTTGGGGTGGCAGATGTAGCTCACGTTGGGCACCGTCGTGATGACCGTCATGTTGAACTCCCGCTCCAACCGCTCCTGCACGATTTCCATGTGGAGCATGCCGAGGAATCCGCAACGGAAACCAAAGCCAAGGGCGGCCGAGCTCTCCGGCTCGAATACCAATGACGCATCGTTTAGCTGGAGTTTCTCCATGCTGTAACGCAACTCTTCATAGTCCTCTGTGTCGACAGGGTAAATGCCCGCAAAAACCATGGGCTTCACGTCCTCAAATCCTTTGACCGCCTTTTCGCAAGGGTTGGTTGCCAAGGTCAGGGTATCGCCCACCTTTACCTCCTTGGCGTTTTTGATGCCCGATATGATGTAGCCCACATTTCCGGCCTTGACCGTCTTTTCCGGTTGCAGGTCCATTCCGAGCACGCCAATTTCCTCTGCGTTGTACTCTTTTCCAGTATTGAAGAAACGCACGCGTTCCCCTTTTTTGATTTCTCCGTTGAGCACCCTGTAGTAGGCAATGATGCCCCGAAAGGGATTGAATACCGAATCAAACACCATGGCTTGAAAGGGCGCGTTGGTGTCCCCTTTTGGCGCTGGTACGCGTTCAACGACGGCTTCTAGTATTTTTTCTACGCCAAGACCCGTCTTTCCGCTGGCGGGCAGCACATCCTCCGGGTCACACCCAATCAGGTCTACGATTTGATCGATCACCTCTTCTGGGTCGGCACTGGGGAGGTCCATTTTGTTGAGGACCGGAATGATTTCGAGGTCGTGCTCTATGGCGAGGTACAGGTTTGAGATGGTCTGTGCCTCAATGCCCTGGGTGGCGTCAACGATCAGCAGGGCCCCCTCGCACGCCGCAATCGAACGGCTGACTTCGTAGCTGAAATCCACGTGACCCGGGGTGTCAATCAAATTGAGCACATAGTCTTGGCCGCCCTGTGAGTAACGCATTTGTATGGCGTGGCTCTTGATGGTAATGCCGCGCTCTCGCTCAATGTCCATGTCATCCAACGTCTGCTCTTGGAGCTGTCTTTCGTCGACGGTTCCAGTCATCTGCAGAAGACGGTCTGCCAAAGTGCTCTTCCCATGGTCGATGTGGGCGATGATGCAGAAGTTTCGGATGTTTTCCATGCTCATGGCTAAAGTACGACCGAGACCCTCCGATTGATGCGCAACCAGAGCCCTTGATTGGGCGTTTGGTATACACCTAGACGCGCTTCCCCGACCCAGAGTGTGTGCACCGGGCCAATTGGCCACAGAGTGCGGTATATTGCGCACCCGCGAGAACCAACACCATGAGATTTTTTACACTTCTCCTTCTTCTTTTTTGTGCCACCTCGGGCTCCCCAAAAGCCCAGGAGCCTTTGCCTGCAGAAATCTCCGCTTTGTATAGCAAATACGGCGGTTTTGAATATGCCGTCATGATGATGGACCGCGAGGAGTGGGCCGATTACCGTGCCTGGGAGGGTTATGATCAAGCAGCGATCATTGCGGTCATCGAGCGTCACCAGAACACGCCTGAATACCTCGCAAAGAAGGAATTGCGGAAGCAGCAGAGGATGATGCGTTCTGGCGAATGTGATTGTTGGATCGAGCCCACAGAGTCCTACACAGAAATCACGCCGGACATGCAGCAGTTTACCGGTGGTGCTGGAATCGACGTGGACTACGCCCACGGCCCGCTCTCTCTGCCGTTTTCGTTCAACCTCTTTGGGTTGGAGTATGAGGAGTTTTACATCAATTCCAAGGGCCTCATTTCATTTGTGGAGCCGGTCATTGACTGGACACCTGAAGAGCTGCCCGACGCCAACTACAACATCATTTCAGGCTTCTGGGCGGATGCAGATTACCGCCTTACAGGTGACATCTACTACCGCATTACCCCGGATGCCGTGTATGTCAATTGGGTAGATGTGGGTTACTACAACAACCACGATGACCGCACCAACAGTTACCAAGTGGTCTTTTCAGCAGACGGCTCCATTGCCATTGGCGATGGGAACAACGTCCAGATGTGTTATGAAAACATGCAATGGGCCCACGGTGATGTTGGCGGAGAAGGCGGTTGCTGCGGAACGGACCCGGCCACCGTCGGCGTCGATGAGCAAAACAACGGAAGCAACTTTGTGCAATTCGGCCGCTTCAACTTTCAAGACGACAGCTACAACGGTCCTTATGGCGGCGGGCCTGCTGACCAGGACGGCTGTTTCTGGTTGAACGGAAAGGACTTCTGTCTCAATGTTTCGGGCTCCGACCCAAACCAAGCCCCCATTCCCACCGAAACGCCAGGAAGCGGTTGCGCTGACACCCTGTATGTCTGTCTCAACGATACGCTTGATTTGAACTTGGGCTTCTTGGCCCCGGAAGACGGACAGACCGTGGACATCACATTGTCTGATGTTCCCGCCGTCACCAACAACGGCACCTACGTCGACAACAACATTACCTATCTGGACGCTTTCCTCGCGGGAACACCAGAAAATGTCGGCACTTACTTGCTCGAAATCACTGCCACTGACGACGGAACACCGGTGGGCACAACCGTTCTCAGCTATTGGGTTGAGGTCATCGACGTTGAACTTCCCTCTTTGACGGTTGATGGTGACTTCAACATTTGTTCCGGACAAGAGACGACCATCACCTGTAACGACGATTTTGACAGCTACCTCTGGTCATTGGGCTGCTCCGGACCCGAGTGTACCTACCCATTTGGTGGGACATTCAGCGTCACGGCTGCCATCGACGAAGGGTGCACAACCACACAGGACTTCTACATCAACCAGAGCCTCTATTTCCTGCCAGACGTTTGCATTGAGCCCAACCCCATCTGTGGCGACGATACCGCCATTGTCTCGGTCTGCGATGAAAACATGGATGAGTTCGTCGAGTACCAATGGGACGGCGACTGGAATGGTGCTGGTGGAGAGATCGTGGTGCCTGCTGCAGAGCTTGGAGACACCGCTATCGGGGTTACACCCGGCTCCTACCGCATTCTCATCACGAACGATGCTGGCTGTCAGGGACAGCGTGTTTTCAACGTGGAACAAGTGACACAGGTCATTCCTGAAATCACCATTCCCCCTGTGTGCGACAGCTTGTACAGCGTGCAGTTCAGCGGAGGCTATACCACACCAGATGCTGGCCCTCTCCTGATTTACATGACAGCTTCAGACCCATCGGGTTGGGGGGGTGACAATTATTTGGAGGTGACGGTGACCGATGCTGACGGCGACGAAACGGCCTACATCCTCACGAGCTTCGACGTGTTCACCGCCCACACTGACATCCAAGTGTCGCTCGGCGATTTGGTCGAAATCGTTCTGGTCACAGGTGCCAATGCCCCTGTCGATGACTTCAGCTTTACCGTATACAATTGCACCACAGGCAACCCTGAGCCAGTAGACGACCTCCCAGCTTCAGGCGGACTGGTCTATTCTGCCACAGCCAACTGTGAGGTCGATCCCGTAGGGGGAACTTGGGGTGTTACCGAAGGGTCTGGTTTCTTCTCGGATCCCACAGAGTTCAATACTTTCTTCACGCCTACAAGTGGCTTTGGAGTCTACGAAATCTGCTTTACCGATGACAATTGTGGCTATGCTGCCTGCTATCCTATGGAAGTCAGCACAACCCCATTGGCCAACCTCGTAGGCCCCACTGACAACCTTCAGGCCGACGGAAGCTACCTCCTTTGTGACGGCGAGAGCGCCAACTTCCAGGTGGACACGCTCTACGAAGGAGCGGTTTACCCACTCGACTGGCCCCAAGCCGAAAGTGCCCAAGGGTTCTTTGCGGAATATGAATTCAGCAACAGCGGCTCTTATGACCTATCGGTAGAGGTCAGCAACGCTTGTGGCACCCTCGAATTGCCCTTTACCATCGTGACGTCTGAGCAAGCAGACCCTGAACTTGAAGACGTCATCGTCTGTGAGGATGGGGTTGAAGTGGTGCTCGATCCTGGACTGGACCCCGGCAGCGATGTTGAGATCGAATGGACCTTGGACAACGCCAACCTCAATGAAGATGAGTTTGTCATCCTCGCTGATGCTGCAGGTGAATACTGCGTGGAAGCTTCCAATGAGTGTGGTACCGCAGAGGCTTGTGCCGAAGTCGAGATTTTTGTCCCGATTCCAAGCCCACTGCCGAACTACAGCCTGAATTGTGAAGGTGGAAACACCGTTCTCATCGACCCGCTTACCGACAACGATTGGACGGTGACCTGGGAAGATGGAACCGTAGGCAACACTTATACGGCCACGTTTAACCCGCACCACGACAACTGGTTGACGGCGACTTTTGAAGACCCCTTGGGCTGCTCAAGCTTTGAAGACAGCACCTTTGTTTGGATGGGATACCCTGTCGAATTGGGCAACGCTGAGCCCAACCAAACCGCAGACAACACCCCCATCTTCTTGTGTCCGGAAATCCCCAATACCTTCCAGCTCAACAGCACTTTTGCAGTCGATTGGAACTGGTCGTTGGAGTTTCAGTTTGGAGCACCTAGCCCATCGAATTTGAACTTCTTACAAGAGGATGAGGTGACCTTCACCTCAGCGCAAATCCTGGATACGGCCTATTGGTATTCTCCCCTCTTGCTCATCGGAACAGCGTTGAACCCTTGCACCCCTGCGGGGCTCAGCCACCAATGGGAAGTGCAAATCGACGCTTGCGAAGTCAAGATTCCCAACATCTTCACACCGGGTACAGCAGAGGGCTCCATTGGCAAGAACGACACCTTCGAAATCGAAGGTCTCCTCAAGTACGACGGCAGCATCTTGATGGTGTATGACCGCTGGGGAAACCTTGTGTTCCAAAGTGACAATTATGACAACCAGTGGGACGCCCGCGACGCTTCCTCCGGTACGCACTTCTATCTGTTGACTTTGCCCAATGGCAAGAACTTCAGTGGGTCGGTCATGATCCAACGTTAAAGTCCAAGGGTGGCCAAGACGCGAACCCGTTTCGTCTGCAGCGATTGTGGGCATGTTACGGGCCAATGGGTCGGTAAATGCCCCAGCTGCAAGGCTTGGAATACAGTTACAGAATTCAAGGAGTCTGCCAACCCCCGCATGGAGCGGGCGGCCGTCGCAGCTGGTGCGATTGAGGCGAGGCCCTTGGTGGACTACACTGAACACAAAACCGACCGCGCCGGTACGGGTGAGCCCGAATTCGACCGCGTTCTCGGCGGAGGGTTGGTTCCCGGTGCTTTGGTGCTGTTGGGTGGAGAACCCGGCATTGGAAAGTCCACGTTGAGCCTACAAACGGCCATGAAAGCCTCTGGCAAGGTGCTCTATGTCAGCGGCGAGGAAAGTCCTGAACAAGTCCGTTTAAGGGCAGACCGGCTCGGCATTCTGGGGCCAGAATTGCTGATCCTTCCTGAGACCTCTACCGAAGGCATTGTGAGGGCGGTCAAAGAGCACAAGCCCGACTTGCTCTTTGTAGACTCCATTCAAACGCTGCACACGCCCCGTGTTGAAAGCGCTCCAGGCAGCGTGGCCCAAGTGCGCGAATCCACCGCAGAGCTTATCCTGGCCGCAAAGCCACTTCAACTTCCGGTCGTCCTGATCGGCCACATCACCAAGGAAGGGGCCATTGCCGGACCCAAAGTCTTGGAACATATGGTAGATGTCGTGCTCACCTTCGAGGGCGACCGGCACCATGCCTACCGCATTTTACGCGCAGTCAAAAACCGCTTTGGGTCGACCCAAGAAATCGGCATCTTCGAGATGCGTGGCGACGGACTTCACCCCGTCACCGACCCTTCTGGCGCTCTGGTTGGGAATTCCGACTCTAGGCTCAGCGGTACCGCCCTTGCAGTGGCCATTGAAGGGGCACGCCCACTGATGGTGGAAATCCAAGCCTTGGTCAGCAGTGCGGTCTACGGAACCCCTCAGCGGTCGGCCACTGGATATGAACTCAGGCGCCTCAACATGCTGCTGGCGGTGCTCGAAAAACGGTGCGGATTTAAGCTGGGTGCTTCAGATGTTTTCTTGAACCTTGCTGGGGGAATCCGACTGGGTGACCCCGGAATCGACCTCGCCGTCGTTGCCGCTATTTTGAGTTCAACACTGGACCTGACCCTCGATCCGAAAACCGCCTTGTGCGGCGAAGTCGGGCTCACAGGCGAGGTGAGGCCTGTGGCACGTGTGGAACAGCGCATGATGGAGGCGTCCAAGCTCGGCATGAAGCGCATTGTGTTGAGTGGACTGGTCTCCAAGGGGCCCAAACCTCCCAAAGGACTCGAGCTGGTGCGGGTAAACCGCGTCGGAGAGCTTCAAAAGGTTCTCTTCTGAGGGGAATCAGCCTTCTGCGCCGCCTACTACGACCACAAATTCACCCTTGGGTGGATGGGCTTCAAAGTGGGCCTGTAACTCCGCTACAGAACCCCGAACGGTTTCCTCAAACTTCTTGGAAATTTCCCTGCTGATGCTCAACGGGCGCTCAGGCCCACAGAACTCCGAAAGCTCTGAAAGAAGCTTGGGTATGCGGTGGGGAGACTCGTACATCACCGTGGTACGGAGCTCTTGGGCCAATGCCTTTAACCGGGTTTGTCGGCCTTTTTTGTGGGGCAAAAAACCCTCGAAAACAAAACGGTCACAGGGCAGGCCACTGATCACCAAGGCAGGCACAAAGGCTGTCGCTCCTGGCAAACATTGGACTTCCACTCCCGCTGCAATGCAGGCGCGGACCAATAAAAATCCGGGGTCACTGATGGCAGGCGTGCCCGCGTCGCTGCACAAACAAGCATTCACGCCCGCAGCAAGATCAGAAACGACCTGCTCCAACACCTTGTGTTCGTTGTGGGCATGAAAAGCCCTCAGGCGTGCCTCCAGCCCTTTTAACCGAAGCAGGGACCCGGTTGTCCGGGTGTCTTCTGCCAGGACGATGTCAGCCGCTTCAATGGCCTCAATAGCGCGCTGCGAAAAGTCTCCTAGGTTGCCAATCGGCGTGGGCACAACCGTCAGCATGTCAGTGGTATCTGCGTTCCACCCGATCGAGGAACCGCATCACGACAGGGTCTTCTTTGTCCCACTCCTGAAATGCGGGGACCTGTTGGTCCAACCAGAGCACTGCCAATTCGAAATTCCCCGCTTCTTCCAAAGCCTCGAGGACACGGTTAAACTCTACCGCGTCATCTGCAAACAGCATCTTGATGCATTCATACTTCTCAACCAAGCTGAATGCGGTGCGCAAATCCGAAATTGGCTGCCGCTCCATTTGCTCTGCCAAAGTGGGCGAACCATCGGGCTCGAACATGGCTTTTGCTTTTGCTGGCCCCGTTTCGGCAGCAGGGGTCACCGTATTTGCCTCTTGGACCTCTGGTTCTTCAACCGACAATTCTGGAGCATCCGCGACCGGTTCTGGCGCCGCCTCAACCTCGGGTAAGGGCGCCGTGGTTTGAACTTCTTCTTCATCAGAAGGCACATGGGCAGCAGGCTCAAACACCTGAGGCTCCGGGGCAGCAGGCGCCTCCTCTTCAGGTTCTTCAAAGACCACCGGTTGAGGTGAGGGAACCAATTCGGGTGCAGGTGTAGGTGNNGGTGCAGGTGCGTCGAACAACTCCGGTGTTCCGGCATCCAAACGGGCCTTCTCTGCCTGCTCAGATTGTTCTCTGCTGACTTCCTCGATGGCGTCAATTAATGAGGTCTGATAGGCAGCGCCAATGCGGAAAGGGCGGACCGGAAGCCGGTCTGCAGTTTCGCGATCAACCCCGCTTTCAGGTGCCTTTCTTCTCACCTCGTATGAGAACTCATGTGCCTTGAACCGCAGCAAAATAAGCCGGTCCGAAAGCTCTCGAGCATCCTCAACCAAAGGCGTGAGCTCCTCGGGCTCAAGCTCCCCCGCTCGCAACTTGCGCAGTCCATCACTCAGGTCAGAGACCAGGTCCTCCAAATTCTTGAATCCCGCCATTGTCTTGGCTCAATTTTATGTCGCTAAGCTATCGGGGCAATCGGTCGGCAGAACCCGCTTGTCTGGACCTTCATCAACGCGGCACCGTGAATCCGAGGACCACCTCGTGGCCGCCGCCCAAAACTTGGGCCATCACGCCCGTTGCCCAATTCCTGTTGTAACTGAAGGACAACTGGTCATTGACCTTGACCCCCGCTCCGATGTGACCCGCTCCAGCGGACCGATAGCCCGCCATTGCCCAAAACTGTTGGCTCTTGTCCACCCTCAGCGCTGCCGACCATTCGGCAGGAACCGGCCTCAGGTGCTGGGCCTGCACAATGGGCGTCCATCCCAATCCGCCCTTTTCAAAACGGTAAGAAAGCATAGCACGCAAGTGAGATTCCAAGCGGGAATCCCTTCCTGTCCCTTCGAATACCGGCAAAGCAGCACCCAAGACCTGGCTTGCCGACACCGCGAGGATGAACGTTCCGTCGGAAAGCAAGAGTCCAGCAGAAGCGTCGGGAACGCCGATTGTCTGGTAAGTGTCACCCAAAACAGGGTCCCCCGCTTCTTCGAGTTCAATCTGGTTGCCGTCGACCGAATACTGCATCCATCCCAACCCCATTCCAAACGACAAGTTCCAACGTTCCGTCCAGCGTGATGTGTAGGCGAGGCCCATGTGCACCCCCGCCATTCGGGTAGGGCCAGCTATGTCGCTCCAAGCG
This sequence comes from Flavobacteriales bacterium UBA1995, assembly GCA_002336475.1. Taxonomy (GTDB): domain Bacteria; phylum Bacteroidota; class Bacteroidia; order Flavobacteriales_D; family Sanyastnellaceae; genus UBA8752. The sequence continues at coordinate 1,162 of DDCX01000116.1, read as the reverse complement.
CGCGCACCCCAACCCAAGGCAGATGAACCTGTCGGTGAGGTCAAGGCCAAAGAGGTGGTCCTGGGTGCCGAGGGAACCCCGGTCCAAGGGCTGCGTTGCCACAGACTTACATGGATCAAGGTGTCAGCTCCAGCAGCGGCCGGATGCGCGTCAAAAGCGTGGTCTAGCGGCAGGGTGGTCACCGGCAACTGTTGGGCGAACATCGCCGAAGCCATGGTGATCAAGACTACAGCCAATGGCCACCTCATCTGAGCGCGGGTGTTGCTATTTGCCCTCATCGCATGATGGTAATGGGACCGGTCCACTCGGTCTGCAGCGCGGGCTCATTCACCCGAATGTGATAGTAATACGTCCCTACAGGAACGAGAATGCCGTTGACTTTGCCGTCCCAAGCGCCGTCGTTGGCCCCTTGCGTAAAGAGCACATCGCCCCAGCGGTTGAATACGGTGATTTCTGCAGAGGGGTACTGGTCCAAACCGTTCAAGTTCCAGAAGTCGTTAGTGCCATCGTCATTGGGGGTAAAACCAGACGGAATGTCCAGTGTCTGAAGCACTTCGACGAGGACGGTGTCGGTGCCAACGCAACCTTCAAGTGTCGTGGCCTGAAGGATGAAGGTTGTGGACTCAAACAAGGGGTTGGTCGGGGTGGATGGGGATTCCTCGAAGGCCACCTCGGTACTCGGGCTCCATGCATATGCCCAGGATTCCTCTGCCCCTCCTGCACCCAAGCTGGCCGCGGCTCCAGAAACAATCAGCGCGTCCTGCCCCGCCTCAGGTGTGGGCAGCACAAACCCGGTCACCAACACAGAATCTTCTTGGACGCAGCCGAGGCGGGTCGCTGTAAAATTCCAATAGTGGTCACCCTCCAAAATGCCGTTAGAAAAGGCGTTGAGCCCCACGCCATTGGGCCCATCTTGAACCGACCAATACGCTTCGGTGGCCCCTGTCGACAAGGCCTCCAGTTCAAGCGGGGTGCCCGCACACAAAGCGGTATCCAACGGAACGGTGAGGGACACGTCGCCTTGCGCCAAAATGGGGATGGCCTCAATGCCTCCTGCGCAGCCTTGGGCGTCCACCGCTTCTACCGCATAAAGACCTTCGCCAATGGAGGCCTGAACAGGCCCTTCGGCCCACGGTATCCCGTCTAATGTCCAGTTCACCAA
>DDCX01000122.1 GCA_002336475.1 Flavobacteriales bacterium UBA1995 | reverse complement strand
AAATGAAATAATATGTTATGCACGCAGAATGTATGCATGCATAACGTATCTTGAAGGCGTGAAACCCGAAGACACCATCGATTTCCATGTGAGGTTTGCATGGGCTGGCATTGCCAGACAGTATGGCCAATTGGCTGCAGCACGCGGCACCACCATGGCGATGGGGCAAACCTTGCTCAACATTGAAAAGCACGGAACGCCTTCGACCCAACTCGGTCCGCGCATGGGCATGGAAAAGACTTCATTGAGCCGCCTGCTCAACAACCTGGAGTCCCATGGCATGATCGAACGCAGAGCCGATGAGGCCGACCGCCGCATCGTCCGCATTCACCTGACCCCCGCAGGCAAAAAGGAGCGCGACCGCGCACGTACCGCCGTGCGCAGCTTTAACGCCTGGATTGCCGATCAACTCGGCACCGAACGCACCGAACGCCTGATGGGCGACCTTCAGAAACTCAACGACCTCATCGTCCAGTATCCGACCCGGGACGCACTTCCGAGACTCGAACAGGACGACAACTCCGATTCCAACGCCGCCTAAACATGGCTTCACCTACCCTCCCCCATTCATTTGACCGCGTGGCCGTACTCGGCTCAGGCGTGATGGGCAGTGCCATTGCCTGCCACCTCGCTCAAACTGGTCACAACGTGCTCCTGCTGGACCTTCCCGCCAAGGAAGGCCCGCGCAATGCCGTTGCCGATGGCCACCTCAAGGCCTGCATCAAGTCCAAGCCCAGTCCCCTGTACCGCAAGGCCTTTGCCAAGCGCATCACCACAGGAAACTTCGAGGACGACATGCCCAAAATCGCAGGTTGCGATTGGATCATCGAAGTCATCGTAGAACGGCTTGACATCAAGCAAATCGTGTTTGCACAAGTGGAGGAGCACCGCAAGCCCGGTACGCCCATCACCTCCAATACGAGTGGCATCCCGATTGGCGACCTGGCCGAAGGACGCAGCGAAGACTTTCAGGCCTGCTTCTGTGGCACCCACTTCTTTAACCCGCCGCGCTATTTGGCGCTGCTCGAGATCATCCCTCACGGCAGCAGCGACCCCGCGCTGATCGACTTCTTTATGGCCTACGGCCGCGATCGGTTGGGCAAGACCACGGTGCTCTGCAAGGACACCCCGGCTTTCATTGCCAACCGCGTGGGTGTATTTGCCATCCAAGCATTGTTCCACACCGTTCAGGACATGGGCCTGAGCATTGAGGCGGTGGACAAGCTAACCGGCCCTGCCATGGGGCGCCCGAAGAGCGCCACCTTCCGCACCTGTGATGTGGTCGGACTCGACACATTGGTCCACGTGGCCAATGGCGTCAAAGACAACTGCCCGGACGACGAGCGCAAGGCGGTCTTTGAGACCCCCAAATTTGTGCAGCACCTGGTGGACAACGGACACCTCGGTAGCAAATCCGGCCAAGGCTTCTACAAGAAAACCAAGGTCGATGGCAAGAAGGCCATCCTCGGCCTCGACCTCGACACCCTCGAATACCGGCCAAAGCCCAAGGTCAAGTATGCCACCCTCGACGCCGCCAAAAAGGTAGACGACCTGGCAGAGCGCACGCGCGTCCTTTATGATGGTCAAGATGAAGCGGGCACCTTCTATCGCAGGGTCTTCAGCGACGTGTTTGCCTATGTGACGCACCGCATCCCCGAGATCGCCGACGAGCCCTACCGCATTGACGACGCCCTGCGCGCCGGGTTTGGCTGGGAAATGGGGGCCTTTGAGACCATGGATGCTGTTGGTGTGACCAAAGCCGTGGAACAATGCAAGGCGCACGGACAGGAGGTGGCCCAGTGGGTGCACGACTTCTTGGCAGCGGGCCACGAGACTTTCTACACGGTGACCGATGGCGTTCGCTCATGCTACAATCCTGGAACCAAGGCTTATGAGGTGGTGCCCGGACAAGAAGGCCGCATCAAGCTTGCCTACCTCGGAGAAGAGAAGGTGGTGTGGCAAAACTCAGGCGTGACCATTCACGACTTGGGCGATGGCATCATCAATGTGGGCTTCCACACCAAGATGAATACCATCGGCGCGGAAATCCTACAGGGGTTGAACCACGCCTTTGACCTTGCAGAGGATGCTTCCACGCCTTGGCGCGGGGTCGTCATCTCCAACGAGGGCGGCAATTTCTCTGCCGGCGCCAACGTGGGCATGGTGTTCATGCTCGCAGTAGAACAGGAATACGATGAGCTCGACTACGCCGTACGGATGTTCCAAAACACGGTCATGCGGGCCAGACACTCCAGCATCCCTGTCGTGGTGGCCACCCACCAGATGACCCTGGGCGGTGCCTGCGAACTGTCCATGCACGCCGACAAAGTGATTGCACATGCAGAGACCTACATGGGACTCGTGGAATTCGGCGTTGGCCTGATTCCAGGCGGTGCCGGCACCAAGGAGTTCGCCGTGCGGGCTTCAGATGAATACACCGAAGGCGGCATCCGGTTGGAAGTGCTGCGCGAACGGTTCTTGACCGTGGGCCAAGCCAAGGTGGCTACCAGCGCTCACGAAGCCTTTGACCTTGGTTACCTGCGCCCCGGCATCGACGAGGTGGAACTGGACCGCTCACGTTTGACAGCCCGCGCCAAAGTCGCCGCTTTGGCGATGGCAGACAGCGGTTACGTCCCACCGAGAGAACGCACCGACATTAAAGTGCTCGGACAAGAAGGTCTGGGCATCGTGCACATTGGCGCCCACAGCATGAAGTCTGCCGGGTTCATTTCCGATCACGACGAGCTCATCTCTGTGAAACTCGGCACCGTACTCTGTGGTGGCGACCTGAGTGCCCCCACTGAAGTCAGCGAGCGCTACCTGCTCGATTTGGAGCGCCAAGCCTTCTGCGAACTCTGCCGCGAGCGCAAATCTCTAGAGCGCATGCAGAGCCTGATTCAATCCGGCAAGATCCTCCGCAACTGAACCCCTTGAACCCTACGATTATGCAAGACGCTTACATCATCGCCGGATCCCGCAGTGCGGTCGGCAAGGCCACCAAGGGCACCCTTCGCGATGTCCGACCGGACGACCTCGCCGCTCAGGTGGTGCGCCACCTCGTGGCTTCCCTGCCAGAATTCGACCCCAACCTCATCCACGACGTCATCGTCGGCAACGCTTCTCCTGAAGCCGAGCAAGGCCTGAACGTAGCCCGCCTCATCTCGCTGATGGGGCTCTCCACCGAAAAGGTGCCGGGTATGACTGTGAACCGCTATTGCTCCAGCGGATTGGAGACCATCGCCATCGCGACGGCCAANNATCCGCACCGGCATGCAAGAGCTGATCATCGCCGGTGGCACCGAAAGCATGTCGTGCATGCCCATGGGCGGCTGGCGCATTGTACCCAACGCCCGCGTGGCGAAGGAAAACCCCGACTGGTATTGGGGCATGGGACTGACCGCCGAAGCGGTGGCCAATGAATTCAAAGTGAGCCGCGAGGCCCAGGACGCCTTTGCCGTCCGCTCCCACGAGCGCGCCGCAGCCGCCATCGACAATGGTCGCCTGCAAGCGGGCATCGCCCCCATCGAATTCACC
>DDCX01000013.1:53958-57623 GCA_002336475.1 Flavobacteriales bacterium UBA1995 | reverse complement strand
CTTCCTCCATGCAGCCGGACGGGATGCAACTTCCATCGTCAAGATTGGCATCCGAATCGTAATTGCAGGCGCTGGCATCTGTGCATCCGTTTTGTGGAGGAGTCGAGAGATAAAGCGCTTGAACCTCCGTCGCCGTGAGGGCGCGGTTCCAGATGCCCACATCATCAATGTCACCTTGGAACCAGTAGTCTGAATAGGCGTAAAAGATGTTGCTGCCGATTGTAGTGCCGTTCCCATGTTGATTGATAGCACCTGATTTCAAGAGCTCGCCTTCCAATACCCCATTCGCGTATGTGCGCATCGAGTGGCCGTCATAGGTTCCCACCACGTGAACCCACTCAGACAGGTCAAATGAGGTGGTGGTAAAAATGGACTCTTCGGTTGTTCCGGCGTGCAGACGGAACCGGCATTGACCATTTGCGTCAGGTCCAAACAAGTAATAGCTCCGATGGTAGAAGTTCACATGGGTGCCATTGGAGACCAGGTTTTTGCCCTCGAAAGTCTCAGCACGGCACCATGCAGCTACAGAGACCTCTTCCGTTGGAGATAAGGAAGAGGAATATGGTATGTTGACCTGATTTCCATTTCCATTGAAATGGAAGGCGCTTTGATTGCCATTTCGGTCCGATGTGATTGAAGCGCCGCTGACACTGCCGTTGTTGCCATTGCCACTTTCATCGTTGGCATTGCCGTTGAAGGGATACCACGCGACGAGGCCGTCGGTGGGAACGTAGGAGGGTACTTGGGCGGCGAGGCTGACGCTGAGGAGCAGGGCGAAGGGGAGCAGGAAATGGCGCATGGGTCAGTCGTTGCTGGGGCAGTTGTTGAGCAGGGCATTCAGCGAATCCACCTGTTGTTGCAGTCCAATGATCAGAGTGTCTTGTAGGTCGAGTTGCCCTTGTTGCAGGAGGTAGCCGGATGACAGTTCTTGGAGGGTGAACAATGAGCAGTCTTCTGCCGCTGTTGCATCGGGTGTTTCGGCCACGCAGGACTGAAGAATGGGGTCCCATGTCGTACCCGGTCCGCAGCAACCGGGACCTGGGCAGCAGCTGTAATCGCACGTCGCGCCCTCACACTCCGCCGACGCATTGTAGTTGCAGGCGCCTTCCTCCATACAGCCGGACGGGATGCAGCTACCGTCATCGAGATTGGCCTCCGAATCGTAATTGCAGGACTCGGGGTCGGTACATCCTTCCATGCATCCCGGGCTCAACAAAGAGACGCTCACGTTTGCCTGTTTGAAGACTGCAGCGTAGTCCACCCAAAGGGTGCGGTTGTTTCCGTCCCAGGCATTCAACCAGATGAAGAAGGGGTAGGTTTCAGTGGTCCGGAAGCTGGCGGCATCCGAGATGTCAACCTCTAACTCTCCATCAACCCGAATCTGAAAGTCATCTTCATTCCAAGAAAAGTGTACATCCGAGTAAACCTCGTCGTGTCCAAAGTAGCCGCCATTCCAGATTGAAGTGGGAATTCCTTGCCCATCGAGTGCCATGTTGACTGCCCAGTTCTGATTGTGTCCTTCGCCAAACCCATAGCCATTGGCTTGTGCGTATCCGCCTTGTGCGAGACGGGGTGCATTGTACCCTGAACCAAAAGCGATGCAGGTGTGTCCCCTGTTGTCTTGTGTGCGGCATCGAATGAGTCCAGCCCAATTTTCCGTGAGGTTAAATGAGTCATCCGTGAATAGCGAGACGTAGTTGTCTGTTTGGGTGACATTCATGATGAGTTCTCCGCTTGAGAGATTCATTGAGGCCCCGCTTTGAACGGAATTGGACCACAGGTTGTCATTGATTGAAGCGGCCTCAAAGTCATCGAAGACATCAAACACCACGGTTCCATCATTTGCATGATTGTAGTTAGGATTCATTTCGACGGACAGAATGCTTGTGCCTTCAGGGATGCTCGCCATTCGTATAAAGAACTCTGTGGAGTCAGGCCAAGTGCGGCCTATCCAATGCGGCATGTAAACGCCATTCATCGACAATTGGATGTTCGATGAACTCATGTCTGTGCTCAAAAGCGATGGGATGACAATTCTCGTTACCACATCGAGTTGCTGAGTCGCAGATTGAATCTGAATGCAAGCAACATTGGATGTTGTTTCATCAATTGGATCCGTTGGGCCATATTCGAGAAGGACGAACACGCTGTCCGCGCAAGTTTGATTTTCGGGCGAAGTCCAAGTGACCCACCCGCTTGCGGTAGGGGAGATTGTGAATTGAGATGCATTGGATCCATCAGGCCAGACGACGGATGCGTTTTGACCGGAAAGTTCAAACAACTTAAAATCTAGAGATCCACTGTTGTCACCATAGCAGCAATCTGTGAAGCCTATGGTATTGGCATTACCATTGCCACTGATCGTCCACCAATATGTCCTGTCGCCCCCCGAACAGAATGCGGAATTGTTGTCTATATCGTTGTCTGGCCGCTGCCAATCAGTGGCCGAGGTTCCGTCAAATAGCCAGGCCCCATATGGTTGGGCGTCTTGTGTGCCATTGCAATTGACCTTTGTGCCTGTGATGGTGTCCCAAGCATAAGTGAATGCTGCATCGCAGTGGTTCCATCCATCAGCGATGCCGTAGCGACCATCGACTTGAAGCCGATAGTTCTTGTTGGACTCGAGATTGGGTAGCGTGATACTCTGTGCTGACCCGAAACTCATCGAGAAGGAGGTCAATAGGGTAGAGTCCAGGGGTACTGATGCTGCTGTCGTCAAGGTCAATGTCCCTTCTGAATTGATGACGATGGAGTCGGAAACCGCCAATCCATTGGCCAGTACCTGCGGCAGGGCGCATGATGCATCTTGAAGTTCTGATTGATGGAGGCTTTGCACCTCGGTTGGAGTCAGTACCCGACTCCAAATTCCAAGGTCGTCCTGCCTTCCGTTGAAGAAGAAATGGTGGGTCAATCCGCCGTAGTAGATGTATTTCCCGATGAAGAGTTCATTGGCAAAATTGTTGACTGATTGTGAGGCGGCTTGTTCTTCAATCAGGGCACCGTCTTTGTAAAGCTTGATGCTTTCCTCGTCATAGGTCAGGGTGAGATGCGTCCATTGTTCGCTTGGCATGCTCTCCTGACTGCTGAAGGATGTAAAACCGAGGTGTGCGGCGATTTGATTTGAGGTATTCAACTCGAGGTTGAAGTCAATGTTGTTGTTGTTCCTTCTTTGGAGAAATGCACTCTCTGAAGTCGGGAATTCCAGTGCCCAGAGGGAGATGGACAGCCCGTTGCTGAAGGGGTCGTCGAAGTCGGGAACGTAAACATGATTGTCCAGCCCAACCTGCGTGCGGTTAGTGCCGGGGACCGGGTAGCCGTTGAACTCAATGGAAGCGTCAGCGTTGCCATTTCGATCCTCTGAAAACGTGGCTCCCGTGATGATGCCATCGTGGCCGTTGCCACTCTCATCGTTGGCGTTGCCGTTAAAGGGATACCAGGCGACGAGGCCGTCGGTGGGGACGTAGGAGGGGAGTTGGGCGAGGAGGGGCGTGCTGATAAGGAGGCAGCCGAGGAGCAGCGTGAGGGGGCGCATGGCAAGTGGTTTGGAGGCATAAATGTGACCAATTGCCTTTGTAACTCCTTAACCTTATTTATATATGGGTCAAGGGGTGATAATGCGGTCCCTATTCCTCGGTGGGGGTGGCGAGGAAGCGGGGGTGGAAGTT
>DDCX01000013.1:42188-53900 GCA_002336475.1 Flavobacteriales bacterium UBA1995 | reverse complement strand
TCGACGACGATGGCGGGCCATTGGCCGCCTTGGCTCTTGTGGGCGGTGACGGCGTAAGCGAATTTGACCTGAAGGGCCTGCGTGCAGGGGTCCTGCTTGGCGGCTTCTGCGATTTTGCGCTTGCTGCCGAGGTGCGCGTGGTCGAGCATGACGTCCTCGAATAGGGCCTTCATGCGGGCCCCGGGCAGGCTGGGGCCGTCGACGTGGAGGGCGTCGAGCATGATGCTGGCTTCGAAGCTCGGGGCGTTGGGGAAGTCCTCCATCTTCAAGTCGGCCGTGGCATAGCGCAGGCCGTAGCGCTCGTAACGGCGTACGATTTTTTGGACGACCAGCGTGTCGCCGTTGGCGATGAGGTCGGTGGGGTAGGCGTCCTCGTCTTTGAGCCAATGGTAATTGTTGCGCACCACCATCAGGCGGTCGCCGGCGTCGAGTTCCTCCTCGCGCCAGAGGATGCGTCGGCGGATCTGCTCGTTGAAGTCGTTGGCCCGCTTGTTGGATCGCGTGATGATGACGACGTCTTGATCACCATGGCGGTGGTGCAGGTCGTCGAGCAATTCGGCCAAGTCATTCCCAGTGACGATGTGCAGGTCGGAAAAGGCCTCTGTGCTGAATTGGGGCAATGGAGCCTTCACATCTTCGGGCAGGTCTTTGGCCAGCGCAATGTCCTGTCGAAGGGCATGGGCGTTGGCGAGGATGCCGCTGTCGAGCTCTTGACGCACCACGTCGTCGAGGGAGCGCTCGGCCAAGGTTAGATCGAATTCTCGGGCGAGCCGAGGGCCGTCGAGGGCGGGGGAGATGGCGCTGCCGACCGGAGGGAGCTGGGCGTCGTCGCCGACGAGGATGATGCGGCTGCCAGGGGCTTGGAGGCAGAATTGAAAGAGGTCGGAGAGCAGGTCGCGTTGGCCGAAACCGGCGCCTGCTGCTCCTGTTTGACGGAGTCCGCTGTCGCGTCCAATCATCGAAGCTTCATCCACGATGAAGACCGCGCCTTTTCGGGCATAGGGTGCGATGCTGGCGGAGGTCCCGCCGTCGGGAGTGGCCTTGCGGAGGTAAATGCGGCGGTGGATGGTGCTCGCCTGAAGGCCCGCGTATCGGCCCATGACCTGCGCGGCGCGGCCCGTCGGAGCGAGCAGTTCTACCGGACGGCGCAGGTCGCGGAGGACCTGAACGAGGGCGGCCATCGTGGTGGTCTTTCCCGTTCCTGCATAGCCCCGCACCACGAGGCAGCACCGGGGTTGCGTGCTGACCAAGAAGCGGCCCAATGCGTGGATGAGTCCGTCTTGACTTGGTGTGGGAACATGCGGAAACGCCCCCCGGAGGCGGTCTTCAACTTCGTCTGAGTTTGGGGCTGTAGGCACGCTGAAAGGGGGCAACGTCTGCAAGTTGCACACGGTTGAAGGCAAAGTACGGACACAGAGGGCGGTCGTCCGCTTGGTATTCATTAGCTTCGCCCCGCTTGATTCGCCCCTTTTCTCGACACGAGCATGAACGATTCGAACGACAAATACCGGAACCTCCTGTTCCTCGTCCGCAGCCACAGCTTTAGCCTGATTCTATTGGTGGCTGGAATTGCATGGACCACCATGTACATCCGCAGTGTGATGGCTTCGACCGACACCGCGGATTTGAGCCAACCTACAGAAATGCTTTTTGCAGGATTGGCTTTGATCATCAGCGCCGTTTTGGCGATGCCGGCCGTCTTGGACCGCATTCCTCAGAAAGCTTACAGGGTCCTCATGGCCATTGGAGTGGTGGGTGCTGCCTATTTCTTCATGGCGTCCACCAACTCTGTTTTGGATGAGGAGCAATTCTTGGCCGACCAAAAGGCGATGAATGCGTTGACCATCCAGCGTTTGACCGATATCCGGGATGCCCAAGTGGCATACAAAGAGGTCAATGGTGGTTTTACCGACAGTTTTGATTCGCTGTTTGCCTTCATCGGTGCCCCTTTGGTGCCTTTGAATTTTTCCATTGGTTCGTTCCACGACACGCTTCCCGAAGCCATGTGCTTTGAGGAAGGTTATGTGATCAAGCGGTCCGACGTTCCGGGCATTGCCGCAGAGTTGGGTTGGGATGAGCAGACCCTCCTGGACAGCATTACCGCTGATGCAGTGGCGTACAAAGTGAGGGACACCCTCTACACTTCCTTTTTTGCGGAGAATTTCGCAGACAAGAAGCGCACCGATAAAAAGCTTCCTCCCGTCAACTTGGACTCTTTGACGTTCAGCCCGACGTCGGGAGAGCGTTTCATGTTGGACACGACTTATGTTGAACAGAGCGGATTGCGCGTCAGTGCCATTCGGGTTCAAGATCCTACTCCATTCGGACGGGCCAATGTCAAAAAGGACACCCTCCGTTTTGGCTCGCTCGTTGAAGCACATACGGATGGAAACTGGCGCCAATAAGGGCCAGAGAGACTTTGTGCTCACTGCGCTGGATGGAACACAGGATGTTCCAGAAGGGGCATTCCCATTGTGGGTTTTTGATGCGGGTGCATCCATGCGGTGGCTGAGAACCTCTGAAGATGGGAGCGCCCTCGTGGAGGGTGGACTTCACACTTGGGAGGCTCCCCCGGGACCGGCGAGGATGCAGGAGCGCAAGGATTGGTTGTCGACCAGCATGCGCACTGAATCCGCGGGCACAGTAACCTGGATGTCTGATGGTGCAGCGACTGTTGTGCCGGAGGCTCTGCGGGGCCAGGCTACCGATGTCGAGTGGCTTGAAGCAGAGACGGGCCTGCGTCATCTGGGAACCGAGGTGCACGAAGTGGTCGGTTCGCCTTACCTCGTCGTTCATGCACCTGATCATGCGATGAGGCAGTCCCTTTCTGCACTGGTACCCACCATGAAGTTCAGGCACCCTCGCGCCATCTTGGCCGAGGCCTTCATCAGAGAAGAGCGCAACCGTGGCCGCACAGCATTGGCTGTGCACCTTCGGGATGACAGCGTAGATCTGGTGTTGCTGTCTTCGGAGGGATTGCAAGCCTCGGTTTCTCATGCGGTAGCAACCCCTGAAGATGCCGTTTACCGCGCTGTGCACTTGTTGCATGCGCTGGGATTTAATGCCGATGTGACCATCCAATTGAGTGGTGGAGTAAAACCCGCAGGTGATGTCCACAAGGCATTCCAACGCCATTTTGAAACAGTGGACTTGCATTACGGAAAGTTTATCCCTGCCCTTGGTGCCGTGACAGGATTGCATAGGCAGCATTTTTTGCCCATCATTCAACTGATTCGATGCGCGTAATTGGCGGCACGCTCAAGGGACGGAGGTTTTCTCCTCCCCGTCAATTCAAGGGCCGTCCGACCACCGATTTTGGCAGGGAAGGGCTGTTTAACCTCCTGCGGTCACGGTTAGAATTGGATGGGATTGAAGCCCTCGATTTATTTGCTGGTTCGGGCGCTGTTTCTTTTGAACTGGCAAGCAGGGGAGCCTTGGCGGTGACCTCTGTGGAGCGCGACGCCGGCTCATGCCGTTACATCCAGAAGCAGGCTCAAGATTTTGAATTGGAGGCCATCAGGGTTTTGCGGGCGGACGCCTTTGCATTTCTCGGCAAAGCCATGACCCAATTTGACCTGGTGTTCGCCGACCCCCCCTACACCGAACCCAAGTTGCCGGAGTTGCCAGAAATGGTTCGTGCAGCGGGCCTCGTTTCCAAAGGTGGGCTCTTTGTTTTGGAGCATGGAGACCGACAAGACTTCAGTAAAGAAGTGGGATTTGTCGAGATGAGGAAGTACGGTCACGTTCATTTCAGTTTCTTTGACTTCCATGGAACCAGCTCAGAAGACTGATCGTGCCCAAAGGGCGGTTTTTCCGGGATCTTTTGATCCCATCACCCGCGGTCACGAAAACATTTTACGCCGCGCAGCAGTGCTGTTCGATGAGGTGACCCTGGCCATAGGGGTCAATCAGGACAAATCCGGTATGTTCCCACTGGAACGCAGGATGGACTGGTGCCGGGCGACCTTTGCAGATGTCCCCAACATCAAGGTGGCCTCGTTTGAGGGCTTGACCGTCGACTTTTGTCATTCCATCGGGGCAGGATGGCTCATCCGTGGAGTCCGCAACGGGGGTGACTTTGAGTATGAGCGGACCATCGCGCAGATGACCAAATACCTCGATGCGGAACTGGAAACCCTGATTTTATTTACAGATCCAGAGCACGCTCCCATTTCAAGCAGTGTAGTGCGTGACATCGTACACCACGGAGGAGATGTTTCACGTTTTGTTCCCGATGCAGTGGACCTCGTGGGATATGGCAAGTAGGAGGTTCGAGGCCATATCTATCCTGATGTTCATGGCCTTTTGTGGGGCCATTCATGGGCAGGACGCCGCGGCCGAGTTCACTTTGCAAGGTCTGGAGAACAGGCCTTACAGGGTGCAGGTCTTCCACCCTTTGACCCAGACAACGACCCTTATGGAAGAAGGGCAGGTGGGCATGAAGGGCCAGATCAGGTTGGAATGGCCAGACGATGGTCGGCTTCACTTCTTGGAGCTTGAATGTGCCGGTGTAGTGTGGTCTTTGCCAGTTTGTGGGCCCTACGACCACGGGGCAGAGCTTGCCATACCCCCTTTGGGTGGTGCGCCTTTTGCAGCGCGCCCAGGGTCTGTATTGTGGACAGGAGAGCAAGGCCGTGAATGGACGCCGGTTTTGGTGTCTCAGGCGCAGGGGGTTCTGACGGAATTTGAACAAGCCATGGCCGCCGACTTGCAACAGGCGATGCTGTGGGATGGGCCTGCCGGCGCCCCCAAGGACAAGGCGGTTGGAGTATTGGGCATTTCCATAGGGGAGGGGCCTGTCGAAGAGGTCAACCAAGATTCACTGTGGTCGGCTTATCAAGTTGATTTTCAGCGCGCATATGGGGCTGTTCTAGACCGCTGTTCACAGGGGGCAGAGCGGGATTATGTCGATGCTTTGCAAGGGGGCATATTGCCCGAATTGTACCCGGACAGTGCAGCCACCTGGGAGCGGGACTGGGCATCGCGCGTTTTGCCTGCGCCCAACGATGCAGGGGAGGTGGAACATTTTCTCCAAGGATTGAGTCGGGCAGCGGATTTTGAAGGTTGGAGCTTGGAAGAGCGTCAGGAGCTTCGCAGGGCTTTGACCGAAGGCGATATGGACAGCTTGGTCACCATCACTTCAGTGTGGTGGGGCAGCCCAGATGTTGACCGCACTAAAGCTTGGTTCTTGGCGCGTTGTGGAGACGGTGGAATGGGGGTGCAGTTTCCCCGTCGTTTTGAGCGTTCAATGGAAGTGCCAGCCGGTGTGCGGTCCCTGCTCGAGGCGTGCTTGGATCACCCTCAGTTTGCCGCATCTTCTCAGCGCCTTTTACAGAAACTTGAGCAGCCTGGGACTTTGCCGGGAGCGTTGCGCGCTTTTTCTGCCTCTGGCAGTTTGATGAGGATGGAAGAGTGGGCAGAGTCAGGTCCTGTAGCTTGGCTGTGGATCGATGCCAGTGCACCGACGACCGTGTTGCAGTTGCAGGTGTTGGAGCGTATGATGACGTCTACTGAGGGTCCAGGTCGCCGCGGGAAAGCGCCCTTCAAAGATTTGAAGTGGATTGTGGTGGATGCAGGTCAGGATTGGGCTGCTTTTGAGCAGCTCATTCGCACTGCTGCCGCCCGCCATGGAGGACTGCGGCAACTGCCATATACCTTGTTGCATACCGGTGGAGACCTTCGTTGGACGGAGGCTTTTGAAATTCAAGCTTTGCCCGCGATGCGGCACAGCGGTCCAGGGTTGGTTCCGACACCAGAGGTGCTGCCCATGCCCGGACCGGCACTCACCGGTTGGCTCGCCAAGCGCTCATAAGCCTTGAGATGTTCCCGAAAGCATCGGGTTCCATGGTGGCCACTTCTTGAGGCATGGCCCACTTTACCTCGGTGATGCCTTCTTCGGTTTGAGGTTGGGGTTGGATGTGCTCGGTTCCAGGGCTTGGTGTCATCTCATACCACTGGGTGACCTTCATTTTGTCGGACTTGCGGCCGTAGATATGATAGGTTTTGGCAAAGGGCGCTCCTACAGAAGGCAGTGGGACGCTGCATTCTTCGTGTACCTCACGGGCAGCCGCAGTGGGAAGGTCTTCGCCGGGTTCCACCTTTCCTTTGGGTAAGTCCCAGTGCCCAAGCCTGTGGATGCACAGCAGAGCCCCTGCTGCATTGGTGACCAAGCCTCCCGCGGCAAAAACGTCGTTCGTGTGCCTGTTCAACGACTCCCAAGCGTTTTCTAAGTCGGGGCATTGCACCCAAACGTGCGGTGATTCAGCGAGCCATTCAGGGACTGCAGCCATGGGCTTGCCGTCGTGTAAAATGACTGAAGCTGAGTCATCTGGAACCACTTGTGAATCGGCAAGCGTTAGACGCCTTTCGCCGAAATCCACGTCATACCTTCGCGCCATGTCTCTTTCTTTGGATGAACGCCGGAAAGTAGCAGAATCTCTGCTTCGCATCAAGGCAATTCAGTTGGCTCCGGAAGAACCTTTCACCTGGGCTTCAGGATTGCGTTCCCCGATTTACTGTGACAACAGGATGGCGCTGAGTCACCCTTCTGTTCGGACCCACATCCGCCAGCAGCTCTGTTCTGCAGTGGAGGATGCTTATGGCAAGCCCGATATGATCGCAGGTGTGGCCACAGGGGGCATAGCCTGGGGGGCTTATGTGGCCCATGAGTTGGGACTGCCTTTCTGTTATGTGCGGGGAGAAGTCAAGGGCCACGGCAAAGGCAACCGCGTCGAAGGTGACTTGGGCAAGGCCCGCAACGTCGTGGTGATTGAGGACTTGATCAGTACCGGAAAATCCAGTCTTTCGGCAGTTGAAGCCCTGCGCGCAGAAGGCTTAGAGGTGAAGGGGATGGTCGCCATTTTCACTTATGGATTTGATCTTGCTGCAAAGAATTTTGCGGCGTCGGGATGTCCACTGGAGACCTTGAGCGATTACCCCACCCTGATCACGGAGGCCGCGCAGCGTGAATACCTTACTGATGACCAAGCAGGTGCTTTGATGAAATGGCGCGAGGATGCTGTGGCATGGAGCGACAAGTTCACTGCACCCACAGAACCCGACGGGGTAAAGGGATGACTGAAATCCGGAGCAAAGAGGTCCAAGTAGGTGTGGACGCCAATGCGCTCAAGGCGCATTTGCAGAACCTTCAAAACTTGGAAGGATTATTGCCGGTTGACAAGGTCAAAGATTTTAAGGGGACCGAGGATGAGGTCAGCTTCAAAATTCAAGGGGGTCTGGAAATCCGTTTGACCCGCACTACAGAAGCCTTTGACGGCGATGTTTTGCGGCTTCAAGGTGGGGGTGCACCGTTTTCTTTCCACCTGGATTTAAATGTGGTGACAGTAGCTTCAGGCGCCCGTGCTTGGGTGCTGTGCGAGGCTGATTTGAATCCCTTTTTGCGGATGATGGCCCAGAAGCCATTGGAGGCCTTGTTTCAGCACATTGCCGGAGCGGTGGAAGACAAGTTTGGCGCTGCCTGATTTCACAAAGGCTCAAGACCCAACCAACCGACTTCACCCGGGGCAAAGCATTGCTGTGTGCCTTTAGAGTTGACACAGAGCCGGCCTTCAATGTCAATGCTCTCAAGGACTCCTCTGACTTCTTGACCGTCCAACTGCCAGCGTTGCGGTTGCCCCCACCCAAAGAGCCGCTGGTGATAATGGCGCAGCAAAGACTCTGGGTGTTCCATTTCGGATAGGCGGCGCCCGGCGTGCAGCAGAATGGCCCGGCGCAATGTGGCTCCTGTGTTCCCCGGAGGCCGTCCATCGTGGAGCAGGCGCGTGGCATTTGGAAATGGAGCATGCCCCGATAGGTTGAGGCCTATGCCGATGACCGCCGATGACCATGCATTGCCTCTCCAGCTGTTCTCGATCAAAATGCCTCCTGCTTTGGACCCCTTGAGCATGATGTCATTGGGCCATTTGATGAGCAAATCCTTGCTCTGAATTTCAGGAATGACGTCTTCAATGGCTTCAACAACGGCGAGGCTCACGGCTAAATTCAGAGAGAATGGCGCTGAAGCGGGCAGTTTTTGCTCCAGAATGAGGGTCATCGCGAGGTCCTCGGGGGTGGCGGTCCAGGTTCTTTGCTGTTGTCCTCGGCCTGAAGTTTGGTGGTTTACATGGAGTACAAAATGGTCCAGGGACCCCTTTGGCGCCGACCGCAAAGCGCTCATTGCTCGGGAGTTGGTGCTGTCTGTGTCCGGCCAGCCCAATACCGTCCACTGTCCCAAGACTTCGTGGGTCAGAGGGGCGGTGCCCATGGCTTTGGACACTTGTGCGAGTGCTAGGGTGTGCAGGTCCTCCACGGTGGCTATTTTAGCGCACGTTGGAAGAACAACAAGCACCACCCGATCCGCGTACTTACGCGACGACCCCGAGAAATGCCCCGGAGCGCACCGATGGACCATCTACAGATGCTCTGGTGACCGCTGTTGTAGCGGGGATTCAAGAGGTCAAAGGCAGTAGAATCTGTATTGTCGATTTCACGGCCATTCAAAACAGCATCGCTGCTCGTTTCATCATCTGTGAAGGACAGTCCAATACGCAGGTCGAGGCGATTGCCCGCAGCGTGGAGGTTTTTACGGAGAAAATGCACGACGAGTCACCTTGGATGAAGCAAGGCCTCAGGGGAGGACAATGGGCGCTGTTGGATTACGCAGACGTGGTGGTCCACATTTTCCACAAAGACTGGCGGGCACATTACGGACTGGAGGAATTGTGGGCGGATGCCCCCCAGCAGTTGTTGCCGGACTTGGAGTCCAGTGGTCCCAACCCGGAAGATATCCCGGAGTACTGATCAGTTGAACATCAGGACTGTAGCGGTATGTGCAAGGGCCATCACCAAGGTGGCCACGGACAAACCAATGTGGTAAGGCAGGTGTTTTTTGATGTTGTCCTCGCCTTCCAACAATGAACCAAAATGTCCCGAGGTGAGCAGTGTCAAGGGCAAGAGTGCCAACAGGCCCCATCCGATGGCAATGGAGTGAGCCAGGACGGCCAAGGGAAGCAAGAGTGACACCCTGAGGTGCCAATTGATCCAGTTTCCCCATTGGCTTCCCGAGCGTTGAAATACGGTTCTACCCAAAGTGAGGGTCCACTGCAGGAGAATGAGGGTCAATACCACGGCACCACTGATGTTCCTGAAGTTGCGGTCCCGCTGGAATGCAAAGGCCTCCATATCCTCCCAATGGAGGAGCCAAGCCAGCAGCATCAGCGCGGCAGTGAGCCAGATCAGATAGCGGGATGCAGCGCGCATTCAGAGGGTCACTTTGTCCATCAGGTCCATGAAAATGGTGCCGTTGGCCAGTTGGTCAATGCTGTCCCTTAATGTTTCGTGGGCGGGGATATAGAGCCCATGTGAAGGCCATTTGTCCCCTACTTCTGGGCGCTTCTCAGCTTCCAGCTCTTCGAGTTCTTCTAGATATTGGCTCCACACGGATTCCACCCCTTTGCGGTATTCTGAAACCATGGCGATGAATTCATCTGTGGTCAGGGAATCTTCGGGATATGACCACGTTGTGGCGCCCATGAGGTCGTTGATTTTCCAGTCCGTTTTTGATGTGCGTGCGTGTTCATTGTGGCAGGAAACGCAAGCGGGGGCAGAGGCGAAATCGGGGAACATGCTGACGTGTTCTCCTGTGCTGGGGTCCGTGAAATGTTGGGGCTTGAGGTCCAAACGCATGGCTTGGAACTTCTCTGCCTGCAGCCCATCAAACCTGTTGGTCGCTTCGATGGGGAAGTCAGAGCCCAAAAAAAGCCTCAATGGAACATCGCTCATGGTTAACTCTTCCGCTACGCCTCTAAGAAACAGTGCAGGCAATGGGCCGGCAACGACATCTTTATCAGCCCAAGCCTCGTCAAATTTGAGCCCCTGTTTCTTCCCCTTCCCGACAATTTCCTTGGTGAACAAGGTCCGGGTGAGGTCATTTTCCAGGGCCAACATGGTCAAGGCCTCTTCTGTCGAAAGGGTGCGTCGCTCTGTAGCATCGGTCCCCAAAGCTGCTGGGGCGGTGGCGAACAGGTACACCAAAAGAGAAGCCCCTCCGAGCACGGTGAAGGTCCAAAATTTGGCTGGTCGGGATACACTCGTCATTTGCTTTCAGCTCTAAATGTTTTTTCCGTGCCGTAGGGGTCTGGCCCTCCGTTTAGATAATCGAGGATGGTTTCTGTGGCAATGCCGTCGTTGAGGCGTTTGGGCAATTCCCGAATGTGATTTCCGTGGAAATCATGACACTGTAAACAAGTCTCCCAAGCGTCTTTTTCAATGAGCTCCGCGTGCGAGGGTTGCGCACTGTCAAAGCTGACTTCGAGGTCTTGGTGGCAATTCACGCAAAATCCGGTCTCTACGCCAGCGACCCGTTTTCCGTGGTGCTCTCCATGGCAGTTGTTGCATTCATGAGGGCCCAGCGTGCTCCTTTGTTCTGCAAACCGGGTTTCCATGAACCGGGAAACTGGATGACGATCGTTGGGGCGGTTGTGACACCCTATGCAGGCCTTGTTGTCCACCGGAGCAAAGCCGACGGGAACCCAATCATGGCTGTGCAGGCCCATCAGAGATTGGGCGTTGTGCCCTACCTGTTGCCTGAACGTGCCAGGGGCTTCCTTGTGGCAGGCGTTGCATTCCAAATTCTCATGAGACGTGTTCATGGGCCCCAAAGCTTTGAAGCCTTGGCCTGGAGGTACCCACCACATCCCCAAGAAGAAAATGCCAATGAGCATGGAGATCGCCACTATTTGCGACCGGCTGCCTTTGACCGGAGCCAGCACAGTTTCTGACGGGCCAAAAGGCGTGCTGATGCAGGTGAGGATGTCATCTCCAGCTTGGCGTTTTTCCTTGCCGCAAATGACTTCTCCATGCACTACCCTCGCTCTGCAAGTGCCACAGACCCCAACACCACAAGCATGGGGCAGCATGACCTCTTGGGCAATGGCCCCTTCGAGGATGCTTTTTTGCCCCTCCATGGAGACTTTCTGTCTGGAGCCCCAAAAGTTCTTCCAAGTAAACGAACCAGAGGCGTCACGAGCGGCGTCCATATCCAAGCCATACCACTCCGTTTGGATGCTTTCCGAGGGAACGCCATACTTGTGGAGCGCATCGAGGGCACTGTTGATCAGACCGGACGGTCCGCAGGCATAAACCGCTGCATTTTGGAGGTCAATATTTTCAAGCGCTTTGAAAATGTTGCGGTCATACACTTCTATGAGATGGGTGCCATTCGCCTTTGCCAGCAATCGAAACGATTCCAGGTACATGGCTTTTTCTGGCGACTGATTGGCATACACCAGAACAGGTTGGACCCCTTTGGCGAGGAGTTCGTCAAACATGCTTCGAACAGGTGTGATTCCGCTGCCACCGGTGATGAAGATGTGTTTATCTGCTGCTGGGTTGACGTGGAATTGTCCAAAGGGCCCCGCCAAGCTTGCTTTTGCTGGTTGTTTTAGGCTGTTGAGCCAAGCCGATATTCCATGGTCTCCGTTTTTCTTGACCCCAATGATGATGCCGTTCCGTTCACTCCTGACAATGGAAAATGCACTTCTTCGCACCCCTTGTTTGAGTTTGACCTCAAGAACGATGAAATGGCCGCTGCGAAACTTGAGCTTGCCGAACCGGGGATGCACAGCAACCTCAACTGAATCTTGGGTCAGTTTGTGACGGGGAGTTAGGGTTACAGCGGTCCACATTGCAGTGCATCAAATTAAGCGAAAGCTT
>DDCX01000013.1:30054-42159 GCA_002336475.1 Flavobacteriales bacterium UBA1995 | reverse complement strand
ACTGATGCAGAAGACGGTCTTCTGTAGAGGAGGATTGTCAAATCGCATTAAATTTTATGGAATCGAACAATCAAGAGCCCCGCAAGCCCAACAAACCGAGTTTCAATTTTTATTGGGTCTATGCCGGTATTGGTGCCTTGCTGATTGCCATGATCCTCTCAGGAGGAGCCAGCGGGGGAGCGGGGAATGTGAGCTTTCAGGAGCTTGTAAGCAAAGCTGAAGCAGGAGAGTTGAGAAAGCTGAGTCACAATGGAATGGTGGCCGAAGCTTGGTATACCGACAATGCCAGAGACTCCATCATGAAGGACCAACCAGAAGGTCCTCTGGGAGGCGCTTTTTTGCGCGGGGCAGATTTGATGGTCGAGATTCCTCCTTCCGAGAAGAACATCGACCGTTTGGATCAACTTTCGGCAGATGGAAAGGTGATTGTCTCCTATGAACGTTCCAATGAATGGGGCCAGCAGTTGGTGTTTTACATCATTGTTCTCGCAATCATGGTTGGCGTTTGGATGGTGCTCATGCGGCGCCTCGGCGGCGGCGGCGGTGGCGGCGGTCAGATTTTCAATATTGGAAAGTCCAAGGCGCAGTTGTTCGACAAGGAAAATTCGACCCAAGTCAATTTCAACGATGTAGCCGGCCTCGAAGGGGCGAAGGAAGAGCTCGGCGAGATTGTAGAGTTTTTGAAAAACCCCGATAAGTACACGGATTTAGGGGCGAAAATTCCAAAAGGCGCATTGCTTGTGGGCCCTCCAGGTACGGGTAAGACACTCTTGGCCAAAGCGGTTGCCGGAGAAGCGCAGGTACCCTTCTTCTCTCTGAGCGGTTCTGATTTCGTGGAGATGTTCGTGGGGGTAGGTGCGAGCCGGGTGAGGGATCTGTTCAAGCAGGCCAAAGACAAGAGCCCCTGTATCGTTTTTATCGATGAGATTGATGCTGTAGGGCGTGCTCGGGGCAAAAATGCGAGCATGGGATCCAATGATGAGCGGGAGAATACGCTGAACCAGTTGTTGACTGAGATGGATGGATTTGGCACCAACAGTGGTGTGATCATCTTGGCCGCAACGAACCGTGCGGACATCCTCGACAGTGCATTGATGCGGGCTGGACGGTTTGACCGTCAGATCTACGTGGACATGCCAGACCTGACGGAACGGGAAGCCATTTTCACAGTGCACTTGGCTCCTCTGAAGTCAGACGACTCCATTGATGTGGACTTTTTGGCGCGCCAGACTCCCGGGTTTAGTGGTGCGGACATTGCCAACATTTGTAATGAGGCTGCACTGATTGCGGCCCGACGCGATGCCGGTAGGGTAGGGAAGCAGGACTTTTTGGATGCTGTGGACCGTGTGGTGGGGGGGCTTGAAAAGAAGAACAAGCTCATCACAGAAAGCGAAAAACGAACGATCGCCTTCCACGAGGCGGGTCACGCAACGGTCAGCTGGATGTTGGAGCATGCCTCTCCTTTGGTAAAGGTGACCATCGTGCCGAGGGGGCAATCCTTGGGGGCGGCCTGGTATCTGCCTGAGGAAAGGCACATCACCACGACCGAGCAGATTTTTGATGAGATGTGCGCTGCGTTGGGAGGCAGGGCAGCAGAGGACTTGACCTTTGGTAAAATTTCTACCGGAGCGCTGAGTGATTTGGAGAAGGTGACCAAGCAGGCGTATGCCATGGTCAGTGTCTATGGTTTGAACAAACGCATCGGAAACCGAAGCTTTTACGACCCTCGGGCAGAAGCAACGTTTACCAAGCCCTACAGTGAGGAGACGGCCCGCATCATTGACGAGGAAGCTGGAGCCATCATTGAGCGTGCTTATGCCAAGGCCCGCGAAATCTTGGAGTTGCACAAAGACAAGCTCAATGCACTTTCCGAGCGTCTGCTCGAGCGGGAAGTGTTGTTCAAGGAGGACCTGATTGAATTGCTCGGCCCAAGGCCGTGGGAGCAGGAGACCAAAGTCTCCATCGGCGAAAATACCGTGGGTAAACCACAGGAGACAACAGAAGCCGAAGCCGCCGCTTCAGAAGCAGCAATCGAAGCCCCTGAGCCTGCGCAACAGATGCCGTCCGATGAATCTTCCGATGAGGAGTCCAAACAGGAAGGAGGTGCCGATGAAAACGCCGCGTAATGGAGGGGTGGACACTCATTCACAGCGATTCTGTGCCCTTCGGAGCTGAGGTTTACCGCACGCGCTTAGAGGCTGCAGGCATTAAAGTGGTGGTCCTCAACAAGCAAGACAGCAGCTACGGCATGTTTGGTTCCGTGGAAGTTTACGTTCCCAATGAAGACCTGCAGCGCTCCAAGGAAGTCTTGAGCGTTTCAGAAGACGGTGAAACGTCTGCATGAGTGCTGGAAACTCTGAGTTTCAGGTCCGCGCCCTGACGGGCGTTGGCATTGTAGGGCTCATTGTAGGTTCTATTATATACGGTCCCTGGACGTACTGGTGCCTTGTGCTCACCGCGTGTGCAATTGGTGGTGTTGAATTGGCCTCTGCTTGGCGCCGGATTCCCGCTTTTCCTCGATCCCCTCTTGTTGGCGTGGGAGCACTCATGCTCCTGTTGGTTGCTTTTGGAGCGTTGGCAGGTTTGTCTTGGACCGATGGAGGGTACGACTTCTGGATTCCCTTGGGTTGGTTTGCATTAATGTGGTCCAACGATACCGGTGCGTATTTGGTGGGGCGCAGGTGGGGTCGGCATCCTTTGGCCCCTTCTATATCTCCAGGAAAGACTTGGGAGGGTTGGGCAGGAGGTGCAGCGGCGGCCCTTTTGGTGGGCGGCATATTGCACCACAACTTCGGAGCAGCTGGCTCTGGCCATTGGATTGTTCTCGCCTCCCTTGTTTCTGTTTTTGGCCCCCTCGGCGACCTGTTAGAAAGCCTGTTGAAGCGGAGGGCAGGAATCAAGGATTCAGGCCAGATTTTGCCCGGTCATGGTGGTATACTTGACCGATTTGATTCTCACATTATTGCCGCACCTGTTGCCTTGTTGTACCTCATTTATTCCTGAACCCGATTGACATGACAATTCACCGTGCCGGCCACAAGGTCATCCTCGTTTTTTTATTGGGCATCGCTCTGCTGCAAGGCTTGATTTCTTGGATCCCTGCCATTCACATCGTGCTCGAGGTGTTTTTGAGGGTGGTGCTGGTCGGCCTTGGATTGCTGGTGTTGTGGTTTTTCCGCATTCCGAAGCGCCCCTATACCGGACAACCGGGTGAAGTCACCGCGGTCAGCGATGGCAAAGTCGTTTTGGTTGAAGAGGTAGATGAGCCCGAAGTGATCGGAGGAAAGGCCATTAAAATCTGTGTTTTCTTGAGCATCTTCGACGTGCACGCCCAGTGGGCGCCAGTCGCGGGGACATTGGAGTATTTCAAGTACCACAGGGGAGAGTACCTCGTGGCTTGGCATGAGAAATCCTCGACTTTAAATGAGCGCACCACATATGGACAGCGCACACCTGGAGGGTTGGTGGTCTGGCGTCAAATTGCAGGTGCTGTAGCCCGGCGCATTCGTTGGTATGTGAAGCAAGGGGATGAGGTAGCAGGAGGCCAAGAGTGCGGTTTTATCCTGTTTGGTTCACGGATTGATTTCTACTTGCCATTGGGAGCAGAATTGATGGTGAAGCCGGGAGATCGCGTGGTGGCAAGGAGTACAGTGCTCGCACGGTTGCCCGAAGTGTCTTAACTTCCGGCACTTCAGACGGGTACATTCCCGGAACCGAATCAAACATGCGAATCGCAACCCTTACGCTGGCCGCGTTATGTGCGGCATTTACGGCCGTTCAGGCCCAAAGTTTTCACCGCCTCGATGATGCACAAAAAGTGCAGGCTGTAATGCCATCGGTCGACATGACCGGAGAGGAAATCATTCCATACCAACCGCTGAATGCGCAGAATGTGGGAGACATAGATCACCTGCAATTGCGGGACATGGTCATTGAGCGTCAGGTCATTGGTTACACCCAATATGACCTGCAGTCTAACTATGCTGTTGATGACCGCGTTTTCAGTTCTTCAGAAGGGCTGAGTGCGGGTTGGATTCAGTCCTTGGAGACCTCACCATTTGGGGACCGCGGAACGGGATACAACTTCAAGGACGCCGGAACGGGCTCGGACTGGGGAGAGATCCCTTACGACCGCATTGAAGACGTCCGGATCGGATGGCCTTCATTGGGCCACCTCGCCAACGGTTCAGAGTTCGCTTTGAGCCACGGCAGTACGGGTGGATTGGTCTTTGCTACCCGCGATGCGGTAGGGAGTGGGGCTTGGTCGACCACGACCTTGCCTGCGTTGACCGCTGAAGATGAAACCGACATCTGGCACCTCTGGCCGCGCGCTACCGTGGGTGGTGCTGATGGCAACAGCATCCACGCCATTTGTATCAGTGCTCCCGCCGGCAACGGAGGCGTGCTGTACAACGGCCAAGACGGTGCGTTGATTTACATGCGTTCTACCGATGGAGGCGCCAACTGGGACATCCAGACCTTTGCTGAGCTCGACACTTCTGCATTTGCTGGAGGTTTTGTGGCCGACTCCTATGCCATTCACGCCGAAGGAGACAAGGTCGCTTTTGCAGTATTCAATGGCTTCTATGACACCTTCGCAATGGTGTCAGAGGACAATGGTGAGACTTGGACATACGAGGCCATCGTGGACTTCCCCGTTGACAACTACGTTTTGGACTCAGGAGCGTTGCTCGATACCACCATTGCCGATGCTGTGGATGCCAATGGCAACGCCATGTTTTTCAATGCTGACCGGGCAGGTGATGTGTTGGTCGACGAGGCAGGAGGAGTGCACGTCTTCTTTGGCGCCATGTTCTACGCTGACAGCGACACCACGGATGCTACGAGCAGCTATTACCCCTTTACCAATGGATTGGAGTACTGGCGTCCTGATATGGGCCCAGACAGCAGCATGACGATTGCCTATGCCTATGACATCGATGAAAGCGGTACGCTGGATTATGAAGATGAAATCGCGGGATACTTTGTGGGCATCAGCTCTCAGCCTTCAGCCGGTTTGGTGGTCGAGTCCAATACCATCGTGGTGGCTTACAGCGCGTTGATGGAAAACTTCAGCACGGGCATTCAGAATTACCGCCACTGCTACGTGGTGCACTCTACCGACCTCGGTGAGACGTGGAACTCCGAAAGCGCTTGTGATGTCACCCCCGACTTGGACTTTGACCTCATTGAGAGCGTTTATCCTTGCGTTCCCCAGCGCATTCAAGGAGGACAGGTGAACCTGACTTACCAGCGTGACTTCGAGCCAGGCTTGCACGTTCGTGGAGACGAGGATCCCATTGACATCAACGATATCGTTGGATTGACCATGAATGTGGAGGACCTCGACGATTGTGCAGATGTGGAGTTTGAGGACTACGTGGGAGTGGGCGACATCGATCAGGTCGGTTTTGGCCTCTATCCAAACCCGGCAGACGCAGTCGTGGAGATCGTCCTCGACGACCTGTTGATCGGCGCAGAATTGTTTGTCCGCGATATGGGCGGACGTCTGGTGCGTCAGGCCCGCATTCAGGGCAAGCTCGCCCGCCTCGATGTGTCAGATTTGACACCAGGAGTTTATACTGTGGAAGTAAGTGGCTCAGGTGCACGCAGCATCGAGCGCTTGTCCATTCGCTGATTGGTGATGGCATCCGGGCGGCTTTTGGTAGAGATCCTGTCCATCGGTGATGAGTTGCTGATAGGGCAGACGGTCAACACCAATGCCGCCTGGATGGGCCATCTCCTCGAAAATGAGGGGTGGCGTGTCAACCGATGTGTGGTGGTCTCCGATGAAGAGGAGGCCATTTTAGACGCCCTCAAGGACGCGGAGTCACGGGCGGAACTTGTGTTGATTACGGGGGGGCTTGGGCCGACCCGTGACGACATCACCAAACATGTGCTGTGCCGTCATTTTGGTACAAGATTGGTGCGTTACTCTGAAATCGAGGCCAGGATTGTTTCTTGGTTCGAGCGGCGTGGCCGGCCTATCCTTCAAGTGAACCGGGATCAAGCACTGCTGCCTGAATCCTGCACTCCATTGGAGAACCCATTGGGCACTGCCAGCGGCATGTTGTTTGAGCGGCCCGGTGGCATGACGGTTTCCATGCCCGGTGTTCCCTATGAAATGGAATACATCATGGAACACGGTGTGGTTCCTGCGGTGCATGCCCGCATGCAACAACAGGGGAGGCAGCCCAAAAGGGCCCATTTGTCTTTGCTAACCATGGGCACCGGGGAGAGCCAGTTGGCCAAGACCCTCGGTGATATGGAAGGAGCCCTAGAAAATCAGGGCATCAAGCTGGCTTATTTGCCGAGCCCTGGTAGCGTGCGCATTCGGTTGACCGCCGAAGGCGATGCTGTCCATGATTTAGAGAAAGCCCACGGTGAAGTGTTGGAGCGTTTGTCGGAATGGGTGGTGTCGGAAGTTGGCCTGCCGGTTGAAGAGGCGTTGGGGCATTGCTTGGTGAATCAAGGTCAGACATTGGCTGTGGCTGAGAGTTGCACGGGTGGTGCCTTGGGTGCTGCTTTGGTGGCCCGTCCGGGTGCCAGTGCATTTTTCATGGGTGGGGTTCAGGCCTATTCCAACGCGGCCAAGGAGAACCTGTTGGGCGTTCCAATTGCGCTCATTGCCCAGTTCGGAGCGGTGTCTGAGCCGGTGGCTGTGGCCATGGCCCAGGGGGCACGAGAAAAGTTTGGATCCGATTACGGAGTGTCGATTACGGGCATTGCTGGTCCGGATGGCGGGAGTGAGGATAAGCCAGTCGGCACTGTTTATATGGCTTGTGACGGTCCGTTGGGCGTGTTATGCGTACGGCATCAGTTTGGACGGGACCGTACCCGGAATCTCGCGATGGCGGTGCGTTCAGCTGCCCAAATGGCATTGCAAGCTGCCCTTAAATGGGGTGTAGAATCAAAACCCGCCTCAAGGGTTGCGGATTCACTCTGAAAACCGCACCTTTGCACTCCCGAAATCGTCGGGAACTGGAAAAACTCAGAATAGGAATATCATGAGCCGCATTTGTCAGCTTACCGGAAAGAAGGTGATGGTTGGAAACAATGTTTCCCACTCGAAGCGCCGTACCAAGCGTCGTTTCTACCCCAACCTCTTTAAAAAGCGTTTCTTCATTCCAGAAGAGGACCGCTGGATGACCATGCGTGTCAGTGCCTCGGGCATTCGCAACATCAACCGTCTCGGCGTGTTGGGTGCCATTTCTAAGGCCAAGGAACAGGGAACTTGGACGGAAGCGTAAGTTTTCTGAGCAGCAGTACCCCATGAAAAAGGCCCGCAATCGCGGGCCTTTTTCATGGGGTGTGTTTTTGCGGGATCAGTTGTTGCCGAGGATGATGGGCAGGCCATCATCTCCACCTCCGACAACCACAATCTTGGTGTTGGTGCTTAGGGCGAGGTTCTGAGTGGCTTCAATGCCCTTCCAGCGCAGAAGCTCATCAGAAATGCCTTCGGATACGATGTCTTGGAAATCCCGAACACCTTCGGCTTCAATCCTCTTACGGGCCGCTTCTTTGGTCTCTTTTTCCAAGCGGAACTCGTATTCCAGAGACTCCTGCTCTTGTTGGAGCTTGCGCTCGATGGCTTCCTCAAGGGTTTTGGGGAGCCGAATGTTCCGGATCAAAACGTCGTTGAGCTGGATGAAGTTGCTGGCGAGCTTTTCGCGCAAGCGGTCCTCGATTTCAACTTGGATTTGCTCTCTTTTGGAGGTGTTGATCTCTTCGGGAAGGTATTTGGCAAATACCTCACGAGAAACAGAGCGCATGGAGGGCACGATCACGGCATCCTCGTAGTCTCTTCCGCGTTCAATTTCGAGTGCGCCCAAATTTTTCCGCACAGGCTCGTGGAACACAGTCATGTCCAATTGGATTTTGAGCAGATTAGAGGAAAGAACGTCGAGCTTCTGCTGCATCTCTTTTTGGCGGATCTCGTAGACGACCACCTTGTCCCATGGCGTCTTGAAGTGAAAGCCCTGGCCGACAGGAGCCTCGTCAGGATTGATGCCGTCGGCAAACGTCCGGAAAACCAGTCCAGCGTATCCAGAGGGAATGGTGTAGGTAATCGAGGACCAGCTGATCAGCAGGGCCACAAAGAGTCCTGATATCAGGGCTACTAGTTTGATAGGGCGGGAAGATGTATCCATGGGGCTAAGCTATAACCCCCGGAGCAACGCACAGCTTAATATGTGCCCGCCCATCGACGGAGTATCCACTCTGTGGAGAGGAGTCCAATCAAGACGTAGAGCAAGACCTTCCACTTGATGATGTCCTGCAGTCTTTCTGACCAATTGCGCTCCGGCGTGAACCGTCCCGAAGCGGCCATGATTCCAGTCAAGCTGTCCAATTGGGCTGGGGATACCGTGACTCCACCTGCAGAAAGCGACAGTCTCCTTAGGGTGGCGTGGTCTGCTGCGCGTCCGTTTTGTTCGAGCTCCATGGCCCTGACCTCGATGGCGCCATTGCGCTCAAAAGTGGTTCCGCCAATTTCAGTGGTGGCCCGCCATGTATAGGTGCCTTCGGGCCAACGGCCGGCATCGAGGGCGTAACCTCCAGAGTTGGCAGCAGAGAAGCGGTAATTGAACTGGGCCCCAGTGCTGTCCGACAATTGAAGTGCGATGTCTGCACCGAGAAACGGCTGCAGGGTGGCGTCGTATGCCCTTGCCTGCATCTGTAGCCTCTGGTCCTCGTTGAGGATGCGGGGCGATTCTACCCTAAAGCGGTCAACCCCAGGATCGGAGGTCAAGAACTGGGTCAGTTTGCCCACAAAGTCATCAAACAGGTCGTGTGACCCGGTGCGCAAGTAGCCAACCTGTCGCCAGCGCCAACTTCCTTCTCCCAACATCACCATGCCTCGGCCTTCCGCGGTTTGCGTGACGGTCACCAGCGGGTCGCCCGTCATGATGCCTCCAATGCGCTGGAAGAACAGGGGAGTGTGGGCCGGTCCCCAATTCGCTTCGCCAAAAGGCGCCATCAAGGGGGGCACTTCAGCCAGCCATTCTTCAACACCTGTGGCCAAGCGGAAATGCGGAAAGGCAGGATTGACACCGCCGCGTGGGTCAGCGGTCAAACCTTGACGTGCTACGTTGACCTCAAAGCCAAGGCCCAAGGGCGCAATGCTCGAAAAGTCGCCCAAGGGGTCCATGATCAACCCGACCGGAATTCCAGCATCTCTCAGGGCTGAATATGCTTCAACCGCAGCATTGTTCCCTGCATCGAACGAAAACAAGAAGGCTGCATCCCAGCGCCCTTCTGCGTCATTGGGGTTGACGTCATCAAGGGTTTGCACCACCACCTCATAGTTGATGTTGCCTGAGAGTGCATTGGACCATGCACCTTGATCGGGGTGGGGGGCAGGCCCGGCCAGCAAGATGCGTTTTCGGTTTTCAATGATGTCGATGACGGCCGTCCGTTTGTTGTTGGCGGTATTTTCTTCGTTTTCGGCAGCGCTAACATTGACGCGATAGCGCTGTATGCCGGGCAGCTCCGCTTCGATGAGAAACTGAACGGTCACGGGGGCGCCAGAACCATTGAAATTGACTTCTTGAGAGAGGTTGACCCCTGGGCCTGTCAAGCGCACTTCTGATGGGCCTTGGTAACCTTGTGCGCCCAGTTCGATTTCAATGGGAAAACGGTTGCCCAGACCGGCTACATCGTTGTGGAGCAGCCGCAGTATGCGGATGTCTTTTTGGAGGCTGGTGTCGCCCAATGCAATGGTGTGTAGCGGTGCCGGAATCCGGCTGTTCACGGCTTCCGGGTTGCGTCCCCTGTTGAACCGCCCATCGGTGGCGATAACTACAGCACCTACAGGTGCCCCAGCCCATTGTCCTTGCAGCATCTCCAGCGCTGTGGACAGGTCAGTGGTGGGGTCGTCGAACGACCAAGGTTGGTCTTCTTCTCGCTGTGTCAGGTCTGCACCGAAGCTGTAGACATTGACAGCGGCACCGGGTTCGCCCGGCTCCGATGGCAATGCACCCAGCCATTGGTCCAACGTATTGCCCCAATCTTCATGGTCTGCTCCGACGGACCGCGATGCGTCTTGAAGTACGATCAAAGCGGGCTGTCGGGTGGTGCTTTCTTCGATGCGCAGCACCGGTCTGAACATCAGCAACACGATGGTCGCCAATATGAGTGCCCGAATGGCACCAAGCGCGCCTCTGAGCCCGCCGTGAAGATGCCTGTTGCCTTTGTCGATGCGGTACAACAGCGCAGCGGCAATCACCACGAAGGTTAACGCCAGCGCGACCTGAATAAAAGGGGCATCGAGAAGGACATCGCGCATGGCGCGAAGTTACATCCGCATTCCGCCGTCCACGGAAAGGGTTTGTCCAGTGATGTAGCCGCTCATGTCTGACCCGAGGAACACACAGGCATCTGCCACATCCTCAGGCTTTCCACCGCGCTTCAACGGAATGGCATCTCTCCAGCCTTGCACTGTGGCCTCATCCAATGCATCGGTCATTTCCGTCTCGATAAACCCAGGAGCGATGGCATTGCAGCGGATGTTGCGGCTGCCGAGCTCTAGGGCCACGCTTTTTGTGAAGCCCAGAATTCCGGCCTTGGAGGCCGCATAATTCGCTTGACCAGCATTGCCTTGGATTCCCACGACACTGGACATGTTGATGATGCTTCCCGCGCGGGCTTTAAGCATGGTGCGCAAAACGGCTTTGGTCAGGTTGAAACAGCTCTTAAGGTTGACCTGCATGATGTCATCCCACTGCTCCTCGGACATGCGCATGAGCAATGTGTCGCGCGTAATCCCGGCGTTGTTGATGAGGATGTCAACGGTGCCGAATGCTGCGACCACTTCTGTGACAAGCGCTTCGCTTTCTGCCAAGCTGCCAGCGTCTGACTTAAATCCCCGTGCCGTGCCCCCAGAGGCGGTGAGTTCGTCTTCCAATGCTTTCGCTTTTTCTTCACTGGAGCGGTAGGTGAAAGCAACGGTGGCGCCCTCTTGAACGAACCGTTGAGCGATGGATTTTCCGATGCCGCGTGAGGCGCCGGTGATGAGGGCGATTTTGCCTTCGAGAAGGGCCATTGTGGGGTGTTTTGGGGCGGCAAGTTAGCCGCATTGTGGGCAATGGGTCAGAGCAGGTCTGCTGCTTCTGCGATCAACTCTGCAATGTCTTTGACGGCGATGTCTCCTTCGCGCTCGGCGTTCTTGATGCCATCGGTCATCATGGTGTTGCAAAAAGGGCAACCTGTGGCCACGACTTTGGCCCCCGTTTGGAGGACATCATCGGTGCGCTCGTGGTTCACTTCGCGGTCTCCTTTTTCGGCGTCCTTGAACATCTGTGCGCCACCCGCGCCGCAGCACAGGCCATTTTTCTTGCAACGGCGCATCTCGACCAGGTCGGCGTCCAAGGCCGCCAAAGCCGCGCGGGGGGCTTCGTATTCGCCATTTCCCCGACCCAGATAGCAGGGGTCATGGAAGGTGATGCGCTTGCCTTTGAACGGCTGTCCGTCGGCAATTTTGAGCCGTCCATCCGCAATCAGCTGTTGGATGAACTGCGTGTGGTGCATGACCTCATAGGTCCCGCCGAGTTCAGGGTACTCGTTTTTGAGGGTGTTGAAGCAATGGGGGCAGCCCGTCACAATCCGTTTGACACCATATCCATTGAGGACAGCGATGTTTTGGGCGGCTTGCATTTGGAAGAGAAACTCGTTGCCCGCCCGCTTTGCGGGATCGCCGGTGCAGCTTTCTTCGGCACCGAGCACAGCAAACGGGACTTCTGCAGCGTGGAGGATGCGGGCGATGGCTTTGGTGATGCGCTTGGCGCGGTCGTCAAAACTTCCAGCACATCCCACCCAAAAGAGAACCTCGGGGGTCTCTCCGCGGGCGTTCATATCGGCCAAGGTGGGGACGGTCAATGCCATGGGGGTAAGGTTCAAGATTCAGAGGCCAATTCATCGGTCCATTTCCCGCGGTCCGCTGCAGGAAAGGCCCATGGAGCGCCGTTGTTTTCGACGTTATTGAACATGGCCGTGATGGGCTCAGGCGCCTTGGAATCCTCCATAATGAGGCTTCTGCGCATGTCGAGGATGATGCCCATGGGGCTGATGTTGATCGGACAAGCCTCGACACAGGCTTGGCAACTCGTG
>DDCX01000013.1:11045-29918 GCA_002336475.1 Flavobacteriales bacterium UBA1995 | reverse complement strand
GCCTCCATGAGCTGCTTCCAGGTCAAGTCTTTGACGTCTTTCGCTCCAAAAGGCGCGGGCTCTGCAGGCGGCTCTTCGGCCGATGCTGCAGGTGTGGCAAAGGGATCGCCTGACATCATCAAGTCCACCTCTTTTTTGACAGCAGCCATGTTGTCCATGTTCCCTGCCGGAGTCAGGTCGCTGTACCAGGTGTTGGGGAAGGCCAGAAAAATGTGGAAATGCTTGCTGTAGGGGACGTATACCAGAAAGGCCAAAATCCCAACGATGTGAAACCACCAGGCACCGCGCTCCAAAGCGACAATGCCGGCATCGGTTAGGCCAGCGTAAAGCGGGTGCAGCCACTGGCTGACAGGGAAGGAGCCCGCTGCGATGTAGTGATCGAGACCACGGGCCTGTGCCAGGGTATCGGCGGCATTCATGGTGAGAAAGGCAAACATCAACAGCACCTCTACAACCAAGATGATGTTGGCGTCGTTCTTCGGCCATCCTTTCATTTCCGGACTTCGGAAACGCGCAATCGGAAGCACGTTTCGCCGCACCAGGAAGACCACACAAGCCACCAGAACACCCAAGGCGAGCCACTCAAAGGTGGCGATCATCACATCGTAAAGGCCACCGAGAAAGGGCGCAAACACCCTGTGGGTGCCAAACAGGCCGTCTACAAGAATCTCGAGGACTTCGATGTTGATGAGAATGAACCCGGCATAGATCACGATGTGCATGATGCCGGCCACGGGCCGAACGACCATTTTGGATTGGCCCATGGCCACCCTGGCCATCAGTGCCCACCGTTCCTTGGGCCGGTCTGAGCGGTCTACATCTCTGCCCAGGTTGATGTTCTTGCGGATTTGACCAATGCGGCGGGCAAACAAAATGCCCGCGGTGCTGAGCAGCACAAGGAAGGTCAGTTGTCCGATCAAATGGGCCATGGTGTGCAGGGTCTTTGGCGGGGGTTACTCAATGTCTTCTGATCGGTTGTCGAGCTCACTTTGAATCAAGCGCTGCAACCGTTCCAGTTCTTTTTCGCTCATTCGGCGGTTTTCTTTCCGACCAAAGACAGACACCCTGACATACCGCTGGGGATTCAGATAGAGGTCGTTGATCAGGTTTTGAACCTCCTTATTGGTGGCCAGAAGCCCCCGGTGCAAGGTGTCGTCCTGGAGCAGAGCACCGATGGTGCCTTCCCCGTTGTTGAGCCCCTCGAGCAACCGGTTGAGCTCCGTCACTGAAGCATCGGCCTTCTTCAGGGTGGTGGCCAATTGCAATTCAGCCAGTGAGTCGCTGATTTGGCTGAAGTTGCCGAGCGCGTTGGAGAGGGCACCCTGTTGGGAATTCACAAACCCCGTAAGGCTCTCCATGTTGTCGATGATCCCTTTTAGTGCAGCGCGGTTTTCATCGACGGTGAGGTCCAAGGTTCGGGAAGTGCTTTCCAGGTTTTCCATGGTGCGCTGAATGCTCTCAAAGGCCTTGGGGAGTCCTTGTGTGGCACTGTCTTGAAATACGGATTGCAGGTTGCTCAGGATGTCGTCTACACCGGCAATCAGCTGGTCTGTTTTCTGGCGAAGAGGAAGCAATTCTTGCTTGACGGCCTCGGTAATCCCCATTTCAATTTCAGATGGCAGGGTGTCGCCGGGACCTGCCAGTGTTGCACTTCGACCGGC
The DNA here is from genome assembly GCA_002336475.1 of Flavobacteriales bacterium UBA1995. Lineage (GTDB taxonomy): Bacteria > Bacteroidota > Bacteroidia > Flavobacteriales_D > Sanyastnellaceae > UBA8752. The sequence continues at coordinate 28,257 of DDCX01000013.1, read as the reverse complement.
AACCAGTTCGATGGCCTTGGTCCCAAAAAGGTCGTTCGAAACGATGCGCGCTTTGGTGTCTTTGGCAATGCGCAATCCTTCTTTTTCGATCAAGAAGACCACGTGCAGATCCCCGCTGCCTTCTGCAGAAAAGTTGATGGAAGAGACCTGTCCAACTTGAAAACCATTGACCACAACGGGGTTGGATACCGCCAGCCCATCAATGTTTTCATAGATGGCATGAAAGGCATTGCCTCCTCCCCAAGGATTGAACCCTTTGAGGTAGTTGACACCCAGAACCAGCAACGCCCCCCCAATGAGGACGAGCACGCCGATTTTGATTTCCCTGCCTTTTTGCATGTTCCGTGTCTGTGCTCAGTTCCGCTGCTTTTTGATGGCCTGTTCCAAGGGGATCCGAGATCCTTCCTCAAAAGCCACGACAAAAGCATCGGGAAAACCTTTCAACCGCAAGGTATCGCGCATCTGGCAAGCGGCCGCGTATGAGGGGGATGAGCCGACGCGGTATTTATGCACGCCGCCGGACAGGGTGGATTGTGTGAATGGGATGGCGTTGCCTTGACCGTCCAACAATGGACCACCTTTCCGAGAGCTGGTCGCTTGCACAGTAAAGCACACGTTTTCGCTACAGGTGTTGGACAGGCTGCCAAACCAAGCGGGACTCTGGGGAGTGGTGTTCTCTGCTTCAGGTTGATCTGCAGGGGTGGTTTCCTTGGGCTCAGCGGCTTCGGAAGGCACATTGGCCTGGGGCTCTACGGCGGACTCTAGGCTGAACCAAGTCTCCGCGTAGCTCCGAAAAGCCCGGAAGAGGGCGCTGGCCATATAGTCCTGGCCTTTTTCTGAGCGCAAAAAATCTTCCTCTTTGGGGTTGGTCAGGAATCCCAGTTCAACCAATACACTGGGCATGTTGGCGTAGGCTGTGACGTAGTACCCTGCTTGTCTCACACCTCGGTCTTTGCGGCCGACCCGCTCTCGAAATTGGGTTTGGATCAAATCGGCCAGTTGCAAGCTGCGTTCGAGGTAAATCTCTTGCTTGAGCGCCAAGGCGATGAAGGTGTCCGGATCATTGGGGTCAAAGCCTTTGGCCTCGCTGCTGTTTTCTTGAAAAATGGCGGCGTTTTCCTTGGAGGCTACCCTCAAACTCGCCTCGCTTTTGCCCAGGCCCATCACAAAAGTGGAGCTGCCGATGGCGGATGATTTTTCGAAACTGTCGCAGTGGATGGAAAGGAGGAGGTCAGCTTCGGCTTCGTTGGCCATTCGAACCCTGTCGGGCAGGGTGGGGTAGGTGTCGCCCGAACGGGTCATCACGATGCGCACACCGGGAACCCGTTCTTCAATGTAGGCTGCTGTCTTGTGCGCTACGGCCAGGGTAATGTCCTTTTCGGCGGTTTTGTAGCGTCCTGTGCCCAGATTTCCAGGGTCTTTTCCGCCGTGCCCAGCATCGATGACCACGGTCATGGCGGGCTCTACGGGCGGCCTAAAGGCGCTTGCAGCCAAGACCAAAACCCCGCATGCAGCCAGCACACTGATGTGCCGAGATGGTTTCAACCAGCTCCCCTGATGGGGGCGATGTAACCCCAGTTTATCGGGTCCTTTGCGGTATGTGGACGTGGTGCTCATCTACAGGGTGAAAACTATTTAGTTTTGGTCAGCATTTGCACGGCCAACCCGGGCGAATTTGCGCCGCGCGTTGTTGGCAATCGAGAACGAATACCGAACCCCTGATTTTTACGTTGTTTTCCACGTGAACAACGCGGCAGTGTCCCGTTTTCTTGTGCGGTATTTGTGGTGCATTGTGTGCGCAGTGCTGCCTTTTTGTGCGGCGGCTCAAAAGGTAGAAGTTCGGATCGAGCAAGCGGATGAAATCGCCCGGAACCCAGCAGTGGTAGATGGACAGCGCCTGATTGGCGATGTCAAACTGGCTGTCGACGGTGCGGTGGTGTATTGCGACAGTGCTTGGCGCTACACGGATGGACGCTTCCAGATGATGGGAGATGTGCGCATGGAGGACGGTCCAATGTCGCTGTATGGAGACCAGTTGAACCTGCACCCCGACAGCGGTTTTGCCACGATGACGGGGGCGCAAGTGCGCCTGGTGGACCGTTCCGAACCTGGAGAAGCCAGGACATTGGTGACCCGGAGAACCACTTATGATTTCAGGGAAGGTGTGGCCCGCTATGCAGGCGGAGGAGAAGTGACGACGGAGGGAGAATACATCACAAGTGACCGGGGCAGCTACCACCGTGATTCTGGACGCATGGACTTTTTGGGGCGAGTGCACATGGTGGTTGACACCCTCGATGTCAATGCCGAGCGCGTGGGCTATCTGCCCCAGGCCAGAAAGCTTCTTTTGACGGACCCCGCTGAGATTCGTTACCCCTCTGGAGGGGTGGACTGTGTGCGTGGCGAATGGGATTTGGAAGCAGGGGGTGGATGGTTTGCAGGAGATTCAAGCGCTGTGGCGCGCTTCGTCGACGGAGACTTGGAAGTGACCGGTGACAGTTTGGCGCTCTCCGATGCACGGGGCGTGGCACGCGGGCGGGTGCTCCTAACAGACAGCGCGGGAACCTATCGTTTGGGAGGTGACGCGGTGGATTTTGAGCGGGAATCAGGCGGCGGATCAGGCCAGGTTTCCTTGAAGGGGAATGCCTTTGCATGGCTCAATGAAGGCGGTGCACCGTTGCTTGTTCAGGGCCCTTCGATCACCATTGCCACCGATTCCGTTCAGCAGCGGATGCTGTTCGCGGATGACGGCGCGGTCTTGCATTCGGATGAAGTTACAGGGGCTGCCCAGCGGTTGGAATGGTCTGAAAAGGCTGGGCAAGTTGATTTAGAGGGTGAGCCTGTGCTGTGGAGTGGTGCGGACCAATTGACGGGAGATTCCATCAGGTTGTTTTTGCGAGATGGTGAGGCTGATCGTTTGGAGGTGAGGGGTCACGCTTTTGTGGCCAGTCCAGCTTTTGGCGGTTTTTACCATCAAATCGCGGGCAGGGATTTGGAAGGAGCATTCAGCGCATCAGGTCTTGAGACTGTGACGGTCATTGGCAATGGACGCACGTTGTATTTCGCAGACCCAGACAGCGCTGCACTGTCCAGTGCACTTGCGGACAGCCTTCCTGCGCCACTGCCCCAAGCCAACAGGGCTGCGTGCTCGGAAATCCTGATGCGGCTTGATTCATCGGGCCTCTCGACCATCACGCTGCTCCAGGCGCCTTCCGGGGACTTTGCCGATTTGGCGGCGCTGGGGGCAGACCCCATTGACGGAGCGCAGGACGCCGCGAGCCTCCCGGGACTCGCTTTGCGAACCCGACCCGACTCGGCTCAAACACTTTGGATGAGCCGTTCAGGTGCGGTCGATCCGGCACCGGCGATGGATGTCGTTTTATGGACTCCTCCCGTCGACTCTCTCAAGCCGCAAGGAGCGGACCCCATTGCATACCAGGCGGCCGACAGCATTGTGTTTGAGGTCAGGAAGGAACGGGTGGCATTGTGGGGCAGTGCCAAAGTGGAGACAGCAGGAATTGTATTGGAAGCGGCCCGTGTGGACTATTTGGCGGCAGAACGCGAGATCGAAGCCGAGGGCGTTCCCGACAGCACCGGGGCATTGGTGGGCCGTCCGTCGTTTACCCAGGAAGGGAAGTCGTTTGTTCAGGACGCTTTGCGGTATGACCTCGACTCGCGCAAAGGAATAAGCCGCAAAGCCATCACCACCGAAGGAGAATTGACCTTTCATGCCGATCGGGCCAAGCGCTTTCCGGACGGTCGCATCTTCCTGCGCGGGGGCAAATTCACCACCTGTGATGCCGAACGTCCGCACTTTCATTTTCACCTGACCCGCGGGCTGCTGGTGCCCGACAAGAAGGTGGTCAGTGGCCCGATGTTTGTCAAGGTGCGGAAGATCCCGTTGCCCATTGGATTGCCTTTCTTTTGGTTTCCGCAAAAGCAAGAGCGCAGCCGCGGTTTGATTTTTCCGAGTTTCGGCAATGGCCGCGAGTTGGGGTATTTCATCAAGGACCTCGGTTGGTACGAGCCTTTGGGCGACCATTGGGATGCGCGTGTTCAAGGCGACTTGTACAGCAGAGGAACGTGGCGCGTGGCAGGCACAGCGCAGTACAGGTACCGCTACCGCTTCAATGGCAACCTTCAGCTTTCCCGATCGAGCATTGTTTCTGGAGGAACGGCGGGCGATCCCGATGCGAGCCGACGGACTGAATTCTTTGTGCGCTGGAGTCACAGCCAGGATCCCAAAGCCCGACCCAATGGAAGGTTCAACGCCAATGTCAACTTTGGTTCCAGCGGCAATTTCCGGTCGCAGTTGAATTCATCCCAGGAGGACTTTTTGTCCAACACCTTCTCCTCGAGCATCAATTACAACGCTTCATTGCCCGGAAAGCCCGTCAGCGTAACAGCAACTGCTCGGCACAACCAAAACAGCAGCACCGGCCGGGTGGACCTGGTGGTGCCTTCTGTGGGCATCAATGTGAGCCGGTTCGAACTGCCCATATCGCGGCTTATCCGGCCAAACGCGGTCACCAAGGGTTGGTATGACCGCATTGGCATGACCTATGCGCTCAAGTCTGAGCAACGTGTAAGTGGAACGGATTCGACCCTGTTCCAAGAGGGATTGGCGGGGCTGATTGAACGTGCCCAGTCTGGAATCAAGCACACCGCCTCGGCCTCGACCCAAATCAAGGCGGGCTTTGTGAGTTTCACGCCCAACATCTCCTACAATGGCTACTGGAACTTTGCGGCCTTGGACAAGGCCGTCAGTCCCGATGTCCCCGATAGCATCATCACGGACACCATTCCAGGTTTCTACATGGACGGTGACTGGCGGATGGGCGTCAGTGCAAATACCAAGTTTTATGGCACTTTCCAGAACCGTGGAGATGGCCGTTTGCGTGCCATTCGCCATGTGATCACCCCGCAGGTGGGTTTCAGTTACAACCCCGCTTTTGACCGCAGGGACACCTTGGTTGGGATTGACGGTGCGGTACTTGAAGTCTACGACCCGCTGGCACCGGGACTTTATACGCCTGCAGAGCTCAATGCGCAGGGCGCATTGAATTTCACCTTGAACAACAACCTCGAGGCCAAAGTGCGCGACAAGGATGGGGAGATGCGCAAGGTTCGCCTCATTGACAACCTCTCGTTGCGGGCGAGCCACAACCTGCAGGCCGATTCGTTGCGATGGAGTGACATTACCGGGTCTGGTTTCACCACGCTGGCGGGAAAATTCCCCGTCAACATAGGCTTTGCCCACAGCATCTATGCCCGCGACAGCACAGGGGCTAGGATTGAGCGGTTCTTGTTTGAGGATGGGGGGTCTCCTTTGAGGCTCAAGCGTGCCAATGCTTCGGTCAATGCGAGCTGGACAGGTCAGGGCGACACCCCTTGGAGTATTCGGACGGGATACACCATGCGGCTGCAGCGCAACTGGAGGACCGACCTGCAAGCGGACACCACCATTTTGACCCAGAACCTGACGTTCAATGGCAACGTGACCTTGTTTGAGGACTGGCGGATCACCGTTGGGTCAGGCTATGACTTCAAGGCAGGAGAATTCACCAATACCCAAGTCAATTTGATGTGGGACCTTCACTGTTGGGAGTTTTCGGCGCGTTGGGTGCCTTTTGGATTCCAGCAAAGCCTGCAGCTGAGGCTCGCTGTCAAGGCTTCGATGTTGCGCGATGTCAAGGTAGAGAAACGCTTCCAAGGAAGCGGCCTGATACGCTGATCTCCAGCAATGTCCAGGAGGGTGCTATCGGCTCAGTGTCCGAATGAGCATGTAGATCAAACACAACATAAACAGGGTCATCGAGACCTTATTGATGCCATGCATCACGCGGAGGTTGACGCCTTCTCCTTCACTCTTGCGAAAGAGGTTGAACGGATTGGCATAATGCAGGAGTTTGCGCAGAATTTCCATGATAGTTACAGTGGGAACAGTTGCAAAGGGCAGGGGTTCAATCGCAAGCGATGGCGCTGATTTCAACGCGGGCTTGCTTGGGCAGTCCTGCAACGAATACGGCTTCGCGTGCAGGCAAGGGGTCGGAAAATCGCGAGCGATAGGCTTTGTCCATTGCGGCATAATCCCGAGGGTCAATGAGGAAAACGGTGGTTTTGATGACCTTTTGAAGGTCTGAATCTGCAGAGAGCAGGACCGCTGCGAGGTTGTCAATGGCACGGTGTACTTCCGCGTCAATCGTGCTTTGCAGCAATTCTCCAGTTTCTGGAATCAAAGGGATTTGGCCGCTGCAGTAGACGGTACTTCCGGCACGTCTGAACGGACTGTAGCTCGCAATGGGTTTAGACATGGTGCAAGTATCGGTCTCATCGACGAACCTTTGCAGCATGACGTCTCTGCGGATCTTGATGGTGGATAACCGTGATTCTTTTACCTGGAATCTGGTCCATGACCTCGGTCGCTGTGGTGCTGAAGTAGAGGTGCGTCAGGCTGTGGACTGGGAGGTGGCCGATGCAGATCGGTTTGATGGGGTGGTGCTTTCACCAGGACCGGGTTTGCCCAACGAGTCCCAGGGCTTGATGGACCTGGTTGAAGCTTGGGCACCGAACCGTTCCATATTGGGAGTCTGTCTCGGCCTTCAGGCTTTGGTTGACTGGAGTGGCGGGGCATTGCGCCGAATGGATCAAGTCCGGCATGGCATGCAAGCCACAGCTGTACAGACGACAAGCTCTCCAGTGTTGGCTGCATTGCCAGACCGCTTTGATGTGGGGCATTACCACAGTTGGTGCGCAGACCGGTCAGCCTTGCCTTCTTGCTGGAGTGTGACTTCTGTGGCCGAGGACGACCCTGAATTGGTGCTGTCCCTTGCCCATGACTTCCTGCCCCTTCATGCGGTGCAGTTTCATCCTGAAAGCGTTTTGACGCCCAGTGGAAGGGAGGTTCTATCGGGGTGGTTGGGCACATTGACTCCATAAAAAAAGGCACCCGGAGGTGCCTTTTTCTGATGCTGTTGTCAGCGCTTCAGTTGCGCAAGTTGTTCATCTCTTCCTGGAAGGTTTCCTTGAACTTCTCATAGTTGTACTCGGCCATGATGCGCTCGTCTTCTGAGATCTTCTCGTTGTATTTCGAAGCGACTTTTTCGCCACTCAGTTCCAAGGCAACGTAGGACACGTAGACTCCGTTTTCGCGCTGGGTCAGCTTTTCGCAAATGGCGATGGCGCCGCGCAGTTCTTGATCGACCACAGTGCGGGCGAGTTCATTGAACGTTTCTGTGGCTTCCTCGCGGTTGTTGAACTCCGTGCTGGAGACGTAGTTGTCGGTCACGGCTTTCACTGTAGCACTGACGGTCTTGGCCAAACGGGTTTCTGCGTTGGAACGCGCTTTTTTCTTCGCGATTTCGCGGTCTTGGCTTTCGCCAGTCGCACTGGAACGGAAATGCTTGTTGTCGCTCTCGTATTCACCACCTGTGCAGTATTCCACGATTTCGACTTCGCCCGTAGGCTTGGCGACTTCCTTGTTCTTTTTGCAACCTGTGGTAACAGCGGCCAAGCCAATCAAGAGGCCTGCCAAGGTGAGTGTGGTTGTGCGTGTCATGATCAATAGTATTGAGATTACGAGTAGAATAAAGCGAATATCGTGCCAAAGGCATCACTGCAGCGCAGCCGCTATTTTTTTACCCACTGTTTTCTCGATGGTTTCTGCGGTTTTAGAAAGGGCCAAACGCATGGCCGATTCGGGATTGAGTTGAACGCCTTTGGTGCGGTCAAGCACAATTTCTTCGGTGACCACCCCGGCGGCATTGCGGGTGCGCACAGTGCCGTTCATGTAGACGGTGTGAAATTGATTGTACGCCTCCGAAGACGTTCGGTGGTCTTGTCGCAGATCGATTTCAATGTCGAAATCCGCAGCTTCGTTGGGACCCAAAACATTGAACCCCTCGGTTCGCATGGCGTTTCGGAGTGCAGTCAGCACACCGTCTTGTTCTGACGCAGGTACGGTGCTTTGGCTCGATATGGCAATGTGCACGGCGGGCATGATGACATTGATGGGGATCCGCAAGGTGCTGGTGGTGACGGCACCGATGAGGTCAACCACCACCTCATCCAGATTTGACGCTTTCCACAAGCGGTCGGCATCCAAGTCTGCTGAGAAAGTGTTGTTGGGTCGCTCGGGACTTACGCCCGAAATCAAGGCCACCACATCACCCTGTTCGTCGGTGAACTCTGTAGCGCGCTTGGTGTAGGTGCCGTTGTGGTATTGGTATTTGAGGGGGAGGCCGGTGGCAGGCGTGCCGTCTATGGTGGCGTTCAAACCCAGAGGAAACCTGAAGTTGTTGCTAGCGCTCAAATCAAGGGTGCTGACGGTTCCTTCGAGCTGCACGCCCAAGACCATGTTCCGCATGGTGCGAAGGAGGTGGGGCTCTAGTGTGACCATTTGCCCGTCCAGTTCCATGCGGTTGACCTCATTCCAGAACTCTTCCAAAGCCATGACGCCGGAACCGAAGTGATTCAGCGCCTGTTGAACCTGTCCTTGGGTTCGGGCTTCTCGTCCCATTTCATGTTCGGCCACGGCAGATTCCATGGCGGCATTGCGGCGCGCCTCCCGTGCTTGGGCATGTCGGGCTTTGTTGAGCCGATAGAACACGTGGACCTGGTTTTCGCCTTCCCAAATGTCCACCACCTCGAAGCCTGCGATGCGCTCTTCGGCATGACTGGAAATTGAACTGCTGAAGCGTTGCGAAACGGTGCCATTGTTCTCTGCACTTTCCAGCAAGGACGAGCTCTGCACCTTCACGGCGATTTCGCTTGCCAGGTCCGCGGCGGCCCTTTTTTTGGCGTTGGCCAAAGCATCGCCGGCAACAGGGGATTGTGTCGCGCTGCCAATGCCGATGTAATGGCTCGAGGAGAGCGGGCGCTGGCCAATCCACTCTGGTGGGGGCAGTTGTTCTGTCCCTTTTTTTCCGGCACAACCGCCTAAAAGAAGGCCAAATGTCAGTGCCAATGCGATGACCGATATGTTCGATAGAATGCGGGTCATTCGATGTGGCTGGACAGGAAGTTTTCGACTTTACGGATACCGCGTGAAGCGGCTTCTTGAACTGCTTGGTTGCGCATTCTGGATTCAGGCATCAATTCCCGTCGGGCATTGAGCAAGCGCTCCATTTGAGATTTCCCACTCCGGTTGACTTCACCGTTTGAGCGCGCAGGATAGAGCATGCCGGCTTGAACTGGACTGGAGGCAAATTCGATGTTGTCGCTCGTGGTGACTTCTTCGACTTTAGAGAACAGCACCTCGCTCGTTTCTGTGCTCACCAGTTTGAGTTCATACTTGATGATCACGTTCCGTCTTTGGGTGTGCACGGTGTATTGGGCCGGAGCGAATGCCGCGACTTTTTTGATTTTCCCTTCATCATCGCGCACCTCGCGCATGTATTTGCGAAAGCCTTGTCTGGGGCTGCGGACGGGCTCGCCCGATTCCATGGTGTACATCAAAATCGCCCCAGTGAGCATGGCCCGCGCCCCAGCTAGAGAACCCACTTCGACTTGCTCGTCAGAGAGGCCAGAAATCGACAGTTCTTGCTCAGCGATGATCTCGTCCCGTTGTGTGCGGTCTACGATGCCCAGAAAGGGGTCCGAGGATTGAATGAGTCCGTTTTGAATGTTGCTTCTGAGTTCTAGGGCAATGTCCTTGTCCCTGTTCCTGCTGTCAAATTTGAGCACAGCCAGGTTGAAACGGCCATCCTCGAGGGCCGTTTGGCGCAAGGCTTCGGCGTCTTTATAGGCCTTGTCAAAGGCCAGTGCCCTCGAAAAGGCGCCATGTGCAGCCCGATAACGCATTTCGGTCAACATGGCTTTGCCGTTGCGGTATTCAGGCTCGGCCTGCGCGACGACAAGCAAGGCTTTGGCATCGCCGTATTCCGCGTCCAAGTGTATGATCTCTTTGAAGGTATCGGCGGCACCAGCGAAATCCTCGGCATCCAATTGCTGGTGTCCCAAATCGTCCAATTCGATGAGGTGTTCGTCCAAGTGGTCCTCGTAGTCTGAAACGATGGTGGTCGGAATGATGAGGTCCACGTCGACCTTGGACATGCGCTGGGTATAGGCCGTCATGTTGTCGTACAAACCCAGGGCGTCCTTTCGCCTTCCATCCATAGAAGCTTGCTGGAATTCACCGACCCAGGTATCAACGACTCCTTGACCAGCAGAGCGCAAACCCACCATTGCTTCGATGTAGCTGGGTTTTTTGCGCAATGCCTGGTAATACAGCTCGGCCGCTTGACGCACCATGCCCGCATCTTGCATTTCGGCTCCCCTTTTGGTGAGTGCCTTCGGACCAGAACATCCAGCGGCAAGAAGGGCGATGCAACTGAGGATAAGGAGGAGGTGGCGCATGGGCTTCTGTTTTAAAACGGGGGCTGTGCAGGTGCCGAAAATAGTCCTGCTTCCTCAGTGTTGTGGACAAGTCCCGTGCCAGTCTTTGCGAAGGGGTGTGCGACTTCCTGTTCGACGGCGAAATTTGAGGCATGCCAAAACGCGTTCTCATTCTTGGAGCAGGCCGCTCCAGCTCGTCTCTGATCCGTCACATGTTGCAGCATGCATCTGATGAGGGTTTTGTGGTTCGCATCGGAGATTTGGACCTGGCATTGGCAGACCGGAAAGCACAGGGACACTCCGCTGCCAGCACGTTTGCATTGGATGCAGGCAACCCCGAAGCACGTCGAAATGAAATTGACGAGGCCGATTTGGTCATCAGCATGTTGCCAGCATTTTTGCATCCAGAGGTGGCGGCAGATGCCATTGCCACACGGACTCCCTTGATCACCCCGAGCTACCTCTCTCCAGAGATTGCGGCGATGGACCAGGCAGCCAAGGACGCGGGCATCCCCATTTTGAATGAGCTGGGCCTCGACCCGGGCATCGACCACCTCAGCGCCATGCAGGTGATTGACGAACTGCGGAGCGAGGGGTCGAAATTGACTGGTTTTGAAAGCTACACAGGTGGCCTTGTGGCTCCTGAGAGCGACAACAACCCCTGGCATTACAAATTCACTTGGAACCCCCGAAACGTAGTGTTGGCGGGCCAAGGTGGGTCAGCCACCTTTCGCATGGGCGGATTGAACCGTGTTTTGCCACCCCACCGCCTGTTTCAAGAGGTGACGCCGATCGACGTCCCGGGTGCGGGGCGTTTCGAAGGTTATGCGAACCGGGATTCTTTGGCCTACGAGCAGATTTATGGATTACAGGGGATTGAGACCTTGGTGCGGGGAACATTGAGGGGCGACGGTTTTTGCGGCGGTTGGGATGCCTTGTTTCAATTGGGCATGAACCGAGACGACGCCCAGCTTTCCTTGCCCGAGGGAACCTCTTGGCGCACGTATACTGCTGGTTTTGCCGGAGGTGTTGGAAAGGATGCGGATCGTGCCCAAGTGCGCGATGCCGTGGCCAAGACGACAGGGGCAGACCGCGCCGCACTGGACCTGCTGGATTGGCTCGGTCTTTTTGAGGATGATGCGGTTGCACCGGCCCAAGGTTCTCCTTGTGACATTTTACAGCAACGGTTGGAGTCCAAATGGGCCTTGGCGCCAGAGGACCTCGATATGATTGTGATGTGGCACCGGTTCGGTTACACAACGGCCGATGGTGAGCAGCGCGTGCGCACCTCGCATTTGGTCCACATCGGAGAGAACGACACCCATACAGCCATGTCACTGACCGTGGGCTTGCCTTTGGCGCTCGCCGCACGGATGTGGATGCGCGGGGAATGGAAAGGCACCGGCGTGACCTTGCCTACTTCTCCGTCTTTGTACACGCCTTTGCTGCGTGGATTGGCTGCCGAGGGCATCGCATTTACTGAAAACGACAGCGCATTGTGATGCTGGCCAGGTATGCGGGTGTGGTGCTCACTGTGGCTTTGATTTCCATGGGCTTTGTGCGGGCAAGTGGACCATGCGATGTGCCTCCATTCGATCCATTGCAGCCGGTCGCTTCGGCGGAAGCCGCATTGGAGATGGACGCTTGGGCGCGAAAAGCGCTGCGCCGTGACGTCAAGGGCAACACGTGTCCAGAAGTCCAAGAAGCCGTTGATGTTTTGCTGGTCCGATGGCTTCAGGCACACCCCGACATCGTCATTGCTTTTGAAGGCCGAGAAGCCGAAGCGTGGTTGCAAAACCCTGCGGAGTTCATGGACCACGTCAAGGCCGAGGCCTGGGCTGCGGTAAAGGGCCGCCGTCAGGTGTTGCCGAGGCGGTGGGGCAAATCACCATGTCACCACAGGGCTGCAGACCGCCGTGAGCGCATGGTCCATCGCACTTTGGCGAAATTCAAAAAGTCTTGAAAAATTGAAGGGGCTGCCCTCCAGCAGCCCCTTCTCACCACATCTACCTCATCAGTACTGTCGGTCAGTACCCTTATCAGGTGGCTTTAAGCAGCACTGCTTTAGGGAGCAGGCTGCGTTGACGGATCACGCAGAGAGAGGTGGCTGCGCAACTGATTGATGCCGTCGGTGTGTAGATACGCGTCGTGTCTGAAGAGGTTACGTTTTGAATCAAACCAAACGATGGAAAGGGGCATGTCCAGATGGAGTTTGTCTTCAAAGGAGAGCGGATCCATGTTTGGACGGAGCATCAAGTCGATGTCGCAATCGAGTTGCAGGGGCCTGTTCAGTGTTTTGGTATCGATTTGAATCACCTTTTTGTACGCCGCGTCATGGGATACCTCCAAGGTATAGAGGTGACCAGGGGGCAATTTGAAGGTGTAGGGTTTTCTGCCGTTGCGCTGGAGCGAGGTCCACAAGGTGTTGTCTTGATGAACGCGAATGCTGAAGCCTTTCCGAACAACGGCGCCTTCGATGAGCGGCCGAACAATGAGTTCCAGCTGCGGACCTTCATTGGATTCCCGAATCAGCTGTTGGGTCCACCCGGGACTGCCCGGGACAGAGAAAACACCTTGTGCTTTGGCATTCGAGGTTCCAGCCACTGCGAAAGCAGCCAAAATCGAGCCGTAAATGAGGTGCCTCAGTTTCATGATTGCTCCCACTACGGAGATTGGCATACCGGGGTTGCAGTGGAATGGTTTTACAGAAGAGAAGAACAAGGCGGCCCGTTGCCCTGTACTTTCGTGGAATGCGCACGTTTGACATACCTGAATTTTACCGGTCCCCTGTGATTGGCAAGGTGAAGGCCCTTCGCAAGACGGGAGACCCACGCAAGCAGAATCTAAAGCCCAGCGTGTTGGACTTTGGTGTGGTGCGGTTCATTCTTCCCCGGCATTTCGGATTTTGCTTCGGCGTGGAGAATGCCATAGAGATCGCCTACCGTGCAGTCAGTGAGAACCCAGGCAAAAAGCTGTGGTTGCTGAGCCAAATGATCCATAACCCCGAAGTCAATGCTGACTTGGAGTCTCAGGGCATTGGTTTTTTGATGGACACAGAGGGCCATATCCTCAACCCCATCGGTGCCCTCTCTCCTGAGGACGTGGTGATCGTTCCGGCTTTCGGTACCACACTTGAGATTGAAGCGGAGTTGGAAGAAATGGGGGTGGACATACAGCGTTACAACACCACCTGCCCCTTTGTCGAGAAAGTATGGAAGCGCGCGAGTCAGTTGGGCAAGAAGGAATATTCGGTCGTCATTCACGGCAAGCCCAAGCACGAGGAAACCCGTGCCACTTTCAGTCACAGCAGTGCGGGGGCAAAGTCCTTGGTCATCAAGGACATGGCAGAGGCAGAGGTGTTGGCAGCTTACATCCGCGGTGAACGAGATTGGTCAGGGTTTGCCCGAGACTTTGAAAACAGAATGTCGCCAGGCTTCCAGGTTCCTCAGGATTTGGAGGGCTTTGGAGTGGTCAATCAGACCACGATGCTCGCCAGCGACACACAAGCCATTGCGGACCACCTCAAAGCCGCTGTAGTGGTCAGGGATGGAGGTTCGGATGAACGCTTTGCCAACACGCGCGATACGCTGTGCTATGCCACTTTGGACAACCAAACGGCCACGGCGTCTGCCTTGGATTTGGCCCGTGAATCGGCAGATTTGGCGGTAGTGGTGGGGGGCTATAACTCCAGCAACACCTCGCATTTGGTCGAACTCTGTGAAGAAGTCCTTCCCACTTGGTTCATCAGCGGTGCCGACGAATTCCAAGAGGATGGGCGTCTGGCACACTTCAGTTTGGAGCAAGGAAAGCGCTGCTTGTCAGACCATTGGTGGCCCGATCACTTGGGCTCAAAAGTCCCGACGGTGCTGCTCACTTCTGGTGCGTCTTGCCCGGACAGCGCGGTAGATCGTGTGCTTCAACACATCGTTCAACGTTGTGGCGGTGGACGGGCTGTGGATGAAGTCTTGCGGCTTTTTGCCCAAGAGCAGGCAACTTTGAATGCCTGAATGAAAGCGCCGCGCCTGCCCAGCCCTTTCCGAAATGTGCGCCATGCACCTCGGAACTTCACCTTCCGCTCGTCCCATGTGGATGGGCGCGCTATGCGTTGGAAACAGCGGAAAGAAGCTCTGGAGTCAGAGGTTCAAGGTGCTGAAGATGATGCGCCCCGCAAGCTTCGGTTTCGCCAATTTGCTGGCCCTGGATTGGACAGGGAGACGCGCGTTCAAGCCACCCGTTCGGCCAGACGCAGGGCCATGTTGAGGAGCTTTGCCATTCTGTTGGTTCTTTTGTACGCCGCTTGGCGCGGATTGCTGTGGGTTGAAACCACAGATTTTGCGCGAGAATATTTGCTTCCCCCAGGACCATGAATACGGCTACTGAGACTTCAATTCAACGGTTGCCGGAGCACGTGGCGAACCAAATCGCTGCGGGCGAAGTGGTGCAGCGTCCAGGCTCGGTGGTCAAGGAGTTGATGGAAAATGCCTTGGACGCTGGTGCGGGCAGGATCGTGGTCGACCTCAAAGACGCAGGCCGCAACCGCATTGTCGTTGCAGACGACGGGAAGGGGATGGGCCCTGCCGATGCCGAGGCGTGCTTTGGCCGCCATGCCACGTCCAAATTAAGGGGGACCGACGACCTGTTGTCATTGGCCACCATGGGGTTCCGCGGTGAGGCGCTGGCGAGCATTGCCTCCATAGCTCGGGTCGAATTGCGCACGCGAAGGGCCGATGACGCTGAAGGTGTTGAAGTGGTGATGGAGGGTGGAGAATGTCAATCCAAAGAACCTGTTGTGTGCGATTTGGGTACCCGAATGACCGTGAAGCGGTTGTTCTACAATGTTCCGGCGCGCAGAAACTTCCTCAAGAGCGACCAGGTAGAATTGCGCCATTGCATCGACGAATTTCAGCGTGTGGCCTTGGCCCATGCCGACATGTCGTTTGTCCTTCGCCACAATGGATCAGAGTTGTTTGACCTCCCAGCGGGGAGTCTGCGGCAACGGATTGTCCGCATTTTTGGTGGCAAGTACGATGAGCGTTTGGTTCCTGTAGAGGAGCGAACAGATGTGGTAGGCCTCACGGGATTTGTAGGCAAACCAGAATTTGCGCGCAGGACCCGAGGCGAGCAGTTTTTGTTTGTCAACGGAAGGTTCATCCGCCATGGAGCCTTTCACGGTGCGGTGATGAGGTCCATGGAAGGGCTATTGACCCCGGGACAGTTTCCTTTGTATGTGCTGTTTTTGGATGTGGATCCGTCGCGGGTTGACGTCAACATTCACCCCACCAAGGTGGAAGCCAAATTTCAAGAGGACAGGGTCATTGTGGCCATTCTCAAGGCGGCTGTTAAAAGGGCTTTGGGCCGCTTTCATGTGGCACCTAGCTTGGATTTTGATACAGAGACCGCCTTTGATATAGCCCCGCCCAAGCCTGGACAAACTGTGGGGGAGCCCCAGATCCAACTCGACCCCAACTACAACCCTTTCCAATCCGATGAAACACGCGGGATGGATCGAGGCTCAGGAGGCGTTTCTGCGGCTTCTGGAGGCGGCGCATTGAACCCGGCCCGTCAGTCTGCCTTCCTTCAAGACCGCAACAGCGACCGCATCGAAGCGACGCGGCGGTTTTTTGAGCATGCGGCTGACCCTGCTGAGGGCATGCCAGCGGAGGCAGAGGAACCACATGCGGAGCGTTTGGTGTTCTCCGAGGTCAACGCACACGATGTGGAACCTTTGCCCACGATGGGTGGAGGATTTGACGACCAGAGGCCGCTGTTTCAACTCTTCGGAGGCTGGATTGTAACCGCCACCCGCAGTGGGTTGGTGATGGTGGACCAGCACCGCGCACATACCCGGATTTTGTACGAGCGTTTCGCCAGCATGGCTCAGCAGGCCTTGACAGGACATTCCCAGCAGCTGCTCTTTCCCTCTGTGCTCGAGGTAGGGCAGGCCGATTGTGCTTTGCTAGAATCGGCGCTTCCTGTTTTGGCGGGACTTGGATTCAACATTGAGCTCATGGATGAGTCTGGTTGCATTCAAGTGTTGGGTTTGCCCTCTGATGCTGCCGAAGGCGATCCTGCGTCCCTTGTGGATGCTGTGCTCGAAGAGCTTCGGGAGGCCGGCGAAGTGGATGCTGAATTGCGCGCGAGCCGCGCCATGGCAGGTGTGGCGCGAGGTGCAGCCATTCCCGCGGGGAGGACTTTGACGCGTGCAGAAATGTTGGATGTGGTCGATGGGTTGTTTGCCTGTCAAGAACCAGACCGAGACCCTTGGGGGCGGGCCACCCTTGCTACCTTTGACCGAGATGCCGTGGCAGCACGGTTCAGTTGATTTGCCCTGAATGTTCAATCAAGCCACGCCTGTTGTCCGCAACCTGATGATCATCAACGTGATATTTTACGTGGTGACGCATTTCATTTCGCCTGATTTGATGTCGGTGTTCTCAGGATATTATCCTGCCGCACCACAATTCCAGCCTTGGCAAGTGGTCACCCACATGTTCATGCATGCCAGTTTGGGTCACATTTTCTTCAACATGTTTGCCCTCTTCATGTTTGGTTCTCAATTAGAAAGGGTGTGGGGTCCCAAGCGATTTTTGAACTACTATCTGATCTGTGGTCTCGGGGCTTTTGCCCTGCACGAGTTGGTGGTCGGCTTTGGGTTCTATTCTGAATACGGGACGTGGTTTCCCATGGTAGAAGACCTGTTTCCGAATTTGGATTACAGCGCTGCCCAGAGGCAGGCATACAGGATGTTTGTGCCTGTAGTTGGCGCCTCAGGTGCAGTCTTTGGGTTGCTCCTTGGTTTTGGCATGCTGTTTCCCAACACGAGGCTTCAGCTGCTTTTTCCGCCCATTCCCATCAAGGCCCGATACTTCGTGCTGGG
>DDCX01000013.1:0-11008 GCA_002336475.1 Flavobacteriales bacterium UBA1995 | reverse complement strand
GCCCACTTTGCCCACTTGGGGGGCATGCTCTTTGGTTATGTCCTCCTTAAAAAGTGGCAGCGGGAACGCGACGTATTTTATTGACCGCAGTGGCGTTGTGTAGGTAGAACATGAGCAGCATCAGTCAGGATATCCGAGCGCGTTGGGAAACAGGAGGCATGGTGGTGCGCCTGATTCTGGTCAACGTCGGCGTTTTTTTGTTGGTCGCTACGTTGGGTTTGCTCGAGACTTTGGGCATACCCCTTCCCAACCCTGGTGGAGCGTTTGGTTTGGCCACATCTTCGGATGCAGCGGTTTTGGTCCGCCGACCTTGGAGCATCGTGACCCACATGTTTGTGCACTTGGGTGTGTGGCATTTGGTGATGAACCTGTTGGTTCTGTGGTGGATGGGTGGAATGTTCCGCAATTACTTCGGAGACCGCAGAACGCTGAGTACCTATTTGATGGGGGGATTGGCCGGTTGGCTTGTCTACTTTTTGCTGCTCAATCTCGTGCCAGGATTTGGCGGAGGGGGCTTTGCTTTGGGTGCCTCTGCAGCGGTGATGGCTTTGATGGTGGCCACCGCGGTGTATGCGCCGGATTACACCATTCGCATGTTTCTCATTGGGCCGGTGAAGCTCAAGTGGGTGGCGTTGGCTTATGTATTGTTGGATTACGCGGCCTTGTCGCGGGGAGCCAATGTGGGCGGGCACTTGGGGCACTTGGGAGGTGCGGCATATGGCCTGCTGTACATGCAAGGCATGAAAGGCGGGCGTGACTTTGGAGCCCCTTTGGAGCGGTTGCTCGATGTGCTGGCCACCTGGTGGCCGTGGAATGCAGTGGGCGAGAAGGCTCGTCCGCGCAAAGCCAAGCGCCAGAAGCGTAAAAGGGGAAAAGGCCTTCAAACGGTGCACCGCAGCGTCACCAAGGAAGGGACGACGCGTCGGGGTCAATCCGATGAGGAATTCAATGCCGAAAAAAAGGCCCGGCAGGAGCGCATTGACCGCATCCTCGACAAGATTTCTAAAGTCGGTTATGACCAATTGACCAAAGAGGAAAAGGACTTTTTGTTTCGCCACGGAGGGGACATTTGACCGATGGCGTTGCAAAAACGAGGCGCAGGCAAGCGGCGAAAAGTGAAGCGCGGAAAATTGGCGATGTTGGTCGGTTGGGTCGGCACGTTTTCCATTCTTGCTGCAGGCGTTGCCACCTTGGTTTCTCCTTTGATTTCAACCTTGCCTGCATTGGCGGGTTTGTTGTTTCCCATAGGTGCCATCCTGTGGAGCATTGGTTGGCTGGCTGCCGCCCGTTCTAGGCGCTGGAAATCACTGTTGTTTATGTCTTTGGTGGCAGGGCTTAATGCGCCTTTGTTTCGCGCGACATGGGGCTGCGGTGGTTGTGGAATGCCCGCAGGTTCGGGTGAAGGTTTGACCGTTGTGTCGTGGAATGTGCGGTTGTTTGACTTTTATGGTTGGCTGGGGGATTCGAAGGATGCAGGTGGAGCCAATGGGGCCAAAGAACAGATCATGTCTTCCATTTCAGAGGCAGAACCGGACGTCCTCTGTTTGCAGGAGTATTTCCAGTTGGACCCCGAGGGATCTTTCCCAGTCACAGCACTTTTGGATGGGGCAGTGGGTGGCGTTGCGCATCAGCATGTGGTTATTTCTCGTCGAAAGGGACCACGGTCTTTTGGAGTGGCGACTTGGTCTAGGTGGCCCATCATTCAGCGGTCTTCCATCGATTTTGGAACCCGAAAAAACAACGTTTGTGCGGTCACTGATGTGGCATGGAAAGGCGATACGGTCCGGATTTTTAATGCCCATTTTTCGAGCATTCGCTTCGAGGAAGAAGACTATGCAGCTTTGGAAGAAGGGGTGCCCAATGCCGAAGGGCGAGAGCGCATTTGGGGGCGGATGCGCTCGGCTTATGTAGAGCGCGTGGCGCAGGTGGAGGCCGTCATGGAGGCCGTTCGACGCAGTCCTTACCCTGTGGTGCTGTGCGGCGATTTTAACGACACCCCGACCAGTTGGTCATTGGCGTATTGCCGGTCTGTATTGAGGGACAGCCACGATGTGCGATGGTTCAACATGGACGGGACGTGGCAGGGCGCTGTTCCCGGGGTCCGCATTGACCATGTTTTGATGGGGGAGGAATGGACGGCCCAGTCCTATGCGACGGGCGGAGAAGGCCTCAGCGACCACCGGTTTGTCAAGGCCGTGCTGCAGGCGGCGAGCCCGTAACCAGCCCTATTTTTTTGGCGATCAGTTCATAGGAAATGATGGTCATGGCGATCATCAGAAATCCATAGATCAGGTCGTCCAGAGGCACGGAAAAAATCCGGATGCGAAGGTTGTGGTCGTTGTTGTACCAGACGATTTGGTCGGCGACATCTTGTACTTCGCGGTTGAACACCGGGTACTGCCAAAAGTCCAATCCCGTGAGTACGCCATTGGATAGGATAAAAGGCACCAGCAAGGGGAGGTAGGCCAACCACAGCCGGTGATTCCATTGGCGCACAGCGGGCTTGGAAGCTGCGGCAAGGCCCAACGCTGTGCAAAAGAGAGCGGTCAGTGCGCAAGTGGTGGCGATGTATTGGCGCTCGGGATAGGCGATGGCCAGTGATGCGGAAGCGACTGCCAGCAGCAGGGTGAGCGGCAATGCCAGTGACTTCAATGGGGGATGCGGCACGTAGTGCTTCAGGGATTCGTAGGTGAACACGCAGGCGTAGGGGATGCAGATAAAAAACAGCCACTCTTCCAGGGGAATACCTGCGATCCAGATGCCGCTGAGGTAGGCTTCATTGAATCCCCAAATGCTGTCCTCTGTGAAGGCGATGTCCCAAGGGATGAACAGGGCCATCATCACGGCAATGGCGGGAAACAGTGCGGGCCAAAAGCGTGCAAACCTCACCTTTCGGTCAAAGCTGAAAGCCAGCGGAACCGCCAGTACGGCGAGGTCAACAGTAAGGTATAGGTAGTGCGGATTCATGCCGCGCTGGAGTTTTTGGCGAAGTGTGCCTTCCGGGCTTGCTTGAAGTATTCCCGGGGTACCCAGAGCATGCCAAAGCATTCACCGTCTTCCTTGTTGAGGTGCTTGTGGTGGACCTTGTGGGCTTTCCGGATGGCGGCGAAATAGGGGTGTTTGGCATTCCGGAACCAATTGAACCTTCTGTGAATGAACACGTCGTGTACCAGAAAATAGCAGAGGCCATATGCGGCGATGCCTGTGCCAATCCAAAAGCGGAAGTCGGCGTGTATACTGCCTGTAATGAAGCACCAGGCGCTGGGCACAGCAAAAATCAGGAAGAAGGCGTCGTTCTTTTCAAAGAACCCAGGCTCGTGTTGATGGTGGTCCTGATGGAAATACCACATCATACCATGCATCAGGTATTTGTGTGCAGCCCATGCGACACCTTCCATGGTCAAGAAGGTAATCGATACAATCAAAAAAGCGGTCAGGATTTCCATGGCAACAATGACAGTCCGATAAAGAATGCAGCTTGCAGGATAAGCAACAATCCCGCAGCGCGGTTGGTTCGAAAGGTAAAGGCCTTGCGCCATGTCCACGCCAATGCAAAAGCGATCACCCACCAACTCATGTAGTTGCGCAGGGGGATGGAATTTCCCGACCAGGTCCAGAACTCGGCCCGGATGGCAACAGGCTCCAGGATCACGTCAAAAGCCACCATAAGGGTGGCGGCGATGCCTGCGCGCAGCAAGCTTCTGTCACGCCCTTTGCGGTCAGGGGCCCATTGTCCGGCCCAATACAAGGTGCCCATGAGCGTGAGCAGCCAGAGCACGCCAATCAAGGGCGGGGTATCATAGAGGGTGGTGCCCAGCCTCGTGCCATATTGATAGTCTCCAAAAGGGAATCCGGTTTGCACACCAATGACTTCCACGGAATAGGTGATGTAGGCGGTGAGGGCCCAACGCCAGGCATCATCGGGGTTTCCAAAGCCCAAGACCACCACTGCGGTCAGCATGAGGTTCAATGGGGTAAGGTCCAGAATGAAGTTGGCATCATAGAAGACCACACCTGCTATACCCACGGCATGCACAATGACCAAAAGGGCCATCCAAAGGGCCAGAGACCCCGCCCTTCCCTTGATTCCAAAAGCACCTCGGTCAGCAGGGGTCATGGCGTTCAATCAATTCATGGGTGATGCGCGCACCCAACAGGCACAGTGGAATCCCGCCACCGGGATGCACGCTTCCGCCTACAAAGTAAAGGCCGCCAATGCGCCGGTCGCGGTTGCGGTGGCGCAGAAACGCGCTGGTTGGCTTGTTGCTGGCCGGACCATAAAGAGCGCCGCGGTGGCTCCCTGTTCGGGTGGCAATGTCATCGGGTGTCAATACATGCTCACACGCGAGGTGCTCGGATACGTCGATGCCGGTCATGCGCAGAATTTTGGCCATGACCCGCTGCCGCAAATCACCGAGGCCGCTGGCTTTCCATCCGGCCGGCGCATTGACCATGACAAACCAGTTGCCGGTTCCTTCAGGGGCATCTTCTGGAGAGGTGCGGCTGCCGATGTTGATGTAAACAGTGGGGTCCTCAGCAATGGTTTTGCTTTGGAACAAGGCATCAAACTCGGCCCTGTAATCTTCGGCCCAGAGGATGTTATGTAGGTGCAATTCAGGTGCTGGATGGCGAACACCCCAGTAGAAAATAACGCCTGACGTAGAGCTCTCTGCGTTTAAGATGCGCTCTGGAGCGCGGTGATTGGGGAGCATCTGCCGGTAGGTGGGCGTGACATCTGCCCCTGAAACCACCACGTCTGCATTGTGCTCTCCCATGGAGGTGAGAACCCCTCGAACGCGCCCATTTTCTGTCAATATTCGTTCCACAGCAGTTGCGGTATGAATGGTGACGCCCAAGTTGAGTGCAGTGGTATGGAGGGCTTTGACAATGGCGTGCATGCCGCCCTCGGGCGCAAAAGTGCCCATGCCAAATTCCAGATGGGGAATCACGTGCAGCATGGCGGGTGCCCGGTAGGGGTCGCTGCCATTGTAGGTTGCATAGCGGTTAAACAGTTGACGCAATTTCTCGTGGCCAGTCCGCGCATTCCATTGGTCTAAAGTTTGCGTCAGCGGAAGGCCCCGTCGTCCCCTCCAAGCTGCTCCTAATTGGCGGAAGGTGTTTTGCGGAGACCAGCTGCTGGCTTCGTGCAGGCTTTGTTCGAGGAAGATTCCTTTGGTGGCTTCGAAGCCAGCAGAGCTGCGCTCAAGGTGTTCCAAAACAGGTTGGGGGTCCACTCCAAAGGCGCTTTGGATTTCCTCTGACAACTTGGATTTGTCGCTCCAAGCTTTGAATTGGGTGCCGTCGGGCCAGAAGTAATGGCAGGAACGGTCAAGTTGGGTAAAACGAAAAGGAGCGGCATGTGCGCCGGCTTTCTCGAGGGTGTCGAGCAACAAGTCGGGCCATGTAAACAGGCTGGGGCCAAGATCAAACCTATAACCGTCGAGGTGCAGCTGCCGGAGCTTTCCACCTACTTCAGGAGAGGCCTCAAATACAGTGACTTTCCGTCCTTCTGCAGCCGCCCTGACAGCGGTGGCAAG
Organism: Flavobacteriales bacterium UBA1995; assembly: GCA_002336475.1. Lineage (GTDB taxonomy): Bacteria > Bacteroidota > Bacteroidia > Flavobacteriales_D > Sanyastnellaceae > UBA8752. The sequence goes on along the minus strand of DDCX01000013.1, from coordinate 5,471 downwards.
ACCTCCTATTCCTGCTCCTATGATGGCAACCGAGCTCACTTTTTGAGGTGGTCGGCTGCCCGTTCAAAGCAAATCTTAAACCAAGTGGTGAAGGCCTCTGGGTTGGCGCTTATCTCCGAACGCAAGTCAGCAAAATTGACGTAGCGGTAGCCCTCTACTTCGTCTGGATTGGGGGTAGGAGAGACGTCACTGATGCCAAACAGAACATGGTCGAATTCGTGTTCGACCAGACCACTGTCCAATTCAGAGCGATAGATAAAATCAAAGCCTTTTTCCAACTGGCACTGCATGCCCATTTCTTCGACCAGGCGCCGTTTTCCAGCCTCGACCACGCCTTCGCCGTCGCGGGGATGGCTGCAGCATGTGTTGGTCCATAGACCTCCGCTGTGGTACTTGTGGTGGGCGCGTTGCTGCAGCAACAATTGCCCGCGGCTGTTGAGGATAAACACACTAAAGGCGCGGTGAAGGCGGCCCTCACGGTGTGCCTTCATTTTTTCCATGGTGCCCTCATCCTGATCAAGGGTGTTGACCAATACAACGTGTTCCTCGGTCATGGTGTGACGTCTAATTGTCGAAGAATGTCTTCAGCGAGTTCCGAAATCCAATCTGCAAAGTCAGGGCTTTCCGCCCAAAATGAGGTGGTCGAAGTCTTAAGGACGGCCTTGGCATCTTCTTCCCAATGGGTGTCCTCGCCCAAGAACCGAGGAGCGGTTCCGCTCACGCTCAGTCTAAGAGACCGCAGGACGTTGTCGTTGGGGTCGGTATTGACCAGGCTGTCGAGTTTGGACATGCCTTTTTTGAAGCGCGTGTAGCGTTCCGCCATGTTCCATCCAAAGTCGGCGGCCCGTGTGTGCGAGACCCACTTGTGCGCTTCGCAGTAGCGGATACATTCTGCAGGTCCTTCCTGGGAGGCTTGTTGGGCCGCTTGCTCGCTTTCTATGGCCTGGTCAAATGTGCTGTGGTCCATGAAGCGCACGCGCAATTCCAAAAGAAGGTCGCACGATTGGCCCCAGGCGCTGCCTTGCATGAGCAACACAGCACAGGTGGTCAAAACAGCTGTGGTCAAGCCGCGTCCCACGGATGGCATTTCAGAGCAGGTTGAATTGGTGCCGAACGTATGACCCCATCAACAGCACCAATTTTTGTCTGTTGGGGATGCGAATGCGGTCCTCTAGGATCCGCGAGTGCGGCATGCGCTGGATTTTACGGAACAGCCTGGTGTAGTAGACGTAAGCCATATACACGCCCAATCTTGAAGTTTTGGGCAACCTCAGGATGCCTTCGAGGGCATGCGCAAAATCCGATTCAATTTCAGCTTCTATGGTCTGCTTGGCATCGTGATCAAAGCCGTCCAAATCGAGGCCAGGAAAGTAAGTGCGGCCTAAACCAGCCCAGTCTGCGCGTAGATCGCGCAGGAAATTGATCTTCTGGAAGGCGGCTCCCAAACTGCGCGCGTGGGGCAGGAGCGCCTGGTATTGCTCTTTGTCACCTTTGACGAACACAGAAAGGCACATCAGTCCTACAACTTCAGCGCTGCCCACGATGTAGTCATCGTAGCCCGCTCTGTCGTAGGCCGTCTGATCCAAGTCACACTCCATGGATTCAAGGAACTTCTCGACGTGGGCAATGTCCATGTCATAAGCATGAAAAGCCCACTGGAAACTGTTGAGGATCGGATTGAGTGAAATGCGTTCCTGAATGGCCAGGTGGGTGTCGTTTTTGAACCTCTTGAACAGCTCTTCTTTGTTGAAGTCATGAAACGTGTCCACGATTTCGTCTGCAAAACGGACAAATCCATAAACGGCTTGAATGGGGGCCCGCAATTCTGCAGAGAGCATCCGGATGCCGAGGCTAAACGATGTGCTGTAAGCTTTTGTGGTGAGGGCACTGCACTCTTTTGACACCCGGTCAAACAAGGGTTTGCCGGTGTCGAGCAACGCGCTGTCTATCGCAGCAGGAGGGCTCGGTACTGCTTTGATTTCGGGCGCAGTCTCGCAGCTGATTATTGGCGGGTGAGCATTCATGATGGTACAGACTGGTAAGCACTAAAAGCGGCAGGTTGTTCTATGGGAACCACTTCAGATGGACCTTTCATCCCCAAAGACTTTAGGATTTCGCCAGCGGCAACTTGTCCACTGATGATGCTGGGCGGAACTCCTGGACCAGGGGTGGTCAATTGACCCGCAAAGTAAGTCCCGGGCAGTTTCGACTTGAGTTTGGGCTTCAAAAAAGCCGTTTGGTTCAAAGTATTGGCCAGGCCGTATGCATTGCCTTTGAATGCATTGTAGTCCGCAATGAATTCTTTGTGGGCGTATTGACGGCGGTAGACAATGTGCTCCCTCACCGGGATGTTCATTTTGGCTTCAAACCGGTCCATGATTTGGCCGAATATCCGTTCGCATGCGGATTCGTCGTGTTCTATTCCTGGGGCGATGGGCACCAATAGGAAGACGTTTTCGCAACCGTCGGGTGCGACGCTGTGGTCGGTTACACTGGGGGCGCAAACATAGAAGAGGGGGTCTACGGGCCAATCTGGTCGGTCGTAAATCTCTTCTGCGTGCGCGTCAAATGGGGTGTCAAAAAACAGCGTGTGGTGCTTGAGTCCAGGAAGTTTGCGGTCGATTCCTAAGTAGAACAACAGTGAGCTGGGAGACATCGCGCGTTTTTCCCAATAGCGGGTGTCATAGCGCCTGAATTTGGCCGGCATGAGGTGTTGCTCAGCGTGATGATAATCGCAGGCAGCGATCACATGGTTTGCTTCAATGGTTTTGCCTCCCACTTGAATGCCTGCTGTTTTTCCCTTTAGATCTATAATGCCCTCGACGGCTTGACCGGTATGGAATTTTACGCCTTGGTCTTTTGCGACAGAAACCATAGCGTCCACGATGCCATGCATGCCCCCCATGGGATACCAGGTCCCCAGCGCGCTGTCTGCGTAATTCATCAGGCTGTACAGTGCCGGTGTTGTCTGCGGCTTGGACCCCAAAAACAGCACTGGGAATTCCATGAGCTGTATGAGCCGTGGGTCTTTGAAGTATTTGCGCACATGGTCACTGAAGCTGCGCAAAAGCTGCAGCCTCGGCGCGTCTTTGAGGATGTCCAAACGCGCAAACTCCAAGATGGAGTGGGCGGGCTTGTTCACGAAACGCCCCATTCCCACATCGTATTTGACCTTGGCCTCCGCCAAGAAGGCCTCCAGTGCTTTTCCTGCCCCGGGCTCAATGGATTCGAACGCCTGCGCCAAGGCTGGAATGCCGGCAGGAACGTCAAAGGGACCTTGGTCGAACTCTACCCGATAGGAGGGGTCTAACCTGACCAAATCGTAAAACTCATCGACCCGTCTGCCGAAGTAGGCGAAATAGCGGTCAAAAACATCGGGCATCCAGTACCAGCTGGGACCCATGTCGAAACGAAATCCGTCTGTTNNGCTTTGGCGAGTGTAGCTGCTGCAGACAGTCCTGCAAAGCCAGAGCCAATTACAGCGACATCGAGAGGGGCGGTATTCTGAGGCATGGGTGAGGGAAGAACAACCAAGTGTGGCCTGTGTTCAACGTGCTCGAATGGTATAGATGATGAAAAGTAAGGTATGAGCGGCTTGATTGTCGGTTTTTGCGGCGGTTCTTGCAAGAAAAATCAGGTACGGCGAAACCTTTGAGCACCTGCTTGCGTTTATTCCGTGGATGCCATAAACCTGTCCAAGACATTTTTCTTGACTAATGGTCTTTCCAATTGCCAGAAGCGCCCTACCCTCGTAGGGCGCTTCGTTTTTCAGAACGTTGTGTTTAGAGAACCTGATGGTCTTGGCGCTGTTATCTCATTTATGCAAAGACAATTGACGCTTTTATTTCTCGCCTGCCTCACTGTAGTGGGCCTTATGGCTTTTAAAACCTACAAAGGGGCCATTTTTGGTGGAGAAAACAACCATTATTCATCCATGACCGCGTCTCAAGATTTTTACAGCCTTTCAGCCAATACGCTAGAAGGGGAGTCCTTTGCTTTTGACCAGCTTCGGGGCAAGCGCGTTCTGATCGTCAATACAGCCAGCAGGTGCGGATACACTCCGCAATACAAGAAGCTTCAGGCTCTGTTTGAGCAGCACGCCGGTGAAGGTTTTGTGGTGCTCGGGTTTCCTTGCAATCAATTTGGTAGGCAAGAACCGGGTTCGGCTGATGAGATAGGCGATTTCTGCTCCAAAAATTATGGTGTGAGCTTCCAGATGATGGAAAAAGTGGACGTAAAAGGAGAGGATCAGCATCCCGTTTATTCTTGGCTTTGTAATGCGGGTTTAAACGGGGCCGGCGACAACAAAGTCGCATGGAACTTCCACAAGTTCTTAGTGGATGGAGAAGGCCGACTTAAGGCTTCATTAAAGTCTGGTGTCGATCCACTGGGAAGTGAAATTTCTGCTTTTGCAGCGGGGAAGTAAGGCCTACTTCCGAACTTGGTGCCATGGCGGAACGTGTACCCTTGGACATCTTGGCATTTGGTGCCCATCCTGACGATGTAGAACTCAGTGCGGGTGGCACCTTGGTCATGGCGGCAATGCAGGGCAAGAAAACTGGCATTGTGGACCTGACCCGTGGTGAACTGGGGACGCGGGGATCTGCGGAGTTGCGGGCAAAGGAAGCGGCGGCAGCAGCCCATGTTCTGGGCCTTGAAATTCGCGAGAATTTGGGACTAAAGGATGGCATGCCCGAAGACGAGGAAAATGCCATACTGGCCCTGATTGGTGCGCTTCGCCGACACCGCCCGCGAACCGTATTGGCCAATGCACTTCACGACCGCCATACCGATCACGGCCGGGCTGCGGAGTTGGTTCACCGCGCTTGTTTTCTCGCTGGATTGGCGCGAATCTCGACTGCCGACGAGAACGGCAGTGCCCAAAAACCTCACCGGCCTTTGCATGTCTTGCACTACATCCAAGACCGATTCAGAGAACCCACCATTGTGGTCGACATCGCCGGTGCGGAAGAAAAGAAGTACGCCGCCATCGCATGCTACTCCTCGCAGTTTCACGTGCCGGGAGCTGCCGAAGGCAATATTGAAATCCCCTCTGCATCGGACCTCGCTACCCCCATTTCTACGCCGGACTTTATGGCGGTGGTTCGCGGACGGGACATTACCATGGGCCGTTATATCGGAGTGGCCTCTGGAGAAGGTTTCGAATCCCAAACGCCGCTGGGGTTGACCGATCTCGGAGGCCTCATTTGAAGGGCCTCCTCATTTGAAGGACCTTTAGAATGCGAAACGCCTGATCCACAAGACCAGGCGTTTCTTTTTTGGGTGGCTAATGGGACTTGAACCCACGACCCTCGGTACCACAAACCGATGCTCTAACCAGCTGAGCTATAGCCACCGTTGGGCGGGCAAAGATAGCACCATCGCCGATGTCGCCAAGGGAGTTTGAAAAAGAGTGGTTATTCAGTCCAAGTCTTCGCAGAAGTTGGCGAAGTCCGACAGCAGAATCAACA
>DDCX01000073.1 GCA_002336475.1 Flavobacteriales bacterium UBA1995 | reverse complement strand
CTTCAAACTGAACCACCTCATGGGCGCAGAGAGGCTCTTCAATGCAGGCGTTCTCGCGCTGGTCATTGGATTGCTGTCCTGGGGCGTTTCCCTCGTTCGGAAAACCAAAGGGTAGAGGCCTTCCGTTGAGCAGAAACTGAGAACCACGTCTCGTTTGAATTGCCCACCGAATGGTGCACATCGGCCCAAGCACTGAAGGCTGGCTTTGAAGATGCTGGAGGCAAACGAGAGGCCCACATAAACCTCATGCCCATCCTCATGTTGGAAACCCGATTGTAGGACGAATCTTACGTCTTTGGTTTTATGGGAAATTGGCCCCAAACAAGAACCAACATGAAAACCCTTTACATCAGCTTCGCTGTGCTGCTTACAGCTCTTTTTTCGTTGGATGCACAAGCCCAGGACGACAGCGCCAAAGAGATGGCGGAATACAACGTCAGCGCTGGCATCAGCCCTTTCGGACCTTCCTTGGGATTCTCCCATCACCTTTCAGCAAAGACCACAGTTCAAGTGGGTTTCGGTGCCTTTTCAGGGGACAACCCCGTCGATCAGGAAATTGGTGGCGCCACCTTCACAGGTGATGCCGAAACCAATTGGATGGGCATCTTTCTGAACCACCGCCCCTTTGAGGAGTACGATTGGATCCGGTTGAATGTGGGCATCGGCATCGGTGGCATTGAGGGCAACTTGATTGACGTAGCTGACGCCAACCATTCATACAACATCCGTTACGACAACAACCCCGTAGGTTACGTGGGCATTGGATTTGGTGCACGACCCGTCAAGGGGGTGAATGTTGGATTTGACATCGGTGGCCTTCATACTTCTGGCGGCGACATCACCGCCACAGGAACCAACATCAATGCCGACGTTTTGGAGGAGATTCCCAACACGCTGGGTTATGGCCGCGTGCTCCCCAACCTTCAATTGACTGTTGGATACGGATTCTGATCCACTCCATCCATTTCAACATTAAAACGTCCCTCACGGGGCACTTCTTCGTTCACTCAACTTATCTGGGCACATCGCCCCATCCACCATGACGAAACTGATCCCATTTCTGGCCTTGACCTGCCTGGTCTTTTTTGCGGGATGTTCCAAAGAAGAGGGCTGCACCTATGCAGAGGCATGCAACTTCAATCCTGACGCTGTTGTTGACGACGGCTCTTGCGACTATTCATCTTGCTCCGGGTGCACAGACCCCACTGCCCTCAATTACGATGCGGGGGCTGACACGGATGACGGAAGCTGCATTTATGACCCCACTGTTTCTACGGCAGATTGTGTCTCGAATGTAGATTTCGACGAGTACTCCTATTCTGTCGTGGGCATCGGAGGCCAATGCTGGTTTGCAGAAAATCTCCGGACGGGCACATTTCAAGATGGAACAGAGATTCCCTTTGTGAACAGCAGTGCTTTTCCAGACCTCGAATCACCTGCCCGCACGACCTACAACAACAGCAGCAGCATCCTGGAAAGCCATGGCCACCTGTACAACGGGTTTGCTGCTTCCACTGCAACCCATGGTGGAATTTGCCCCTCAGGCTGGCATGTCCCCACAGAGTTGGATTGGGTTGAACTCGAATCTTTCTTGATTGGCGCAGGGTATGGCGACCGAATGGGAACGGCTTTGAAGTCTACCTCGGGTTGGGCTGCGGGCGGCAACGGGGATGATGCCTTTGGCTTCACTGGCATAGGCGGTGGCCTCATCTGGCCCGATGGTGGCTCTTATAACTACAACAACATCGGTGCCTATTGGACTTCGTCAACGACAGCGGCGACTCCTGAAAGCGGCAACTACCGTCAATTGGTCAACACATCGGATCAGATGGCCAATGGTCCCTATTGGTTGGTGACTGGATGCAGCGTTCGCTGTGTCGCAGATTGACAGAAAAGGTAATGCGCGACGTCCATGGGTTGATCCATGAATGCTCGTTCTACTGTATGAAGAAAGCCGCCTTCGGGCGGTTTTCTGCTTTCATACAACCCGAACCCGGCAGCATGGTGGGCCCCAACTGCCCCTCCTGCAGATGCATCCTCAAGCATGCCCACCAACATGTTTCGCCAATAGAGGGGATCAATCCGTGACTTGGAGCTTTTGGCTGCTGAACCCCTCTGCAGTCTTGAGCACGAGGGTGTAGAAACCCGGTGCCACGTTCAAGTGCAGGACCTGGCCATTGGCCACATTCAGGAAACGCCTCGCGCGACGCCCTTGGACATCGTGTAAGATGGCTTCTTCGGCCACTTCCGGACCGGACCACTGGATGATCAATTCACCGGAAGATGGATTGGGGTAAGCTGAGAAAGCGGGTGTTGAATTTGGCCCCACAACGGCCGTGGTGCTACCGCACTCCAAGCCCACGGTGTACCCGTCGGTCTCTGTGCTCCAATCGCCCCAGGCGCTGTTGCCCAAGGGCGATTGGGTCTCTTCCCAGATCAGGGTGTCCGACACGCAGCAATCGAAATCTTCCAGTGGACTCGTCAGGACGATTTCCACCCGCATGGAGTCCGTCACGGGGACCGAGTGCTCGAACAGCATGAAGGACTGGGTTTCCCAATCACCGAAGGTCTCGGCCTCATGCAAGACGTTGCCCTCCATGTCATAGATGGTCCAGAAACAGACGTTGTCGAACCCGCCTACATTCGGAGTGGCGCCGAAAAAGAAGAACCCCGGGTGGTACAGGTTGACCTGGGAGGTGTCCGAGGCCGATACGGAGACCCCTACAAAGTCGCACTGTGCTCGCACCGTGACGACCGATGCGGTCAGAAGGAACAGGAGAAAAAACTGGCGCATTATTCGCAATCGGCTGGGTCGACTCCTTCACGGTGAAGGACGGAAGGCGACAATCCGCCATCAGGGCCAATGGTGGCCTTCTGCCCGCCGCAGGACGGCTCGAGCAAGCCGCGCAATTCATTGCCGAAGAAGAGGTCGATCACC
>DDCX01000143.1 GCA_002336475.1 Flavobacteriales bacterium UBA1995 | reverse complement strand
GCCACGGACGAGTACCCGGTCGCCCGAGAGGGTGCAGTGGAGTTGGCCGCGGCGCGCGGAGCGTTGCTCGGCGGTGAATTCGGTTTTGCCGGTGCGGGTGTTCCAGTAGGGGACGAGCGAGCAGTGGGCTGAGCCGGTGACGGGGTCCTCGAGGATGGTGGCTTGGGGGGTGAAGAAGCGCGAGACGAAGTCGGTGGTTTCGCCGGATGCTGTGACGATCACGCCGCCGTGGCCCAGGTTGATCTGGTCGAATTCGGCGCGGTCGATGCGGATGGCGTCGATGGTGGCCTGGTCGGGGTAGACGAGGACGTAATCGCGGGCTTTCAGGACTTCGGTTGGCGCGTGGTTGAGCGCGTTGGCGATGGCATCCGGAAGGGGAGCGGGTGTGGGCGGCCGTGAGGGGAGGTCCATCTCAAGGCGGCCGTCGACGGTCTTACGCACGGTCAAGGGGCCACTGGCGGAGGAAAAGCGGACCGTCGCAGCGTCTGGGGTGAGGTGGTGCAGGACGGTGTGCGCGCTGGCCAGGGTGGCGTGGCCGCAGAGGTCCATTTCGATGTCGGGGGTGAACCAGCGGAGGTGGTAGTCCGTGCCGTCTTCAGCATCTGGAGTCGGGACGATATAGGCGGTTTCTGCGACGGCCATTTCTTGGGCCATCCTGAGCATCCATTGGTCTTCGGGCCAACTGTCGAGTGGGATGATGCAGGCGGGATTGCCGCCAAAAGGGTCTTGGGTGAAGGCGTGGACGCGGAAGCACTGCATGGGACTGTCGAATGGGAGAGGAGGACTCAGTTGGCCTCGATCCAGGCGGCGATGTTCCAGAAATTGTAGGTACTGTCCGTCCAGGCCTGGGCGCCGGGGATGGCGATTTCGAGGGTGTGGTCGCCGGCGGCGAGGGTGCCGAGTTGGAGCCGCAGTGGGTCGACTTGGTCGCCCGGACACCAGTTGGACCGGCTGAGGTCAGAGGAGGCGATGCGCTCTTCCAAGGTGTCGCCGTCTACCACGTAGGTGGAGGGCCAGAATCCGCTGGTCGGGTTGAATCGGCGGAGCGCAGCGCAGTCATTGCGCCAAGGAGTCCAGGACCTCAGGGTGTCGCCGTCGAGGAGGATGTGGTGCGGCTGCTCCACGAATTCGTCGCCGCCAGCGTGTCCGCCGTGGCCTGTGGTGATGAAGGCCAACTCAGCGCCGCTGGCGGGGGCGTCGAGGTGGAAGTCCACCGTGAGCGGGCCGTCGGGGAAGGCGGTGTAGGGACGCTGGTCGTGGGCGAGCTTGGTGGTGTTCAGCAAGGGCGTGACGGAGCGGTCAATGCGGGCGTCGCAGGGGAGGGCGCTTTCCTTGGCTACGAAGCGGGCGCTGAGGACGTGGCCCTTGTCGCTCCAGGTGTCGATGTAAGCGCCGACCCACAGGGTGTCCACGGATTCGAGCCAACCCTGCATGCCCGTGAGGTCGGCTGACCATGCGACGCTGTCGGCCCAGGCGGCCACGGACTCGGGCTTGAAGCCCAGCGCGCGTTCGTTTTGGCTCCAGTGCCCAACACCGAAGGGCGTGATGAAGCGGAGGAGTTCGAGGGCCGGTTGGCGCATGCCGTCGGCGTCAGGGCGGATGCCGGCAAAGGATGCCGTATCGGCGTCCCCGCCGGATTGCATGCGGCTGAGGTAGTCTCGGCCAGCAGCGCCGGCAAAGGCGAAGATGGCCCCGCTCTTGTCCCACGGATCGCCAATGGAACGCAGCGACACCTCGAGGGACAGGTCACAGCGACGTGCGCGCTTGGGGAAAGTGACAGGAACCAGGCGGATGCGCCCGGCATCGAGGCGGTAATCGCCCACAGCGCAAGGCACCGTATCAGCGGCGAGGTCCGGCGCGAATCGGACCGTGTCGTTTGTCCAGACCTGCACACTGTAATCACCTCCGGCTGGAATGGAAGGCACGCCACAACCGGCCCCGAAAAGGAGCATGGCAGAGAGGAAGCTCAAGGGCCCCCGCAAAAAGGAGGGGGTCATGCGCTGCAGCTCATGTCGGCTCCACAGCAGAGCGGCGACTTGATCTTGCCTTCACAGGAGGGACAGCGTGACACCTGCACAGAGGATCCGTCGGGCAGGTCCAAATGGCCGTTTTCCAGAGGGACGTCGCACTTGGCGCATTGGGCTTTGACGGACATGCCGCATTGGCCGCAGGAGTAAGTCGCATTCATGCCCTCAATTTAATGCGGAAGCCGGAGGGTTGCACAGGTGTCACCGCATGCTTGTGGTGTTCCATCGTATTTTGGAGTCTATGAATGGCATGAAGAAATGGCCTGTGTTGGGTGCGCTCATGGGGGCTGTCCTGCTCACCATGGCGCAGTCCGAGCAGATGCAGACGGCTTGGGAACCGGAGCATGGAACATTTAAATGGCTGCCCAAAGACATGGGCGAAGTGCCCGATTGGGCGCAGCGGATGTATGACGGAACCGTCCATTTTCACGAGGTGGTTGACTTGAGGGAGGCTTGGCTCAAGGACCGTCCTTATGAGAAGACCCTGCACGAGCGCAATTTCAAGCATTGGCTGATGCACGTGGAGCACCGGGTTGGACCCCAAGGTGTGATCCAGGATGCTGGAGAATGGGCGCAAGAACAGTTTGAGCGGGGCGGAGGCCTAGCCGGTCAAATCCAGGCGCAATCCGCGATTGAAGTCGATCCGGAATGGCAGGCCATCGGTCCTTTTGAAACGTGGAACAACGGCAGCCAAGGCCATTTCCCAGTGTCTTGGCAGTGCAACATTTACTGTTTTGACCAGTGTGCGTCTAACCCCGATGTGGCCATTGCAGGCATCGAAGCGGGGGACCTGTTCAAGACCACCGATCGGGGCGTGACTTGGACGCCAGCCACACTCGGGGTGCCAGGCATCCGAACGGTAACGCAGTGCGCAGTGGCTCCGTCTTCTGCCAGCACTTTCTATTTCGTTTCCAACAACACGGTGTACGGCACGGTCAACGGAGGCACGACTTGGGACCTGTTGTACAACCTCGGCTCCTCGGCCAACCAGATGGTGGTGCACCCGTGGAATTCTGAGGTTGTCTATGTCGCGACCGACAATGGTTTGCGGCGCACGTTGGACGGTGGTGAGAACTGGAATACCGCGATCAGTGGCAAGGTGTGGGACGTGCGCTTCCATCCTACAGATGCTACGGTGGTCTATGCTTTGGTGCACGAGGTCAATCCGGAGCGCTGCGCATTTTACCGCTCCAACGATGCTGGAGACACCTTTCAGCTTTTCGATGCCGGATATTTTACGCCGTCCGATCCCAATGCTGCCGACGACCACGGAGGGCGCATTGGCACCACCCCCGCAGATCCCGACCGCGTTTATGTTGCGCTCATCGGCAAAGGCAAGGCGAGTGACACGGGCTGGATTGGACTCTACCGCAGCGACGATCAAGGGAGCAATTGGACCAACCCCAACGGCCAGGATGGGGCGCCTTACGATGCAGATGTGCACCCGAGTTTGGCCACGGGCAACATGAACGGTACAGGCATCTACCAAGGGTTCTATGACTTTGCGATGGCGGTTTCTCACGAGGATCCGGATCGGGTGTGGGTCGGCGTGACGGCGCTCAACGCCACCGACGATGGCGGTGTGACCTACCAGCGCATCGGTGCATACGGAGCCGGGACTTACGACATCGGTTGGGTGCACCCGGACATCCAAGACATGCACGTTTTGGGCAGCGATGTCTGGGTCGCTTCAGACGGGGGGTTGAATTACAGCTCCGATGAGCTGAGCACCCATGAGAGCCGCAAATTCGGCATCTACAACACCACATTGTGGGGGTTCTCGCAAGGTTGGAACACCGATGTGCAGTCAGGTGGGCGCTACCACAACGGCAACACGGCATTTCGGCAGGATTTTGGGGCGGGCAAGCACTTGCGGTTGGGCGGTGCGGAAGCGCCTACAGGCTACGTCAACCCGCTGGACGCCGACGAAATCAGGTTCAGCGACATCACCGATCTGCGCTTGCCGCAAGCCTTTGATGGCACGCCTTCGGGCATGGGGAACCTGTCCATGTATCCCAATGAGAGCTATGTGGATTCGCGTTCGAGCGAGCTTGTGGTGGATCCGCTCTATGCCGATTTCCTGGCGTTGGGCAACGGCAGCGGTTTTTACCGCTCATTTGATGGGGGTGCGGACTTCGCGCTCTTCCACAACTTCGGCAGTGGTTCTGTTTTGGAAATCGAGCAGGGAAGGGGCAACCGCGATCTGTTTTATGCGGTCGTGCGTTCAGGAAGTGCCTGCACCTTGCACCGCTCAGAGGACGGAGGCCAGGTGTGGACGGCCTTGACGGGATTGCCCACCAATTGGGGAAGCATGGAGATTGCATTAAACCCCGCAGATGACGATGAAATCTGGGCCATCAAAGCAGACGACGATGAGGTGCGACGATCCCTCGATGGGGGCTCCTCATGGAGCAACTTGGGCGTTGGTCTGCTGGGTGAAGCCCTGCGTGATGTGGTGTGCTTGGGCGATGCAGGCGCTGTTGTGGTCTCGACCACCGGTGCCTTTCACCGTGCTGCGGGTGCAGGTTCTTGGACCTCCTTTGGGACGGGACTCCCGGCGCGGTGGGCGCCTTTTGAATGCCTGCCGTTCTACAGGGACGGGCTGCTCCGAGTAGGCGACAAAGGCAAGGGCATCTGGCAGGCGGATTTCCCGTTTGAACCTGCGCCATTGGCCCAGCCCATGACCTCCAACACCGAGGTGTTTTGTGCAGGAGATACCGTGCGTTTCGAATGCCACAGCATCCTGAACCATGCAGGGGCGACCTGGCAATGGACCTTTGATCCTCAACCCCAGTTTGTGTCTTCTCCATCGGCGCGTAATCCCGTCGTGATTTTCGGGGAGGGCGGTCCATATGATGTTGCGCTCACGGTCACGGATGCCGCAGGTATGTCCAACACCCAAAGCGTGGCGGGCATGGTTCAAGTGGGGGCTGCGAGCCAATGCGAGGCTTCAGGCATCCCCGGTATGGCCTTGGAGTGTTCGGGGTCGGACGGATATGGATTGACCCACGATTTGGGACTGGAGACCAATACGTACACCGCAATGGCTTGGGTGAGGCCAGAGGGCATTCAGCCTGCCTACTCTGCCATTGTCATCGCGGCCGGAAACGGAGGCGGGTTCAATTTCCGTGACAACAACGAGCTGGGCTACCATTGGCCCAATGGCGCTTGGTGGTGGAGCAGCGGCCTGACCGTCCCCCAAAACGAATGGTCACATGTGGCCATGACAGTCGCTCCGGATGGTGTGCGCCTGTATGTCAACGGTGTGGAAGCCCACGACGCCTTCAGCCCGGCCCTTGGAGTCCAAGACGCCCAATTCGTCGGAAGCTATCGCGGTTGGGGCAGCCGAAACATGACAGGAGGAATCGATGAGGTCAAGATCTGGAACCGCACCTTGAGCCGGGCAGAAATCCGAGAGCAACGGCACCTGACATTGTCGCAAATGCAGGTGGAATCCGATCCGGATTTGGTCGCCTACTATCAATTCAATGAGGATACCTACTTCATGGTCAACAAGCAAGGCAACTCCCAGCACGGGGTTTTTACCGGCCCTGCAACGCTGGCCAGTTCTGCTGCGGTCGTGGGCTCTGGCGTGCTCGACCGCGTGATGGTGGATGGCTCGGGGAGCTACCCCCTTGATGCGGTGGGAGGTTCCATTGAAGTCCCTTCGGGGTCTGAAGTGCCCAATGGAGAAGTGGTGGTACAACGGTTGGACCCAGCGCCATCCAATGCTCCCGAGCTGGGGTTGCCCATGGGATACTGGGTCATCGACTCCTATGGCAGCGGCTCTTTCGATGCCCAAGCAGATTGGAACATTGGAGCTGCTCCAGGCATGCTGGCGCCTTGGATGCAAGGCATGGGTGAGTTGATGGTGGTGCAACGCGACCCCTTGGGAATGGAGCCGTGGTCGGCACCATGTGTCATGGCGCCTACCGATGACCAAACGGCGTTGTATTCTGGAGCGTGTGGCCCCATTGCTTCCGCTCAGTATGCGCTGGCTTCCGACGTTTGCGTCTTCGATACGACAGCGATGGGGCTGTGTCCGGGCGAGACCTTGGTGTGGGGAAATACCGTGGTGGAAGGTCCGGGGTCGTACTACTACGTGGGCACCCAGTCGGGGCCTTGTTCGACCCTTGAAGTTGCTGACATTCAGTTTCTTGACCCTCCTCCGTTGTATTGGAATCTGGAAGGAGGTCAGCTGCAAGCACCCGATGGGTGGACGGATCACGTATGGATGTTGAACGGCACGCTGCTCGATGCAGAAGGGGTGTCGATTGACGTTCTAGGTGCCGGGGATTATTCACTGTTTGCGACTGACCCCGGTACGGGATGTTCAGTGGGCTATACGGGAACCGTTGGGTGTCCTGGGGACTTGGATGGCGACTTGATTGTGGGGGTGTCGGACATCTTGGCGCTGCTGGGCAGCTTCGGGTGCACCGAAGCTTGTGGTCCGGGAGATGTCAATGCCGATGGTGTGGTCAACGTGTCCGATATCTTGTTCGTGCTCGGCCTTTTTGGCATGAGTTGCTAAAGGCCGTCATTCGAACCAGCGGAGCGGTTTTCCCGCGTCTGTGGCAGGACTCCATTTGCGGAAGGCCGCGTTGAGCAGGATCAAGTGCACCAACAGTGCCACGTGCAATGGAGCGAGGTACCATGGCCAGGCCCAGTCAAAAACCAGAGGGTTGTCGGCCACAGGGGCTTCCCAGACATACATGTAGTTGGCAATGACCCCATCGGTTCGGGGGAACACCAGATTCAGCATGGCATTGAGCCCCATGAGGACCATGGACAAGGCCACTGTCCAACCATAAGTGCGGATCCAGTCCCATTGGCGGAAACGGAGGCCATAGACCTTGGCCATCACAAGGGGGACGAACACCAATGCCGCGTGCTTTACAAAGAAGAGGAGCATGAGGGGCAGCGCGTCTCCTGAAGGCAGTTGTGGGGTCAGCAGGGAGTGTGCTCCCCCGATGATCCCAAGAAATGCGGTAAAGGAGAACAACGCTCGGTTGAGCCAGAAGCAATTGAGCCCAATCAAAATGGCGTTGATCCCGCACAAATGAAGGGGCAGGGAACGGTGCCACGAGAAGGACATGTCGGGGACCATCGTGAACATGAGCAGGTCGATGCCTTGGAAGGCGAGCATGGCGATGCCGAGGCCTTTGCGGGCCATGGTGTTTTCTGCGCCTTTTTTGGGAAAAAACCAAAGGGACCAAACGGCCAAGGCCGCGCACATGGCCATCATGGCCCAATACCGGGGCTCAGCGGGAGAAATGACGACGTCGAGTTGACCCATGAATACAAGCTATGGGTAAAAGACCCAAGGTCATGCAATGGAGCGGACCGAGTTGTTTCGGACAGCGGTGCACAAAAGAAAAAGCCCCGCTTCTCGCAGTGAGAAGCGGGGCTTGAATGCGTTCGGCTCGCCTCGGGCCAGCCGTCTGGGCTTATTGGAATACGCGGATGTAGTCCACGGCCATAAAGCCAGGGAATGGCGTGGTGTCGTTGGGATCACCCGGCCACTGGCCTCCGACAGCAACGTTCAGGATAAAAAAGAACGCGTCATTGAAGGGGTAGGCCATGCCGTTCATGTTCTGAGGAGTGACCGTGTGGTAATGCACGTCGTCCATGTAGAACTTGATCTCGTCTTCTTGCCAATCGATGGAGAACACATGGAACGCATCGGCAAAGGTCTCAGGAAAGCTGAGGGCTGGTGCCGTTGTCCCATAGTACTGGTGCTGTCCATTGTCCGGTCCCCAGTGCACCGTGCCATGGATCAAGCGAGGCTGATTGCCTATCAATTCCATGATGTCGATTTCACCGCAGGCAGGCCAGCTTTCTGTCGTGATGTCAGAACCGAGCATCCACAGTGCCGGCCAGATGCCCTGTCCAATGGGCAGCATGGCGCGGATGTCCACACGGCCGTATTGGAAGTCATAGATCCCTTGGGTCTTGAGTCGTGCTGAGGTGTACCCGCCTTCGTTTCGTGCGAAGATGAACAGGTTGCCATCGTCGACCTTGACGTTCTCGGGGCTGCTGGTGTAGTTCTGCAACTCTTGGTTGCCCCAACCCCAGTTGCCGTTGCCCAAGTCGTAGGTCCACTTGGCAGGGTCGGGAGCGCCATCGTTGTCAAACTCATCGCCCCAGACCAAGGTCATCCCCGGATAGGAATCCGGAGTGGTATAGCCTTCGTTGGTGATGGCGAGCGTCTGGTCGTCGTTCCTAATGGTGCCCACAGCCTCCTGAAGGTTGTCCCTCAAGTAGCCGCCTTCTGGATTGCTGAGTGCGACGGTAAAGAACTCATCGGGCTCTAGGTATTCATCGACGACGATGGGAACTTCAATGGTTTTTTTGGTGTCGCCAGGAGCGAACACCAAGTCGCCTTCAGTGGCGGTGTAGTCTTCTCCTGCGATGGCCGTGCCATCGGCAGTGGCATAGTGCACTCGGACCTCTTCTGTCTTCGCTTCATCGATGCGTACATCAAAGGTGAAGGTGGAGCTGGCCTCGTTTTCAAATGCCGTGCGGTCATTCGAAAATCGAAATTCCGCAGGTGTGCCTTCTTCTCCTCCTCCACAAGCAGCAAAGGCGAGGGGGAAGGCCAGAATTGTGAGTGTCCGAGCGATGTTCATTGTGCAGCAAAAATCAACGTGAAGTAACCTTCACCGTTTGTACAATCTCCATTCATCAGAGGGGCCATGACCACGAGGCGGTCTTCTGTGAGTTCGAGGATGTCGTAACTGGGACCGCAGTCCCAAACGCCCATGAACCAGCAGAATCCATCGTTGTCGGGCAACAGCAGGATCTGGTCTTCACCGTTGATGCCTGCCCCTTCGTTGAGGAGGTAGTTGAGCGTGTCGGGAACGACGAGTTCGTTGACCACATAGCCTTCAAAAGGGTTGATGGTGCCACCGTTGTTGTTGTAGCCGTAATTTCCTTCTGTGGTGAAGGTATAGCTGTCGTCGTACTGCTCCGGAACCAGGCCAGCCAATGGGCTGCTGTACCATTCTGTGCTGCCCGGTGTCGGTCCAACAGAGATGGCCCCAGCTTCCCCGGAGAAAATCCAAGTCTTCTGGTTGTCACAACCCGTGAGCAACGCCAAGGTGCCTTCGCAAGGCAGCTCAACGGTGTTGGCCACAGGAATGGTCGCCGTTGCTGTACCTGAGCCTCCTGCGCTGTAGACGGAGTAGGTGGCTTCGTAGTCGCCGGCCTGAGGGTAGAAGGCTGTGTCCTGGGTCTCATTGCTGGTCAGGCCATTGCCGAAGTCCCAGAAGTGCAAGAACCCATCGCCAGCGAGTGAGGTAAAGACAACCCTGTTGGAGTCAACGTAGGGCACCGCAGCGGTGTCCACATAAAGGTAATCCCAGTCAAAAGACGCGCTGGGTGAACCTGGGAGGTCGATGCCCTCATCTACAGTGGGCTGGCAACCGAAAAAGGCCATGACAACGGCCAGTGGAAGGAAATGATGAAGTCGCATCAGTATCCGGGGTTTTGGGAGATGAGACCACCGCTCAGGGTGATTTCATTGCTTGGAATGGGAAAGAGTTCGTTAACACCGGCCGAAAAGCTGTAGCCGCTGTTGGGGAAGTGCTCATCGAGGTGGGCTTGCATCACTTCGGCTGCGCGGTCCTGGCGCACAAGGTCGAAGAAGCGGTGTCCTTCCAAGGCAAGTTCCACCCGGCGCTCGTGCCAAATGTCTTCCAAGGTGATGTCACCACCACTGATGAAAGGGAGCACGGCATCAGGGGACATGGGATTGTAGCTCACGTTGCCACGTGCGCGGAAGCGCACTGCTTCGAGGGCAGCCGATGCTTCCTCCGTGCGGCCGGTGTTGAAGCAGGCTTCAGCATGGAAGAGCAACACATCGGAGAGGCGGATGACCCGGTCGTTGGTGTGTCCATTGGGGTTGGGGTCCCCAAATGGCGCCTCTTCAGCAGCGTTGTTGAAGTACTTTTTGGGGTAGTAGAGGTGGGGAAAACCCGTTGCATCGATTGTGAACACTCCACGGTCGCCCATGACGTCTCCTTCGCTGAAGAGCGTGGCCGCAAGGCGGGGATCTCCTTCCTCAAACGCGTTGACGAGGTCTTGGGTCGGGAGGTTGAAACCGTAGCCGTTGAATTGACCGCGGGCACGCTGGAAGACATTGGTAAAGGTGCCTTCAAGTTGTTGGCCCCAGTTTCCACCGGAAGCATTCATGTATTGGATTTCCCAGATGGAGCCTGGGCCATTCTCGCCGAGTTCGGTAAAGATGTTGGCGTATTCAGGATCGAGGCTGTATTCGCCTTCGCCCACCAGGTCAGCAGAGACCTGATAGCAGGCCTCCCATTCGCCGAGGAACGCATGCACCTTGGTCATCAAGCCTTGAGCCGAACCGCGGGTGGCGCGTCCCAGTGCATTCAAGCTGTAGGAACTGCGGGGAGGCAGAAATTCAATCGCAAACTCGAGGTCTTCTTTGATGAGGGTGTACACTTCATCGGAAGAGGCGCGGGCCTGCTGGTATTGGGTCGAGGCCAAAGGCTCCGTCACGAGAGGCACCCCTCCAAAGGTCTTGACCAGGTTGAAGTACCAGTAGGCGCGAATGAACCGGGCTTCACCCAAATAGGCATCGCGCACATCGGCGTCCATGTCAATTTCAGGAATCTTCTGGAGTGCGAGGTTGCAGTATGCAATGCCGCGGTAGGCCACTTGCCACTCTACGAGGAGCATTTGTCCGGCGCTGTTGCCTTGGAATCGCTCATAATCATAGAGCTGCGGATCGTCACCGTCGCCCGAGCCGCCTTTGTCGGTGTCATCGGAGATGATGTCGCCGAAGAACCAGCGGAAGTGAGGCTTGAGGCCAGAGGATCCTTGGATGTTCGTCACTTCCTGCTGCAGGGTATTGTAGCAGGCAATGGTGGCGGACAAGGCGTCTTCTGGCGTCTTGTAGAAGTTGGCTTCCGTTGAGCCTACAACAGGCGTGCGTTCGAGGAATTCCTGCTTACAGGAGACCAGAACGGCCGGAATCAGGAGGAGAAGGAGTATGCGCTTCATGGGTTCCTGGATTAAAATGTGACGTTGATGCCGGCGATGAAGTTTCGCGCGACGGGATAAAAACCACGGTCGATGCCAATTTCTAGCGTGCCGCGTGATCCGATCTCAGGATCGAGGCCGGAGTAATTGGTGAAGGTCAAGAGGTTGCTGGCCGAGACATAGAACCGGCACTTGCCGATGTCCAACTTGTCTTGAAGGCTTTGGGGCAAGGTGTACCCGATTTGCAGGTTCTTGATGCGGACAAACGAACCGTCCTCAACGAACCGGTCGGAGACGCGGTTGTTTTGGTTGGCATCGGTGTGCGTAATGCGGGGGTGCTCGTTGGTAGAGCCTTCGCCCGTCCAACGCTCCAGTGCAGAAACGGGAAGGTTGGTGGTGTTCAGGTCGTAACGGAAGATGCCGTTGAACAGGTCGTTGCCCTGTGAACCTTGGATGAAGATGCTGGCATCGAAATTCTTCCACTTCACGTTGGCGGTGACCCCAAAGGTGAAGTCCGGATGTGGGTTTCCGATGACGGTTTTGTCGTTCTCGTCGAGGACGCCGTCCTCATTCTGGTCTACGAAGATGACATCTCCAGCCTGTGCTTCAGGTTGGGCTGTATTGGCGGTGGCTTCTTCGTCGGTTTGGAAGATGCCAGCCGTCTCATAGCCATAGAAGACCGCCATGGGGAGACCGATGTCGGTGTAGGCTGAGAAGTCGTTGCCGGCGCCGAAAATACCACCGGTGTTGATGGGCTGTCCGCCTTCTCCGAGTCCGGTGACTTCATTGCGGATCACGCTCAGGTTACCGGTGATGTCATAGTCCCAGTCGCCTTTCTCTCCGCGGTAGGTGAGGGCGAGCTCGAGGCCCTTGTTGCGGGCCGAGGCTACGTTGGTGGCGGCGGGAAGGAATCCAACCACGCCGGGCACGGGCACCACGGCGAGCATGTCGTTGGTGTTCTTCACGAAGTAGTCGAGGACGATGTTGAAACGTCCGCGGTACAGGTCAACGTCGAGACCGGCGTTGAACTGGTCTACGGTTTCCCACTTGAGGTCAGGGTTGGACGTGGTGACAGGACCTGCGCCGTTGACCTGCTGTTGGTCGGGACCGAAGGTGTAGTTCTGTCCATTGAAGACCACAGAAGTGAAGTCGAAATTGCCAATGCCGTCGGCGTTACCGTTGCGGCCCCATGAGGCGCGCACCTTGGCGAATTCAATCCAGTCTTTCTCCACTACCCAGGGAATCTCTGTGAGGTTCCAGGCGGCAGACAGAGAAGGGAAGATGCCGTAGCGGTTGTTGGCGCCAAACTTGGAAGAGCCATCGCGGCGGACGGTTCCGCTCATGGAGTACCGGTCTCCGAGTTCGTACTGCACACGCGCAAACGTGGAGAGGTAGGAGCTCTCGCCGAAACCTCCGCTGGCGTTGGGGGCCTGCTCGTTGAAGTTGAGGCTGTTGTCGAGGAAGGCCAGCTCCGGGTCGTTGGAGTTGAGGCTGTCTCGGTATGTGCCAATGTTCTGGTAGTTGCCGTAGAGGGCAGAGTAACCCAGGATGGTCTGGATGCGGTCGCCGTTCTTGAGGTCCTTGTCGTACTGCAAGGTGTTCTCCCACTGCCAGTTGGACCACTTGTTTTCGTTGCGGATGAGTCCGTTGACCTCGCGCCACTCGTAAGCAGGTCGGTTGGGGTCATTCTCTCCAACTCCCAAGTCGTATTGGGGGAGGAAGATTTTCTGGGAGCCCAGTGAAAGGTCAATGTTGACCGAGGAGCGGAACTTCAATTCCTTCAACAGGTCGTATTCACCGAAAAGGTTTCCGACAAAGCGGTTGGTCATCCAGTTGTCGTAAGTGGTGGCCACCTGGTTGATGGGGTTGGCAATGTCGCTTCCGATCAATTCGGTGTAAGCGTATGAGCCGTCTGGGCGCGAAACGGGCGTAACGGGGTCCATGTTCAAGGCCCGAACGACAGGGGTCGCGAATTCATTGTTTTCAGCCAGCGCATTGCGGCTGATGTGGGTGAAGTTCACCGTTTGTCCGATGCGGAAGCGGTCTCCGGCATCTTGCTGGGTGCTCACTCGGAACGTCGTGCGCTCGAAGCGTCCTTTCTCTCCGCCGATGATGCCGTCTTGGGCGAAGTGGCTTCCGCCGATGGCGGTCGAACTGGTGGCAGTACCCTTGGTAAAGTTGAAACTGTGGTTCACCATGGGCGCGCGCTCAAACAGGGCGTCTTGCCAATCGGTGCCTTCACCGAGGCTGGTGGGGTCTGCCAACTGGGAGAGGGGGACGAGTCCGGCAGCGGCGCGGCTTTCGTTCATCAAGATGGCGTACTCCTCAGCATTGAGGAGGCCGATTTTTTTCCAAGGCTCTTGGAAGCCGTAGTAGGTGTCGTAGGTCACCTGTGCAGGCTGCCCTTTGGCGCCTTTTTTGGTGGTGACCAGGATTACACCGTTTCCACCACGTGCACCATAGATCGCAGCAGAGGCCGCGTCCTTGAGTACAGAAATGGACTCGATGTCAGAAGGGTTGAGGTAGTCGATGCCACCGGAAGGGATGCCATCTACGACCCACAAAGGTTCCGCATTGTTCAAGGAGCCTGTTCCTCGAATCCGGATGGATTGGGTGGAACCTGGCTGCCCTGAATTCTGCGTCACCTGGACACCTGCTGCGCGGCCTTGTAGGGCCTGCTCCGTGCGGAGCACGGGCACAGAAGTGGCGTCCTTGATGTCAATGGTGCCTACAGCACCAGAGATCTTGCTCCTCTGCTGGTTTCCGTATCCGATGACGATGGCCTCTTCCAAACCGGCGATGTCGGCTGCAAGGGCATGGTCAACGTTGGATTTTCCAGCAATGGCCACATTCGTGGTCTTGTAACCGATGTAGGTAAACGTTAGGGTAGCCTCGGAAGAGGATACCATCAACGTATAGTTACCATCAAGGTCGGTCACGGTACCGTTGTAGGTGCCTTTTTCGACAACGGATACGCCGGGGAGGGCGATGCCGTCATCGGCGTCGGTCACCTTACCGGTGATGGCCGTGGATTGGGCGAAAATTCCGAATGGAATCATCCAACCCAAAAGGAGCAAGAATCTCATGGTGTATTGTAGGTTCAATTTTTAGTGCTGCTTTACCACAACTTCTGTGGCCACCTGCAAACCAGAGGTGATGCGGATCACATAGAATCCGTCTGTTTCGTTGCTCAGGTCCATCTGGAGTTGGGACATGCCTTCTCCGAGGTTGGTGTTGCGCACGAGGCGGCCGCTCATGTCGCGCACTTCGATGCTGGCTGTCTCAGCAAGGGGAGTGGGGAATGCCACCGTCACGATGCCATCAGTAAGCGAGGGGTACACGCTAAAGGTCAGGGCATTCAACCCGTTGATGCTGTTCACAGGAGCACAGGCTTCACAGGACTCGTAGCATACCGTCGCGAGGTCCATGGCTTCTTCTGATTCGATGACGAGCAAACGGTTGGTGAATCCACCGGTTGTGATGGTGCAGGCAGAATCAGCTTCAGCATCGAGTGCCTCGTTGATGTCCCAGCTGCCGATCATGTACTTGTACTCGTGGTTGCCTTGTGGCAATTCAATGGTGACGGAGTAGACGTTGTCGCCGTCCGCGTCAGTCAATTCAACCTGGGTACCGGCCCAGCCATCGATGGACTCACCTGAGATGTAAACAGCACCGCTGACGGTCTGCTCGCTCATGTCCACATTAAAGGTGACCGATGTGTTGGGCACTTCTGTGGTCTCGCAAGCATCGCAACCGTTGAAGCACACAGCATCGAGGGTCACGTTTCCAGTACCTGGAAGGAGGGTGTAAAGGCGGTTCACAAAAGTTCCGGTTTCATCCACAGTGGTGAGGGTGCAAGCCGCGTCCTCATCGGAATCGAGGCTTTCTGTGCCGTCCCATCCGCCATTGTTGAACTTGTACTCGTGGTCTCCGGATTCAAGTTCGACGGTGGCCTCGTAAATGCCATCCGCATCGCTGTCTGTCATCTCGATGCAGGTTCCACACCATCCATCAACAGTTGCGCCGGTGACGTAAATGGGGCCGAGGATGTCTTCGTTGCTCATGTCAACCTGGAAGGTGACCATAGAACTGGTAGAGCATTCGCCCATGGTCCAAGAGGTCACGCCGCCAAAGAACTGAGCCTCGCAGTCGTTGCCGTAAGTCACGCCGTTGCAACCGCACACAGGGTCCCACTCTTGGGTACACATCATGGTGCTGTCAATTTGGGCAGGATCCACGCAAGGTGTCTGGTTACAAGCACTGCAGGTGTTGAAGCAATAGGCATCGAGCGTGATGTCTTCGGTTCCTTCCACCATGATGAAGCGGTTCGTGAACTCACCGGTGGTGAGGGTGCACTCTCCGTCTACCGCAGGATCAAATACTTCTTCGCCGGCCCATCCACCGTTGAGGAACTTCCATTCGAATCCGCCGGGTGAAGCCGTAACGGTGGCTGTGTAGATGCCGTCTCCGTCAGCGTCATCCATAGGTGTGCAACCGCACCACCCATCAAATGCTCCGCTCATGAAGATTCCTTCTGCAGCTATAGTCTCGCTGGACATGTCGACTTGGAAGGTGACGTTGATGTCGCTCGAAGCTGTACAAGAACCGTCTGTGGTGCACTGGCCAAAGCAAGTGTTGATCACCGTGTCTTCGGTGATGTTCTCCAACTGACGGTCGTTGTAGTTGTCAGGATTTGCGCAGCTCTGTCCTGCGATGTTCTCCTTGCAACCCCAATCTGGACATGCGCCGTTGGTGAAGGTGTAGTATCCGGTGTATCCAGCAGCTACTTCCAGGGTGAGGGTCCAGATGCCGTCGCCATCAGGGTCGGACATGGGGTTGTCTCCTGGGGTTCCGAAATCAGCACCGCCTGCCACTGAGGGGCCTTCTGGAGCGACTGTTTCATTGGTCATGTTGAGGTTCCAAGTGACGGAAACCATTTGGGCCTGGAGGCCAGAAACGACCAGGATGGCCGTCAAT